>NHDO01000016.1 GCA_002171735.1 Proteobacteria bacterium TMED61 | reverse complement strand
ATGGGCCGCAACAACAGCATCACAGTAAGAATAATCATCCCGTAGGCTGGAATATAAATGGATGCCTTCTGTGGATTGGGGACGCAACCGGTTCCTGCGGCCTCAACTAGGCCGACCAGCGTGCCGCCAACAAACGCCCCAGGCAAGGATCCCAGCCCGCCCAGCACCACAATAACGAAAGACCGCATCTCAGGAATCAACCCTACGATTGGCAACCAGGAAAAGGCCTGGACCAGAACCGCCCCCGAAAGCGCTGCAATCATGCACCCGAGTGCGAAGGCCAACATGTTCATTCGGTTTGGATTAATGCCCGCAATGGCAGCGGCTTCACGGTCCTGACTGACGGCGCGAAGGCCTTTTCCGGTCCAGGTGCGGTGCAGGAAATACAGCAGGCCCAACAGGACCAAGATTGAAAGGATGGCTGCGACAAACCGGGGGTTCGAGATCGATACGGTATCAAAAAGCGTCATGTTGCCCCGGCTCGTCTTAATCAGCCAGGGGTCCGCATTGTCCGGTAGCCGAATCCGGGGGAAATCAAAAAACCGCTTTACTTTTACAGGGTTGAAGCCTGCCAGTGCGGCAACCAAATAAGTCAGTGTGAACGAAAGTCCAAAAGTCACGAGGATGCCGTACTCAACTGGGCGTTCCACCCGGCCGTCATACATAGGCGTCAGGAACAGGCGTTCGAACAGCGCCCCGAGCAAAAATGTAATCGAACAGGAGCCCAATACTCCGATCAGGGGATGTACTCCCGGAAACCAGACGACAACGATGTAGTAAACCAACATGCCGCCAATCATATAAAAGGCGCCATGGGCGAAACTGACAAGCCCGAGGATAGAAAAGATCAGCGTGAGCCCCATTGCCATCAGGCCATAAATGATGCCGATGATAAGCCCGTTGGTGATCTGCGATGCAACGAAGGATCCGTTCGAGACACAGTTATTTTCAGGATCCGCGTTAGCAAAAGCCACCGCGATAATGCCGATGACCACCAGGGACGACAACGTAATCATGACGCGACCGATCTCGGGACTCTTCCACCATAATGGCGCTAACCCAAAAGGCCCGAACGCCGCGCCGATCAGCGAACCGCCGAGCGTCGCATTGGAGGTATCGCGGTCTTTACGAAGATAGACCCGGCGGGTACCGATACCCCCGGTGACTCCCCAGAAAACAATCCAGAGCATCGTCCACCAGAAAATACTTGAGTATTGCATTGCTCCGATTATTCCTGCAGGTGGTGCTCACCGGTTACATCAATAAACATAAAAATGAGCGGGGCAGGCATGTGTCACGCCCGCCCCGCTTTTAGAGTGATTCAGAAAATACGATCAGTGACCGACGTAGATCGCGTCGCCTGTCTTGTAGACGTCAGGATAAACAATCGTCATTGTATTGGAAGGCTCACCCTCTTTTTGATACTGGACCATCGTGATCGCAGGATCAGGCCACTGGTGCCACCACTCGTCCCCTTTACCATCAACAGAAGGATCTTTGTTAGTGCCATACGGGAAGTAAATCCGCCCAAGGGTTCCCTCGTGGCTGATGTTCTCTAGTGCGTCGACGATAGCGTCGCCACTGGTGGAACCTGCCTCGTTGATGGCCTGGGCCAGGACGCCGATGGAGTCATAGGCTTCCAGCGCATAACTTTCGACACCGGTCTTGCCGGTTTTCGCCTTGTAGTCGTTGGCAAACTTCAACGCGCTTTCGTTATACATGGTTTCCGGCACACCGATCCGCGCCATAAAAGCGAGGTTACCGTCAGGCACGTTTTCCCACCATGATTTACTCTCGAGACCNGCCTGATTGGCGTGGAACATCATATCCAGTGGACCAACGCCGGCATCAGCCGCCTGCTGCGCGTAGTTGTATCCCGCCTCACCCGTCAGCAGTACGATCACGTAGTCAGGATCTTCCGCCTTCACACGCTCGACGATACCAGCAAAATCCTGCGTACCGATATCCACNCCAAAGGTAGTNCTTCCGATGCCTTTCGAGGCGAGACCTTTTTCACACTCTGCCGCGGCCGGGATGCCGTAATCCGTGTTCTCGGTCACGATGGCAACCTTTTTCACGCCCGGTGCCTGAGCTGCAAACTTCCAAATCACCCCTGACGCCCAGGAACTGAGCGGCGCGATACGGAAGATGTACTTCTGCTTGTCGCCGGTGATGGTGTCGTTCCAGGTTTCAGCAAAGACCACGGGTATTCCCCGATCGTTGGCCACATCCTTGCCGGCAACGCCAACAGAGCTGTGATAACCGCCGCCCACGGCAACAACGCCGTCCTGGGTAATGAGTTTTTCCATCAGCGCCCGTGCCTTCTCAGGCAGACCTTCTGTATCGGCGATGACAACTTCGATATCACAGCCGAGCACACCGCCGGCCGCGTTGATGTCTCGCTGAGCCAGAATCATGGCATCGCGCATCGCCTCACCACCGGTCACGGAACCTGGCGCCGAAAGCGGAGCGAGGCCCCCGATCTTGATGGGGCAATCGGCAGCGAGTGCCGGGCCGCTGAGCGACGCCAGACCGAAGAGGCCTGCGACGAGGCCAAAGGCGGACGTCAGTTTACGCACTTTTTCCATTCCTATTCTCCTCATATTTTGAGTATCTGATTTAAAGTTTCACCGCATTCGATACTTCCCGATCTTCGTTGCATCCGCTTTAGAGATTTAACCAAACAATAATGCGATGGTTTCCAAAGACCGTGAATCTCATTGTTAAACAGATTGTAGATAGGGTCAATCCCAACATCATGAAAGTCTGATGGATGTCAGCGTATACAGAAACTGTTGCAATGACCCCTACTTGGTTAAACTTAATGTAGTTTTTCGTCTTTGAGGCTTTATGTCAGACAATTTAGATTCCGTATCAACGCTGGAAACGGTTCCGGACCGGAGTATCCGCCAGTGGCTTCGAGACAACCGGATTGACGAGATTGAAGCCGTCATCCCTGATATGACGGGCATTGCCCGTGGGAAACTTATTCCTGCGCACAAATACAGCGAAGAGATCGGTATGCGCCTGCCTGAGGCGATCTTTCTTCAGACCGTAACCGGGGAATACCCCGAAGACCAGAGCGCCGTTGATCCTGCCGACAAGGATATCTTCCTGAAACCGGATCTTGACAGTTTCCGGTTGGTTCCCTGGACTCAAGAACCCACCGCACTTGTGATCCACGACTGCTTTTACGCCGATGGGAGCCCTGTCGAGATGGCACCGCGCTATGTGCTGCAGAAAATCGTCAATGCCTATCGTGAGAACGGCTGGGAGCCCGTGGTCGCGCCAGAGCTTGAGTTTTACCTGATTAAGCCCAATCCCGATGCTGACTATCCGCTGGAGCCTCCGGTTGGGCGCTCCGGTCGCGCCGAAGCAGGCCGGCAGTCCTTTTCAATAGATGCGGTCAACGAGTTCGATCCGCTGTTTGAAGATCTCTACGACTATTGCGAAGGACTCGAAATCTCACTCGAGACCCTCAATCACGAAGCTGGCGCGGCACAGATGGAGGTCAACCTGCTGCACGGTGATCCAGTGGCGATCGCCGATCAGGCTTTTTTGTTTAAACGGGCCGTGCGCGAGACTGCGCTTCGGCACAAGATGTACGCCTCTTTCATGGCTAAACCCATGGAAAAAGAACCTGGCAGTGCTATGCACATCCACCAGAGCGTGATCTCTGCAAAAACCGGAGCAAATATATTCAGCGACACCAATGGCGAAGCCAGCGCACTTTTTTATGCTTATATTGGTGGACTGCAGCGATTTTTGCCGGCTTCCCTGTCTCTTCTTGCGCCGAATGTGAACTCATATCGGCGTCTCATCCGTTATCACGCGGCGCCAATCAACGTCCAATGGGGACTCGATAACCGTACGGTGGGTCTTCGGGTTCCAGACTCAGGGCGTGAGTCACGCCGGGTTGAAAACCGTGTACCCGGCGCCGATGCCAACCCCTATCTCGCCATTGCAGCAAGTCTCGCTTGCGGACTGCTCGGGATGCAGCAGAAACTCGATCCCAGCGCACCGGTGACGGCAAGCGCCTATGATATGCCGTATGAACTGCCCCGCAGCTTGGAGCAGTCGCTCGAGGCGCTGGAACACTGTGACGATCTCAAGGAGATGCTGGGCACGCGTTTTGTTCAAGCCTGGAATGCGGTCAAGGAAAGTGAATATGATACGTTTCTTCAGGTGATCAGTTCCTGGGAGCGCGAGCATCTGCTGCTGAACGTCTAGACCAAGGCTTCTGTCCTTTCGATTACCAGAGCCTTTTTCGTACTTTTTAGTACGTAAACTGCATTGACGGGGCCAATCTCTCACTTCTAAGATGGGAGGTCGATCCAAAAAGAAGTTTGCTGCCGAGGAGCACCCCCATGACGCTGACCACCGCCGAATATCAGGCGCTTGACCACGCCCACTTTCTGCATCCTTTTACCGATCACAAACGGATGCATGAAAGGGGTGCCCGCATTATCGAACGNGCCAAAGGCGTGTATCTGTGGGACACTGATGGCCACCGGTTGATGGATGGCATGGCGGGGCTCTGGTGTGTCAACGTGGGCTATGGACGTAAGGACCTCGCTGAAGTGGCACGCAAGCAGATAGAGCAGCTGCCCTACTACAACAGTTTCTTCCAAACGGCGCACCCGCCAGTTATCGACCTNTCGACACTGCTATCCGAAGTCACCCAGGATCATCTTACGCACGTATTCCTGACTAACTCGGGTTCGGAGTCAAACGACACGGTCGTACGCATGGCGCGCTACTTCTGGCAGTGCATGGGTCATCCCGAAAAGCAGGTCATCATCAGCCGGCGGAATGCATATCATGGCAGNACTATGGCGGGAGCAAGCCTTAGTGGCATGCAGGCCATGCACGAGCAGGGAGGTCTCCCAATTCCCGATATTGTGCATATCGGNCAGCCGTTCTGGTATCGCGAGGGCGGTGACTTGACCCCAGAGGAGTTCGGCAAAAAGGTTGCCGGCGAACTCGAACAGAAAATTNAGGAACTGGGTGAACACCGGGTTGCGGCCTTTATTGCTGAACCTATCCAAGGTGCCGGAGGCGTGATCGTGCCGCCCGAGACCTATTGGCCAGAGATCAGTGCCATCTGTCAGCGTCACCAGATTCTGCTCGTGGCCGATGAGGTCATCTGCGGATTTGGCCGCACGGGTGAATGGTTTGCCAGCGATTACTATGGCCTCAAGCCCGACCTCATGCCAATCGCCAAAGGATTGTCCTCTGGATACCTTCCCATCGGCGGTGTCATGGTCTCAGAACACATCGCAAGGATCATCATTGAAGAGGGTGGTGAATTTACTCACGGCATGACCTATGCCGGGCATCCGGCTGCCTGCGCGGTGGCCGCCGCAAATATCCGGATCCTGCGTGACGAAGGNATTATTGATCGGGTGCGCACAGAAACCGGTCCTTACCTACAACANCGATGGGCCGAACTTGCTGATCATCCGTTGGTCGGTGAGGTACGTGGGCTAGGCTTTCTGGGTGCGCTGGAAATCGTTGCTGATAAAGATACCCGTGCGCAGTTTGAGCCGTCAGGAACAACTGGGCCGCTCTGTCGCGATATTGCCGCTAACCTGGGTCTTGTGATGCGGGCCGTCGGCGACAGCATGATCATCTCCCCGCCGCTGATTATGTCTAAAGAGGAGATCGATGAACTGGTCGAACTGGCCAGAAAAGCCCTTGACAAGACTTTAGACCNGGTCCAGGCATNACCCAAAACCGCTGCGATCAATNTCTTAGTCTCTTTGGTCTCGCATGTACTTCTGCAAAGTTCGCGCCATAATCTAAAATAACCTAAGATAGAAGCGCCNAACCCTTTTTGGGCGGGGTCACAGTGAAGCCCAGTAAAACGAGATTTAAGGAGGAGCAAAATGAAAAAAGAGGATATCGTAGAACAACTCGCTACAGGCCAGATGAGCCGTCGAAAGTTCAACCAGAGCCTAATGGCGCTTGGTGCCACCATGGTGATGATGCCGGTAGGCAGTCGCTCCGCGTTTGCCGCGAATGACGACCATCCTACCGTGTTTACTTGGGAAGGCTGGGACGTTCCCGAACTGCATCAACCTTATCTTGCCAAACATGGCGAATCACCCAACATAGCCATCTTCGGTGACGAGGAAGAAGCCTTTGCCAAGATGCGTGCCGGGTTCAAGGTTGATCTCACCCAGCCNTGCACCTACAAAGTTCCAATCTGGAAAGATGCGGGCATTCTGGACCCAATCGACACCAGTCGACTCAGCAACTGGGACGATCTCATTCCGAGTCTCAAAACCATCCCGGGCACTTTTGAAGGCGACAAGCAGTACTTCATTCCCACCGACTGGGGCCTGACGTCAGTGTTGTATCGTGCTGACCTTGCTCCTGAATATGTCGGCAACGAATCCTGGGGAATGCTTTGGGATCCGAAATACAAAGGCCGTCTGTCTATGGCAGACAGTCTGATCGACGGCGTNATGGTCGCCGCCATCTACANCGGCGCCAAAGATCCGTTCAACATGACCGATGAGGAAATGGCAAAAACCCGNGCAGCGCTNAAGGAACAATTGCCGCTGATGCGGTACTACTGGACCAGTCCGGCAGATATCGAGCAGGCGCTCGCCTCCGGTGAACTGNTTGCCACTAGTGCATGGAACTCATCTTACGCTGCACTTAAGAAGGAAGGCTTCGATGTCCGCTACTCCAGCCCGAAAGAAGGCGCCATGACCTGGGTTTGCGGCTTCTGCCTGATGAGCGATCATGATCCGGCCAAACTCGATCGGATTTACGACTACCTTGATGCTTATGCCAGCGTGGAATCCGGCGTGTTTGCGCTGACCGAGTACGGNTACGGACACGGCAACCTTAACGCTTTCGCCAAGGTCGAGCAGGATCAACCAGGCCTGCTCAAAGAGTTAGGCTACTCGGTAAACGTGAACGAGACTCTGGATGCCGGCATCTTTCAGGCCCCGATGGGCAACGAGCCGGCGCTTCAGGCTATGTTCGAAGAAGTCAAAGCCGGTATGTAGTCCTGCCGGTTCGAAGCTGAGCAAACGATGCCGGGTGAGGCTTCCTCACCCGGCATTATGCTTTTAGCCTATCACCTCCCTATCGCCTACTAGGCCTCTCAATAAAAATCTATCACTCATGAGTCGAACCGCCATGTCGTTGCAGTCCTTCGGCTCAACCATCCGTAGGCGCTTTCTGGAAAGTGAGGCCCTCAGGGGATTCAGTCTTCTTTCCCCAACACTNCTGGCGATGGTCTTTGGCCTTGCGATGCCGTTGCTGATCCTTTTTACGCTCAGTTTCTGGCTGCAGGACTACGTTGATTTCATAAAAACATTCTCGTGGAAGAACTACTCAGACTTTTTTGCCAAGCCCATTTACGGGATGATCCTAATCAAGTCGATCAAGATATCCGGCGTGGTAACGCTGGCCACCGTCCTGTTGGCTTATCCAATGGCGTACTTCATTGCTTTTCGAGTTCAGAAAAACAAACTGGTCTGGCTGATCTTGATCACGGTCCCGTTCTGGACCAGCTATCTCCTGCGCGTCTTTGCATGGAAGGTGATGTTGGGATACAACGGGGTTGTCAATTCTGGCCTCAAGTCTATCGGNCTCATCAGCGAACCGCTTGAGTTTCTGCTGTATAACCCATTCGCGGTAACGATCACGCTGGCTCACGCCTGGGCAGCGTTTGCAATCCTGCCTATCTATGTATCGCTTGAGAAAATCGACCGCTCTTTGCTTGAGGCAGCTCGGGATCTGGGTGAAAACGCCTTTATGAGTTTTGTGCGGGTCACACTGCCGCTCTCGATGCCGGGCGTCATCGCGGCNAGTCTGCTGGTCTTTATCCCGACCGTTGGAGACTACGTCACCCCATCGCTGGTGGGAGGCCCCAGCGGCATCATGATCGGTAACATTATCCAGTCGATGTTCGGCAAGGCATTCAATTGGCCACTCGGCGCGGCCATCTCCGTCATGTCGATGCTCACGGTAACGGCAATGATCTGCCTCTTTCTCTGGGGTACTCACCGTTTTCGCAGGAGGATCGCATGAACACGAATCGTCCCTGGTGGCGCCCCGACGGCTTTGCAGTCTATGCCATGATCTACCTGACCTTTATTTATCTGCCGGTCCTGTTTCTGCCGCTGTTTTCGTTCAATGAGTCGAAGTACATTGCTTTTCCGCTGAAAGGATTTACCTTCAAGTGGTACGAGAAGATGTTCAACAGTCCGGATATGCTGGAGGCCCTGATGAACAGTATCAAGGTCGGACTGACGGTGGCCATACTAAGCACGATACTGGGNTTGTTGGCGGCTAAAGCNGTAACCCGCTATCGGTTGCCGGGACGAGGACCGGTCATGGGCTTCATCATGGTNCCACTCGTGATTCCGGCAATTATTCTGGCGATCTCGCTGCTGATCCTGATCACGCAGGTGGGGATACCCCTCTCATTGTGGACGGTGGGTTTTTCGCACATGCTNTTGTGTACGCCGTTTGCGATGTTGGTACTGATCTCCCGGATGGAAGGNTTTGACCGCAGTCTGGAAGAGGCCGCGCTTGATCTCGGTGAAAATGCCTGGATGACCTTCTGGCGGGTCACTTTCCCTATCGTGCTGCCAGGTATTGTTGCCAGCCTGCTGCTGACCTTCACTATTTCTTTTGACGAATTTGTGCTGTCCTTCTTCCTCACCAGCACAGACCCAACCCTTCCGATCTATATCTGGAGTTCACTGCGCTTTCCCACCAAGCTTCCGCCAGTGCTGGCTCTGGGTGCCAGCATATTTGTGATTTCTTTCTTCGTCGTCGCTTTTGCTGAATGGTTCAGACGGCGTGGCGTAAAAACCGACAGTACTTCGGGACTTTGAACATGAGCGATGCAATCATTTCATTCCAGGGCGTTAGCAAACACTTCGGGTCTGTAAAAGCTGTAGAGAACGCCAGTTTTGACATTCAACGAGGTGAGTTCTTCTCGCTGCTCGGTCCGTCGGGTTGCGGCAAGACAACCTTGCTGCGGATGGTGGCAGGTTTTGAGATNCCCAGTGCGGGAGAAATCATGATTGATGACCAGCCGATGTCAGCGACACCACCCAATCACCGTCCGGTGAACATGGTGTTCCAGAACTATGCGATCTTTCCGCACTTGGATGTACGGAACAACATTGCTTTCGGCATGCGTAAGGCTGGACTCACCCGGGCCGAACTGGACAAGCGCATCGACGAAGTGCTGGAGCTCATCAAACTGCCAGGATATGGCAAGCGTGGCGCAGACGAACTCTCGGGTGGGCAGCGTCAACGCGTCGCCCTAGCCAGAGCGCTCATCAAGCAACCCAAGGTGCTATTNCTGGATGAACCACTGGGCGCGCTCGACAAAAAACTTCGCGAGCAGATGCAGATCGAACTGCGCCAACTGCAGCAGCAGATCGGCATTACTTTTCTGTTTGTTACCCACGACCAGGAAGAGGCGCTGACGCTGTCTGACCAAATCGCAGTAATGTCCGAGGGTGAAGTCATGGAAATCGCCTCGCCGGGACAACTTTATGAATCACCCGGCTCTCGATTCGTTGCGGATTTCATCGGTAGCATGAATTTCTTCGAAGGGGAAATCTCATCCTCCACCGACAGTGCCGTGACGGTACAGACTCCGGTGCTGGGCGANGTCAAGGTTACCGGATCTGATGCCGGTGTATCAACGGGACAGCAGGTCTGGGTGGCGATACGGCCTGAAAAAATGCAGCCGGTATTCTCGGATCCGGGAGAGAGCGCCAATACCGCGGGCGGTACGATGGGGCTTTCAGCATATCTTGGTGACCGGAGCCACTTCTACGTACACCTGCCTCAGCGTGAAGACCCGGTACTGGTCGCGCTGCAGAATCTGGAGCGCTCGATGACGCACCTCCACAAGCCCAGTCAGCCTGTGTGGCTACAGTGGGCCAACGATGCTGTGGTGGTGCTTCCGCGGGACTGACCTACCGGTCAGCACCCTTCATGGGCTTTCGATTATTCATCGGCGCTGCCAGTCTCTGCGCAAGTTTNTTGGCGGCGCTTGCCGTCTTTGCGCAATNCCCNGTCACGGTTAATTCAGCGAAGGGATACCTGATCCTGGGAGAAACGGCCTACCACCTTGATGGCGCCACCCTGCCCCACCCTGANGCACTGTGCCAGAACAGCAACAATGACTGGCCGTGCGGAAAGGCTGCATGGCAAATTCTTGCCGANCGTGTCATTCAAGGCACTTTGGAATGCAGTCCACTGGTCTCGCTGTCAACTNCCGCCTCGACAGNGGGCAGTCTGTCGGCAGAATGCACCCTGNATGGAGAAAGCCTGAACGCCACNCTGGTCCGCTATGGATGGGCGCTCACCAATGCCAGCCCGGCAGCGCCTTTCCAGAAAGAAGAAGCGCTCGCCCGAGAAGAAGCGCTCGGTATCTGGCGCGATGGCTTCGTTCCGCCCGACAACTGGCGAAAATCAGACGCTTCTGACTGTGGCGTCTGTAGCGCGCGGCATGAGAGTATCGTTCGGTCCCGGGAACGGCACCAGCAGGGCGCGGGCGAAGCCAGTACCGACTAAGGGTCTCTCGGATGCCTGCAATCAGCACAGCCATACAGTATGAGCGTCTGAACGCCGCAAACTGGGGCCACTGGCGGTCACAACTGCTTCGTCTTGAAACACAAACTTACGAACCCTCCCGGCAGGATACGCCCGAGACCCTTGAAAAGATCATTTGTCACGAAAAAGGTGTCAGTCTCGCCGCGATCAATGGGGTGCAACTGGCCGGATTTTGTCTCGGAGCACCGCTCGAGGCCTTTTCCCATATTCGCGGCCCGGCCGAAGATTCATTACGAGGCAGCGCTACGGTGCTGTATGCCGCAGATACCCTCGTCGATGATGAGTATCGCGGTCAGGGAATCGGCCGAGAACTTAAAGCACACCAGATTGACGCCGCGCGGTCAGAGGGATTCGAACAGGTGTCCGGGCGTAACCGAGCAGGGCTCGCTGACGCCATGTGGCGGCTGAATAGTTCGCTTGGCGCCCGGGCAGTTCATATAATTGAAAAAGACTACCAGGACGGTATCGAACCTGATCTGTGCATCTACTACCGGATTGCGCTGTCGGCACCTTGAAGAGGCAAAATAATCCATGAGACCCAACCATATCCGAATCGTCGAAGTGGGGCCCCGCGATGGACTGCAGAACGAAGCCCAACCCCTGTCGCCCCAAGAACGTGTCGAACTGATACAGCAACTGGCCGCTGCCGGACTCAAAGATATTGAAGCCGGATCCTTTGTATCACCCCGCTGGGTTCCACAGATGGCCGGCAGCGACGAAGTGCTGGAATCGCTCTCGGGACGAATAGATCTTCGCCTTCCGGTACTTGTACCCAACAAAAAAGGCTATGAGAATGCCCGAGCTGCGGGCGCCCGCGAGATCGCGATCTTCGGCGCCGCGTCAGAAACCTTCTCACAGCGCAACATCAACTGCAGCATTAATGAAAGCCTTTCACGCTTTGCCGAGGTGTGTACACTCGCCAAGGACGATGGCGTCGTCATCCGAGGCTACATCTCCTGTGTGCTGGGCTGTCCATATGAGGGCAAGGTAGAGATTGCTCAGGTAGCCAGTCTGGCGGCAAAACTGATCGCAATGGGCTGCTCTGAAATCTCTCTGGGCGATACCATTGGCGTTGGCACTCCGGACAAGGCGCGCGCGCTGGCAAAAGCCTGTGCAAGCGAAACCGGTATCGATAACCTCTCGGTGCACTTTCACGATACCTATGGGCAGGCGCTTGCCAACATTCTTGCCTGTATCGAGATCGGTGTAACGACAGTAGACACCGCTGTTGGCGGGTTGGGCGGATGTCCTTATGCATCCGGCTCTGCCGGCAATGTGGCGACTGAAGACGTGGTCTACATGATGGAGGGTCTTGGTATTGACTGCGCGACTGACCTTGATCAGCTCGTCACCATCACCGATTCACTGAGCCACCGACTGGGGCATCCTCCGGCCTCACGGGTCGCAAGGGCCCAACTCGCCAAACGACACTGAGACCCTCTGGGAAGCTTACCGATAATCCTCGGGCTGAAACGACTACAACAAAGCGGGCAAACCCGCCAAGTCCTTAAGTTCTGCATCGGCAAGGGTACCGAGACGCTCGGCCTGCTGACCGAAGCGGTTAATCCAGGCAACCTTAAATCCAAAAGCGCCCGCGCCTGCAGCATCCCACGCATTGGACGACTGGAATGCGATCTCGCGCGGCTGAAGATCCAGCTGATCAACCGCCAGTTGGTAAACCCGCGGGTCCGGCTTGTAGACGCCAAGGGAATCAACTGAAATTACCGCATCGAAGAAATCCTGAAGTTCACTGTTTCGAACCGCAGAATTCAGCATCTCGGTAGAACCGTTGGACAGGATTGCACAACGAAAACCTTTTTGCTTGAGTGTTTCAAGCACTTTCGGCACCTCGGGGTAGCAGGATAATTCAAGATAGGCCTGCATCAGATCCTGTTGCAGCGCGGCATCGGTCATTCCATGAGTATCAAGTGCAAAATTCAGCGCATCCTGAGTGATCTGCCAGAAATCGACATATCGACCCATGAGGGTACGCAGCCAGGTATATTCGAGTTGCTTGGTGCGCCACAACATAGAAACGGTGCTGGCATCAGGCAGTCGAGCTGAATGACGCCCGACGGCAGAGTGCACATCAAACAAGGTTCCATAGGCGTCAAACACGCAGGCTCGAACTTCTTTGAATCGAGTAGCGCTCATGTCATCTCGTCTCTTACGCGATTCAGACCGCATCGGGCGGAATCGAATAGGTGGCCGTCACATGCGCTACCAAATCATCGCGATCTGCGCTGACCATCTCGACCTCGCCAACCGCGAGACGCTTACCCAGTTTGATAATGCCGGCATCGGCAATCAGATCTGCTTCTCCAGGGCGGGATAGGAAATTGATATTAAAGCTCGTGGTCACGGCAAGCTCAACAAGGCCAATGCGGCTCAGCAGTGCTGCGTAAATCGCGTAGTCTGCAAGTCCCATCATGACGGGGCCCGCGATAGTGCCCCCCGGTCGAAGAAAAGCGCTTCGATAAGGGGCGCGAACCACGGCCCGTCCCTCTGCAAGGGACTCCAGGATAAATCCAGATTCGACTGCAAACGGTAACTGTTCCCGAATCAGGGATTCCATTTGCACAATCGTGATCGGGGACATAGCAGTTTACTTTTCTTGCCTACAAGGTGTAAGTTACGGGACGTTTCAGCAAAAGGATGCCGCAATGAAAGCGTCTACGGCTTCTCAAGATATCTCGTCCATCGTTCTCAAGGAGACTCGTGCACCGGGGGTTATGATGCTGACCCTGAATCGGCCAGATCAGTATAACCCCTTGTCCGAGGAGATGCTTTCTTCGCTCCAGGCAGAAATTGACGAGGTNTCAGCGGATAATGATATCAAGGTCCTGATTATTGCGGCGGCCGGCAAGGCCTTCTGTGCCGGTCATGATCTTAAGGAAATGCGAGCCGCACCCGATCAGCTTTACTATGAAGATCTCTTTTCTCGATGCAGTCAAATGATGCTGACTTTGGCCCGCATGCCACAGATCGTGGTGGCCAAGGTACAGGGCATGGCAACCGCTGCAGGCTGTCAACTTGTAGCGAATGCAGATCTTGCCGTCACAGTGGATACGGCACGCTTTGCGGTGTCCGGAATCAACCTCGGGCTTTTTTGNTCAACACCCAGCGTTCCATTGAGTCGGGGCGTCTCACGCAAACGGGCCTTTGAGATGCTGACCACCGGGGACTTCATTGATGCGCACACAGCNCATGAGTACGGANTGGTTAACCATGTGGTCCCGGCTGACAGGCTTGACGGAACAGTCGATGCCCTAGCGAAAAATATTGCCAGTAAACCGGCTGACGCTCTGCGGGCCGGAAAAGCACTCTTCTATCGGCAACTGAATATGCCGCTGGCCGAAGCCTATCAGGCCGCGGGCCAGGTCATGGCCGACAATATGCTCTTCCCCGATACCCAGGAAGGGATTGACGCTTTCATCGAAAAGCGTGATCCCAACTGGACGTAACGAACGTTATNCCAGCCCGGCCTCAGTACGGTCGGGTACACGGTACTGCAGTGCCTCGGCAAGATGTNCTTCCGTGAGCGCCGCCGTACCCTCAAGATCAGCAATTGTCCGCGCCACTCTTAGGACCCGGTAGTGTCCACGGACGGAAAACCCCAACTGACTACCTGCCTCACNAAGAAAGNGCTGTGTTTCATGTCGTAATGGAGCAACCTGCTGCAACTCGCTTTGGGTGAGATGCGCATTGATGTTGCAGGCGCGCGCTGTCTGACACTCTCTTGCGCGGCAGACCCGGCTTTTGACCTCAGCAGAGGTCTCAAGACATGATTTCTTGGTGTGGACCTCTGCGGGATCCACCGACTGTAGCCTCACATGAAGATCCACCCGGTCGATCAGTGGCCCGGAAAGGCGGCTCTGGTGCCGCCTGACCTGTTCGACGGTACACCGACACCGGCCGGAACGATCTCCGTGGTAACCACAGCCACAGGGGTTCATCGCACTCACCCACTGGAAGCGGCAGGGATAACGAGCCGTTCGCCCTGCCCGGGCAATCAATACTGACCCTGACTCCAGNGGNTCACGTAACTGATCGAGTACCTGCCGGGAGAACTCTGACAACTCATCCAGGAAAAGCACGCCGTTGTGCGCCAGCGATATCTCGCCCGGTCCCACCCGGGCNCCNCCGCCCACCAGTGCCACCGCGGAGGCNCTGTGATGAGGTGCGCGAAAAGGTCGAAGCTGCCAGCGGTCACTGTCGAAGCCCAAGTGTGATACTGAATAGACTGCTGCTGTTTCCAGCGCCTCNTCCGCCTGCATATCCGGCAGGATGCCAGCAAGCCGCTCTGCCANCATGGTCTTACCGCAGCCGGGAGGGCCCACCATCATCAACGAATGGCCGCCGGCTGCTGCAATCTCGAGCGCACGCACGCCAAAGGGCTGGCCGCAGATATCTNTGAGATCTCCGTGGGTATCGCCTCGGCCAAGCTTTTCCAAAGGCATGCCCGCAGTCAGTTCCGGAACGGGTGTATCTCCGGATAAGTGGGCAGCTGCCTGTATCAGGCTCTCGACCGCCAACAACCTCGCATCGGGTACGAGACTGGCTTCGGCACAGTTGGCCATCGGCAGCATGACAGCCCGTCCCAGTTCACGAGCCGCCAGTATCGCTGGCAGAACAGCGGGAATTGGCCTCAGTTCTCCACCCAGACCCAACTCACCCAGATACTCCCTGGAAAAATCACGCTCTGATGACTTTAACTGGCCGGATGCTGTGAGAATACCGAGAGCGATTGCAAGATCGAACCGCCCCCCCCTGCTTTGGAAGATCCGCGGGNGCNAGGTTTACGGTAATCCTGCGTGGAGGAAAATCAAAGCCNGAATTGATCACCGCGCTTCGTACCCGTTCGCGGCTCTCCCGGACAGCGGCCTCGGGGAGGCCNACAATAGTAAAAGACGGCAGGCCACCCGAAAGGTGNACCTCTACCGTAACCGATGGNGCATCGAGGCCGTTAGGCGCCCGACTCTGAAGTCTCGCGAGGGACATGTTGACAGCTCCTTGTCATGGTTTCCCGATCCGTGGGATGAAGAGTTACTAAGGATCGGCGCTACGCTTNAGCGCATCCTCAAGTTCGATGACCCGTTGCTGCAACTCCTCCAGCTGACTACGGGTTCTCGCCAAAACCTTTTCCTGAATGTCTAGTTCTTCCCGGGTGACNAGATCCATCTTTTCAAGAGACGACTGGACCATTGCCCGGACATTTTTCTTGACGTCCTCTGCGAAATCTACTGGCAGTACCTCTCCCAGCGATTCGGCTATTTTTTTAAATGGCATTGTCATGTTGNGAAGATCGTGATTCCGAAAAATGCTGACCACATTATTTTACCAGTCTGAACGGTCAAAGCGCGTTGCTCCGATTCAGGGCAAAACGTCCAATACCCTGCCACCTTAAGGTGCATTGTGCCAAAAAAATTGGTCTGAAACCTGCTGAATCACTGATTACGCTGCTCTTTGAGAGCTGGCACGCAAATTGCTTCATAAGAAATACCAAGCGGTGATCAGGCCCAAATAAGGGTAGATGCCGAAAACAAATCTTCAGAACTGGAGAATTCTAATGAAGCTTGTCACTGCCGTAATCAAGCCGTTTCGGCTGGACGATGTCCGGGACGCCCTGTCCCGAATTGGTATTCAGGGTATGACGGTTACCGAAGTCAAAGGTTTTGGCCGACAAAAGGGTCATACCGAACTCTACCGAGGTGCGGAATACGTGGTGGATTTCCTGCCAAAAGTGAAACTTGAAGTTGCAATTTCCGAAGAACTCGTCGATCAGGCTCTGGAAGCNATCAGCGAGGCGGCCAGAACGGGAAAAATCGGNGACGGAAAGATCTTTGTTTATGGGATTGAGCAGGTGATCCGCATCCGCACCGGCGAAACTGGTGTAGNTGCNATTTAACTTAGGGAGANCACATCAAAATGGAAGATTCAATTTTTCAACTTAGTTACGCGCTGGACACATTTTACTTCTTAATTTGCGGCGCCCTNGTCATGTGGATGGCCGCCGGNTTCTCAATGTTAGAGGCTGGCCTTGTCCGCTCCAAGAATACCAATGCAATCCTGACCAAGAATGTCGCGCTCTATTCAATTTCCTGCATCATGTACATGGTAATGGGGTACAGCATCATGTACGGTGGAGGCGATTTCGTGATGCTTCTAGATGGGATTACTTCGGACGGGGTTACCGGNAACGACGAACCTGCGACATATGCGCCATCGGCAGATTTCTTCTTTCAAGTTGTATTCGTCGCAACCGCAATGTCTATCATCTCCGGAGCTGTTGCAGAGCGGATGAAGTTGTGGGCTTTCTTAGCCTTCGCTGTCGTGATGACTGGCTTCATCTACCCTATGGAAGGCGCATGGACCTGGGGTGNAGAGGCTGTCTTCGGCATGTATTCACTTGGCGACCTTGGCTTCTCTGACTTTGCCGGCTCGGGGATCGTGCACATGGCTGGCGCTGCTGCCGCTCTAGCCGGGACGCTGATTTTAGGACCTCGTAAGGGCAAATACGGGCCTCATGGTCAGATCAATGCTATTCCTGGTGCAAACCTACCATTAGCAACTCTCGGCACATTCATTCTGTGGATGGGCTGGTTCGGCTTCAATGGCGGTTCAGTATTAGCAACTGCCACGGTTGAAAGCGCTAACGCGGTNGCTGTCGTATTCATGAATACCAACGCCGCAGCCGCCGGTGGCCTAATCGCCGCCCTGCTAACTGCTCGACTAGTGTTTGGGAAAAGCGACCTCACCATGGCGCTGAACGGCGCGCTAGCCGGCTTGGTCGCGATCACAGCCGAGCCGTCTACGCCGTCTGCCCTGCAGGCGCCTATATTCGGCGCCCTCGGCGGTGTATTGGTGGTATTTTCTATCGTCACCCTCGACAAACTTAGGATAGACGATCCAGTAGGAGCAATAAGTGTGCACGGAATCGTAGGCTTACTAGGTCTACTACTGGTGCCCATTACTAACGGTGAAAACGCCAGCTTCTTGGGTCAGGTAATCGGTGCAGCTACGATTTTTTTCTGGGTATTTATCGCTTCGGGGATTGTTTGGTATGCACTAAAGATCATGGTTGGTATCCGTATCAGCGAAGAAGACGAATATCGTGGCATCGATGCNTCCGAATGCGGTCTCGAGGCATACCCCGAATTCAAATCGGGANCGCGCTAACCCTGCCACCACAAATCCGATTCGGCGAGAGTTTGAGCACGACAACGCCCCAGCTTCGGGGCGTTGTCTATTCGCCGGGCCTTACCCGGTAACGCACAAAGGCTTCCTCCCGAAGAGACTGGGTCCACTGCTCGAACGCCTCTTCGGTCTTGCGAGCGATGATGATCTGCTCGGCCTGCTGGCGCCGCAGGGTATTGCCGACATCTTTTTCCCGCTCTCCCGTGATTTGTGCAATATGCCAGCCGACTGCGGTCTGAAACACCGGGCTGACCTCATTAACCGACAAGGGATCAAGCGCTTGCTCAAATTCACCGGGCAACGTCCCGGGGCTCAACCATCCAAGATTTCCGCCAAGTGCCCGAGTATTGGTGTCCTCCGACTGCAGTCGGGCAACTGCGCCAAAGTCCTCACCCGCCACGATACGATCCCGAATTCGCTCAAGCCGTGCCCGCAGTTGTTCATCCGGCAGCAGCGCACTGGTCCTTACCAGGATGTGTCGGACTTCCTGCTGCAGCACAACCGCCTCGTGCTGGGATTTCCTCGCCAACACCTTCAGCAAATGCCAACCATTGGAGCTCTTAAAGACAGCGGACAACCTACCTGCAGAAACACCTTCGACAGCATCCAAAAAAAGCTTTGGTAACTGGTCTGCAGTTCTGATCCCAAGCGACCCTCCTTCTGCCGCCTTATTGCCGTCAGAGTAGCGTCTCGCTGCTTCCGCGAACGCGAGCCCATCGACAATCTCGAGGCGGATCGCCTCAAGTTTACGGCGGGTGTCGGCAATCTCGGTTTCCGAAGCGTCTGATGGCAGTTTCAAAAGGAGATGTGCGAGAGCCAATTCGGGTACGACGGCATTTTCAGTGATGGGGTTTTGCCTCAGGTATTCGTCAATCTCCTGTTCACTCACAGTGACCTGCCGTCGGATTCGCCGGTCAATCAGTTTCCGGATAGTCAACTGTTTGCGCAGGTCCGCCTCGTAGTCTTCAGCTGTAACGCCCACACCGGTTATTGCTGTTTCTAACTGTGCCGGGGTAAGACCGTTCTGTCGGGCAATCGTCATCAAGGCGTAAGTCACCTCCCGGTCATTTGCTGAGATCGACAAACGGGCCGCCACACTCAACAACAGTGTGTCCACGATCAATTCCTCCAGCAGCCTTGAAATAAGGGCATCGCGAGGCGGAAGGGGCTGACCGGCAGAACGCAGTTCCATCTCAGCAAGCGAGACCTCTCGATTGAGATCGGCTTCGCTGATGACACCGTCGTTGACCACCACCATGACACGGTTGAGTGATTCCTCGGCAAGTGCGCCTACCGATAGCACCGTTGCTGTCGCGCCCACCACCAGCCCACGGCTTAGGCAACGCCGGAGAACAGCAGTGCAAGAACGGAGAACGCGCGTTAAACCCACAAAGACACTAACTAGTTCCACGAAGGTGCGGTGGTGGTGAGACCGGTTGCTAACTGATCACTGGAAATGCGTCCCAAACTCTTGAGGCTGAACGTCGCCAGAAACTGTACGCCCCCTTCGTCTTCATCTCTGGGGCGATCCTCAAGCGCAACCTGCAGCGCCCAGCAACAGGCATCGTAACCGAGACTGACCCGGCTATAGGAGCCATTGCTGTCATCATCGGACTGCCCGATGAGCGCTGCAGCACCGAGTTGCCAACGAGGCGCGAGCGGCCACATTAGGTCAAGCTCCAGATTACTGGAGGTATCCTCCCAACGGTAGGAAACCCCCAGTTCGCGCCGGAAATCCGGACTGTAGCGTCCCCCCAGGCGCCAACTTCCGACCACGCTGTCTTCCCAGTTCCAGTTGGCAAATCCGGTGGTACTGATATCTTCATTCACATGAAAAGTCGCATCAGCCAGCAAGGGGGAGAAATCACTCGAATCCGCACCGGCGCCATCCAGCGTAACCTCGCGCTCAGCAAGATAAATCTGCTGGGCGAACTGCCAACTAAGGAGGTCATCTCCGGAATCCGCGGAATAGGTCTCGCTGGATAGGCCCAGCGTGAAGCCCTGGAAATTCTGGATCCGATCCGAGCCCCAGAAACCAGCATCGAGAAACGCATCCGCAATGTTGTCAAAACCAACCGAGCCAGAGTCGAAAATCGGAAGATCATCCTGATCTTCATAGGGCACGTAATGGTACGCCAGGCTCGGCACCAGCGTCTGAGTATGGTTCTCGTCTCCCCAGGACACATCGCGCTCCAAAAGCAGTTTGGACCCGATCTCCAGAAGGTAGATGCCTCGGGTGGGGTCCGATGGCTGATCTGCAGGCTGGTTGTCCACACTGTAACTCGTGTGCGCATAGGTTAGCTTGGGCGTAATTTCACCGTAGGTCCGCTCCATGGGNACCGCTAATGACAACTGGTTATCCCATCTGATGCCGGTGNTCTTGGCTGCAGAGCCGTGACCGAAATTGACCAGCTCTGTATCGAACTCTGGCCGCAGAGAAAACCGGGTCGTGTGATCACGCAGATAGCCTCCGGAGTCATCAAAATTCAATTGGTATTCTTTGTCCCAGGTGACCTTTATTCCAGGTAATCGGGTGTAGGGTTCATCTTCATCGGAGATCGATTCATCCACTGTCTGGTATGCCGTGACATCAGCGTTGATCCGGAACTCTTCATCTTCCAGAAAAATATCCGTGGGNTCGATGGAGAGATCGACACGCTGGGGAATATGCGAAGCACTGCTGATTTGGAGATTGTCGGACAGATCATCTAGGTAGGACTTGTCCGACACCTCGCCGATATCGGCACCGAAAGAAAAGTNGGAACCGGCGACATTAAGGTTCTGACGATGCTCATAACTCCAGCCGTAACGGCTGGAGCCATATTTGCTGTCGTCGANCATGTATTCAGCGCGGACAATTCCCCGGAAATCACCCCCCGCGGATTCCCCCATGTAGCGGTACTCCCCAGATCCCAACAAACCCCGGGACGCCATGTAACGTCCGGCAAAAGTAGCATCACGCTGCGGCGCGATATTCCAGTAGTACGGCACCTCAAGATTAAAACCCCAGTTTTGGCCNTAACCGATAGTGGGAAACAACAGCCCNCTTTTGCGCTCGTCTGTAATNGGAAAACTGAGTCTTGGTGCATAAGCGATTGGNACGCCGTAAAAGCGGATCTTGAGATGCTCTCCCGTACCAATCCCGGATGCGTGATCGAGAGTAATTTCGCTGGCTTCAACCACCACCGAATCGTCACCCGCAACACAGCGGGAATACACAACGTCCTGAAGGCGCTCGCGGTCATGTCCTTCCAGAAAAAGGGCGCTAGCCGTTGCTCGCGCCTTAGCGCGCACCACCAGGGGTGCCTCGCCGTCAGATGACGTTCCGGAAGCNGTGTTATCTTCTGAGTCCTCGAAATCGAGATTCAGGATTTCGCCTGACGGGAGGCGAATCACGTCTGGCGCGGTCATCGCTGGGCCTTTAAGACTCCCTAGTGCCCCGGCAGCTGCAATCGTAAATCCGGACTGATCGAATGTGGAGTTGGAGAAATCAACGACCTTGCGTTTAGGAATCGGATCGCGACGGGCAAACTGCACAGTAACATCGCGGGCGCTCCCGATACGGGTTTCCATTTCAAGCACCAGCCCGGCTGCTGTGATGCGATCACCATCTTCTGAATAAAGAATGNCGTTGGTTGCCTCAAGAGACAGGGTTTGNTTGTCAAAGCGGATCTCATCAGCATAGATGCCTCGAGCTCCCTGAGTAGCCAGTGCACCCCCTTTCAGTTCCAATTGCTCCGGTGACGGAATATCGATCTGATCCGCCTCTAGATTGATGGGCAGCCGCGATGGGTCGCGCGAGACGTACGAGAGAAGGTCTTCAGGAATTCCAATGGGATCAGCCGGGCAGGTAGTTTCATCAGCAAAAACAATCGGCNCCTCAGCCNCAGCACTCACTGAAGCCAATCCGCCGCACAGACCCAGCAANNCCGCGAGAAGACNCCTCGACCAATCAGNATTTGCTCNGAAAACGTCCTGNANGAGTGGTCTCATCGTGAAATTCCTGGTGACGGCATAACTCAACCGGCGTTGCTGGTGACTTTCCGCTGTCGCTTGCCAACAGCATCAGTCAGATCGAAGCAGTATTATAGGCAAGCATTCCAGCCACAGGAAATCTGCCCGGAGTTTTTAGCAGATTTTTAGAACTACTCNATGACAATACGATCCGCGATGATACTGGCCGCTGGTCGCGGTGAACGGCTAGCGCCGCTGACCGAGGTAACACCAAAACCCCTGATTGAAATTGCAGGGCAAGCACTAATCGACTACCACCTTTACGCACTGGCCGATGCNGGNGTTACCCAGATCACCGTCAATGTCGCCCACCTTGGCNAAAAGATTGTGGATCATCTCAACGATGCCTGTCCGGAGGGTATCCGGCTTGCCTTCTCGCATGAACCACAAGGGGCGCTTGAGACAGCAGGNGGTATTCACCATGCGCTCGATCTCATTGAAAGTGATCCGTTCATTGTGGTAAATGCTGATATCTGGACAGACTTTCCATTCGCGTCACTACCAGACGCCATCGAAAGTCTTGCCCATCTTGTTCTGGTGGCTAATCCACCGCACCACCCCGAAGGAGATTTTGGACTTCAAGAAAGGGTAGTTCAGACAAAAAGCTCGGACTCACTCACCCTNACCTATTCCGGAATTGGGCTTTACCAGAAACGTCTTTTTGCTGGTTGTGGCACAGGTCGTTTTCCACTTGCNCCTGTGTTGAACCATGCCGCGCAAATNGNTGAACTGAGTGGTGAAATTTATCAGGGCACATGGATGGATATCGGCACGCCACAACGACTAGCGGAGGCGAGGCGTCAGGCGCGCAGTCATCGACGATAGTGNANATTCNACCGNAATCGTTCTGGTACTTTCCACTCAGGCTTTGTGTGACATTTGTGCTAAAAGCTGGGAACGAAGAATCTTCTCTAGTGTGTCGGCAGCATCACCTACGGTTACCGCCAACCCCTGCGCCTTCAGACTGGTCACACGAAGNCCTGAGAATCCACACGGATTAATCNGGGAAAAAGGAGNCAGGTCCACATCGACGTTCAGGCTGAGACCATGGTAGCAGCAGCCGGAACGTACCCTGAGTCCAAGAGCTGCGATCTTCTCACCATCAACGTAAACCCCGGGCGCGCCAGGTTTCGTTGCGGCATCCAGACCGAATTGATCCAAAAGTGTAATTAGTGATGTTTCTATAAGACTGACGAGTTGGCGAACNCCCAGACCCAACCGCCGAAGATCAAGGAGTAGATAGGCGACCAGTTGTCCAGGTCCGTGATAGGTGATCTGTCCCCCACGATCAGATTTCAACAGGGGAATCTCGCTGCCGCCGGCGCGAACGGACTCAGAGCAACTGACGCCCTGGGTATACACCGGTGCATGCTCAAGAAACCAGATTTCATCGTGGGTCTGGGATNCGCGGGTGCGCGTCCAGTCACGCATTTCAGTCATCATTGCTGCGTAATCGCGGNTTCCCAATCGGCGAAACTCCAACGGCGACATCATGGTGTGTTTTTGCTCCACCGCTACAGCGTCAGCAGAATGTCGCTCTCGCTGTTCAGATCCAGGTAGATGGCATCCAGTTGTTCACGGCTGGTTGCCTCGATAGTGCAACTCACCGAGATGTACTTGGCAGTGTTGCTCTCGCGGGTTCGAACATCGAGAATCTTGGCGCCGCCGAGATGTCGCGAGACAATTTTTCGAACGCGTTGATCGAAACCAATCGCCTGCTTGCCCATTGCCTTGATCTGAAACTCACAGGGGAAATTCAGCAGTTCCTNAGGGGTTACAGAGGCTTTGTCCTCTGCCGACATCAGTGAAACCAGAGTCGGNCCGTATCGGACAGTTGATCCATCCATGACCCTNCTCCCACACCCTGAAGTGCAATCAGGGGGCGTGAGAGCAGTTCCGCACCGTTCAATGTCACAGTCAATGTCCCAAGTTTCTGTGCTTTTTCAACGGGTGCCACCACGGGATCCGTCAGCGAAACGCCCGCTTTCAGGTTTTTCCCCAGTCCTTTGGCAAGTACCAGCGTGATCGGGCCTGACAGACCCAGCGCCACGGCCTGAGCATCTCCTTTAAATACTCGGGTTTCCACAATTTTCTGCCCGGCCGGATATAAATCGTGGTGTTCGTAGGCGGCAAAGCCAAAACGCAGTAGCGAATAAACGGCGTCCGCGCGCTCACGGTTGCTCTTAGCGCCAATCACGGTACCGATTAGCCTACTACCGTCCCGCTCGGCAGAGCCGACCAGGCAATATCCCGCTGACCGGGTATGGCCCGTCTTGACGCCATCGATACTGCTGTCGCGTCCCAGCAGCGGGTTGCGGTTCTTCTGGGTGATATCGTTCCAAGTGAACTCGCGAATGGCGTACATCGCATAGTGATCCGGCTGCTGATCGATAATGGCGCGCGTCAACAAAGTCACGTCCCGTGCCGTGGTGTAATGATCCGGATGCGGCATCCCGGCACTGTTAACAAAGTGGCTATTAGCCATACCAAGTTCGGCGGCAGTCTGNTTCATTAGATCCACGAAGCCCTCTTCGCTGCCAGCAATGTGCTCAGCCAGCGCGACGGCTGAATCGTTGCCGGATTGCACGATCAGTCCCATTAGGAGATTCTTAATCTGGACTTTGTCGCCNGCTTCGATAAACATTCGCGACCCTTCCGACCGCCACGCTTTCTCNCTCACCAACACGACGTCATCGAGTTTNACCGTGCCACGTTCGATCTCACGAAAAACAACATAAGCCGTCATTAACTTGGTTAGGCTGGCAGGCTCGACCGGGGTATCGGCGCGCTGGGCCGCGAGCGTCAGTCCAGTGGAGGCATCCATCAACAGCCAGGAGGATACTTTTAACTTCGGCGGCGGAATCGTAGACTGCGTCGCCTCGGAAAGATCCGACTCGATNTCGGCGAATGCCGCCGACGANATGAGNACAAGACACATNCTCAAAATACCGTGGCNAAGCACGTTTACCCACTTTNTGGTCATTATTGACGTCACTCCCTGACTACCGTCGGCTCAANGCTCGTAACGTTCATGATAACTGCTCGCTGGTTCCTCATCGCATCGGTGCCCGTGACCGGGCCCGCCTGAACCCGATAATACCGATTCCCCTTGTATTCCACCGCCACAATTCGGATACGTGGGATACCGGCTTGCATTAGATGCTCCTTGAGGTGCTCCGCATTATCCCGGAGACGGAAACTCCCTGCTTGAAGAAAGACTCGTNCCTGTTGATCGCTAGACACTGATCCGGTGGAGGAGATCTGTCGATCTGTTGCAGTACCAATGACCCTGATATGGACTGGTGCGGTCCCTGACTCCACAACGCCGAGCTTTTTTGCGGCCATATAGGAGAGATCCAAAATCCTGCCGCCGAGAAATGGTCCCCGATCGTTCACGCGGACTACCACCTCCTGATCATTGTTCAGGTTCCGCACCCGCAGATAGGTCGGTAGGGGTAGGGTTTTGTGCGCAGCGGTCATAGCAAACATATCGTACTCATCCCCATTGGAGGTGGTCCGACCATGAAATTTCCGGCCATACCAGGATGCTTCTCCGGTCTCCGAATAACCGAGGGCGACCGAAGACATTGGCACGTAACGGACACCAAAAACCTTATATGACGCATTGCCTGTGGCGCTCAAGGGTTCTGCCCGAGGCACCGCATCGGCAACCGTCGAAGGATCGGGACTGGAGTTTGGAGGTCCGTCATCCTCAAAATAGGCCCCTGACGGCACATCGCGAAAAACGCTACATCCAACAAGCGTCAGCATCGCAATTGTCACCGCGATACAGCGCCACCCGTGCACGGTCATCAGTTCCCGGTAGCCGAGGCGATCTGCTCTGCTAACTCAAACACCGACATCGCGTAGTTCTGACTTCGGTTATATCGGGTAATCACAAAAAAGTTATGGTGGCCCAGGCGATGATCCGCACCGAGCTTTCCCTCAAAGCGCATCACGCCGACCTTNTCTTCNGCATCNCCCGATACCGCAATATCAAGCGCCTGAANAGCCGGGATCGTCGAGTTCGGNCTCAACTTGCGTGTNACCATGGCATCGAGCGCCGCGGGAGCGTTNAGGACCCGAGTGACAATTGCTTCGCCGGGGCGCCAGTGGTGGCGGGCCAGATAATTGGCCGCACTGCCGATCGCATCCGCCACGCTGTTTAGAAGATCAGCCCGGCCATCGCCGTCAAAATCGACAGCGTAACTACGGTAACTGCTGGGCATAAACTGGGGTATGCCCATAGCACCGGCATAGGACCCCCTGACCGACGAGGGATCCAGGCCCTGCTCTGCCGACAACTGCATGAAATGCTCCAACTCGGAAGAGAAAAATTTNCTTCGGCGTGGGTATTCCACCGAAAGCGTGACCANGCTGTCCAGCACCCGAAGACTCCCCAGCACCTTCCCATAACGGGTCTCGATACCAATAATGGCCACAATGATTTCAGCAGGGACACCAAAACGCTCTTCAGCCCTGAATAAAATATCAGCGTGCTGCTTCAAAAACTGGATCCCGCCATTTATAGACGCGGGATTGACAAACAGTGACTGGTACCGATGCCAGGAAAGCCTTTCGGCAGGCCGGTTCATCGCGTCGATAATCTTCGACTGGATCTTGGCCTCGCGAAACCATTCCTTCATCTGCTCGCGTTCAAGTCCCTCGGTCCCGTCCAGCCGATCTGCCAACTCCGCCAGTTGGGGATATTTCTCAAGAGAGACTGCGAAGACCGGAGATACCATCACCACTAGGGCACTGATTACGCCGGCGAGCCACGATCGCACTTCCATCAATTTACCTTTACGAATCACCCTACCCTCCTCACGTCATCAGTCGACGTCTTGCGTGCATCCCCATAATCATGCCGAAACCCGCCATCAGAGTCAGCATAGAGGTGCCTCCATAGCTGACCAGCGGTAACGGAACACCAACAATCGGGAGAATGCCCGAAACCATCCCAAGATTAACAAACAAATAAAAGAAAAACGTCAGCGCCAGTGCCCCCATCAACAGACGGGAATAGGTTTCCCGGGTGTAGTACGCCATCACCAGACACCGGCCAACAATAAAAAGATAGAGCACCACCAGCATCAAAACACCGATCAGCCCAAACTCTTCGGCAAAGACTGCAAAAATGAAATCAGTACTGCGCTCAGGAATGAATTCAAGATGGGACTGACTCCCTTCCAGCCAGCCCTTGCCCCAGAGACCNGCTGATCCGATGGCAATCTGCGCCTGGATGATCTGGTAGCCGCTCCCGAGAGGGTCCGCGAAAGGATCAAACAAAGTTAGGATTCTTTGCTGCTGATAGCCNTCAAGGCGTAACCATAAAAAAGGCGCCAACGCCGCGAGCGCCGCAAAAAGCATCATGATGTAGCGCCAACGAATCCCGCTTAGGAAAACCACAATCATCCCTGAAACAATCAGCATGATCGCTGTACCTAGATCAGGCTGCACCACCACAAGGCCCGCCGGAACCAGTGTAACCATCACCGCCGCCAGCACCATCGTGAAGCCCGGTGGCAGCCGGCCGCGGGTCAGCAACCACGCCACCGCCATCGGCACAGCCAATTTCATCAGTTCAGAGGGCTGAAAACGGACCAGGCCGAGATCCAGCCAGCGTTGCGCCCCTTTTACTGTCACACCGACAAAAAGAACGCCAAGCAGCGCAACCAGGGCAATGAGAAAAAGATGCGGCGAGAGACGTCTTAACGTCTCCGGAGAAACCTGGGCCAGAACCACCATCGCAACGAGGGAAACTCCCANACGAATCGCCTGTCGCATCATGACATCCCAATCCTGGTCGGAAGCGCTGAAGATGACCACAAGTCCAAGCGCCGAGAGAAAGAGCAGCGCAATCAGCAGTGGCCCATCCAGATGCAATGTCCTACCCGAAAACATTGCTCTTCCCTTTAAGCGCTGCTCTTTGCAGCTGCTTCTGAAAAAATCGATCCATCACTTTCCGGGCAATCGGTGCTGCGGCTTTTGCACCACTGCCGCCGTTCTCGACTANCACCGCAATCGCGATCTGNGGTTTATNAGCTGGTGCGAAGGCGATAAACAGCGCATGATCGTGGTATTTCTCCGGAATCACNCTCTCGTCATATTCTTCGTCCTGGCCAATGGCGATCACCTGTGCGGTNCCGGTTTTACCNGCGATCTGGTAAGGGCTCCGTCGCCCGCTCGCCCGACCCGTGCCTCGTGGACTGTGCATGACCGCGGTCATGGCGGCCACGACCATATCGAGTGATGTGTCAACCACGCGCTCTAATTTTTCNACNGGTTGCGCGAGTGGAATCTCTTCCCCACTTAACGAGTCTTCCTTGGAGAGTAAGATCCTGGGTTGNACGGGGAATCCACGATTTGCCAGTGTTGCCGTCATCCTTGCCAGCTGCATNGGNGTAACCATTAAAAAGCCCTGACCGATCACGGTAATCAGGTCTTCACCGGGATACCACGACTCGTTCCGGTTGGCGCGTTTCCACTTCCGCGTAGGNACCAGGCCGCTGGGTTCCTGGGGAAGATCAACACCGGTGATTTGGCCAAGACCGAAGCGCGACAGCCAATCGCTCATTACATCGATACCGAGTCTTCTGCCCATTTCATAAAAGTAAACGTCGCATGATTGCTCGACGGCGCTATACAGGTTAACCGGTCCATGACCGGTTTTCCTCCAGCAGCGGAAGCGTCGGGTGTTGTCCGGCAGGGTGTACCANCCAGGACAATAAACCTGCTCCTGAGGATCGATACCNGCGTCGATAATCGCTTCGGCGATCACCGGCTTGATCGTAGAGCCTGGCGCATAGCGACCGTAGAGNGCACGGTTCAGCAAAGGCCGATCATCCAATCCGCGAAGTGCATCGTAGGTTTCCTGGTCGATCCCATCAACGAAAAGGTTGGGGTCGAACGAGGGGCTACTGACTAGGGTCAGCACTTCTCCCGTGGATGGCGCAATCGCCACCACAGCACCCCGTCGGTTACCCAGCGCCTCGCGGGCTACCCGCTGCAGATCAACATCAAGGGTTAGGCTCAANGTATGGCCTGGGGCCGCACCGCTTCGACTGATCGTCCTCAAGGTGCGTCCATGAGCATCAATCTCGACCTGTTCAAAACCGGAACGACCCAGCAACGCACCTTCATATTGCTTCTCGATCCCGATCTTCCCTGTACTGCGGACGCCTTGATAGGCTGACNCCTCGAGGNCTGTCTGATCACTCTCGCTGATCCGGCCAACATAGCCCANGACGTGTGCCGTCAGACTTCCCTCAGGGTAGTCCCGATGCAGNACAGCCTCGAGCGNTACCCCGGGGAGTCGGTATTCATTGACCGCAAGCGTGGCAGTCTGGACATCATCCAACTTGGCCTTTAGCAGAACCTTCTCGAAGGCCGGCTGTTTTTCCACTCGCGCACGAAAGGCCGAGACCTCTGCAGNTGTCAGCCCCACCAAAGCATCGACTTGNTGCANCATAGCATCGAGATCGTCTACTTTCTCCGGCACGACTTGGAGAATGTGGACGGCCGTGTTCTGCGCCAGCACAACCCCATTTCGGTCAAGCACAAGACCGCGCACGGGGGGCAGTGCCTGTATCCGGATGTGATTATCCAATGACAACGTCTGGTAACGCTCGTACTCAGAGACCTGAAGTACATAAAAACGCCAAACCAGCACCAGCGCAAGCGTCAACGCGAGTCCCGCAGCGATACGGATTCGACCTCGTACCGCATCGTCGGCAAAGGTTCGATCCGTGGGAAACTTATTAGNAGCCATNGCTCAGCGGCTCAGATTGGCGAGGTGGCGACTGCGNCGAAGCGCCACGTAGACAAGCGGCCATGCCAGGCCACCGACGATGACAGCTGTCCAACGATGCAGTACACCGAGACCGCCGTCTGTCACTATGTCTACGATAGCGAGTATAAGCACTTCCAAACCCAGCAGCAGCATGATCATGACACTCTGCTGCCACAACGGATAAGTTCTCACCCGGAGCGCCAACATTTTTACAAGATANACCAGCACTGCTTTGCTTAAGGCATGGGCGCCGGGAATACCCAGCGTAAACAGATCAACAGCGAGGCCCGCGAGCCAGGCCAGTGACACCCCCATTCTTGTGGGCAATGCCAGCGCCCAGTAGATCAGCACAAGTGATACCCAGTCGGGCAGAAAATCGCGGATCAATTCCGGTGCGGGGATCACGAGTAATACCATCGCAAAAAACACCGTGGCAAACGGAACCCAGGTACGCTGTCGTGTTGCGTTGACGTTAATCATCGTCGGCTTCGGTCGGGACTTCTTCTTCGCGCGAAGACATTCCTTCCTTTGNCAACCACAGAAGCAGCACTTCTCGGTCACGGCCCAGATGCGACACTGGCTCTGCCGCTATCGTCATGAAGGCTTCAGTCAGGTTTCGTTCTACCCCTGTTATGCGCGCCACAGGATAACCAGGCGGATAGCGNCCACCGAGACCNGAGGTCAACAGCAGATCTCCCGTACGGATATCTGCATTACGATCAAGATAGAGCACCCTTAGTGGGCGATTAAGTCCCCCCCCATAGGTCACGGTACGGAGTCCACTGCGCGCCACCTGGGCCGGAACCGCTTGATTCTCCTGCGTAATGAGACTGACCTTGCTNCGAAACAATCCAGGCTTGGTTACCTGNCCAATGAGACCGCCCGAATCAACTACAGGCTGCCCCTGGAAAACCCCATCGGCACTGCCCTTATCGATCAATACGGTCAGCNTACCCGGATCCGGATTAACGGCCAGCAGCGCGGCAAGCGTTACCTGCTCCGCCTCGGAAGGAGTAGCGGACAACAGTGCACGCAAACGGGCATTTTCGTTTTCGAGAAATTCAAAGCGGTGCAATCGTGTCCGCAGAATCAGATTNCGCTGCCGCATCGCTTCAAACTCGCTGCGCAACTGGTCAGTGGTNGTTAGATGGCCCTGCATCGCGCTCANAGCNGTGCTCGGCAGCGAAGCCANAAAATGGATCGGTANCCCGATGACAGCAGCGGACTGCGCCACCGTGCGCACGGGNGCCAGATAGAGATATGCTGCTATCAGCGCCGCAGAGAGCAGCAGGTAGGGACCGAGACCGCGCACCACACTGCTGTCTCCGCGTTTCACCATCGCGTCACTCCTGAATTCTGGCCGGCCTCAATCTGGTGGCCCTAACTCCGCCTGGAGGCTAGCAAACACACNCGGCGGGTTCTACTCGTGGGTGAAGACGTCACCCAGCGCNCTCATTTCCTCTAGCGCCCTGCCACAGCCTCGAGCAACGCAGGTCAGCGGGTCGTCAGCCACCACGACGGGCAATCCTGTTTCCTGCATCAGTCGCCGGTCCATATCACGAATCAAAGCGCCGCCACCCGCAATCACCATCCCCCGATCTCCGATATCGGCAGCAAGCTCCGGCGGGGTATTTTCCAGGGTCTCACGGATCACCTGGACGATCTGTCGAAGTGAATCGCTAATGGCTTCGTAGACTTCATCACTNCCAATCGTGAGGCTATGGGACATGCCCTGGGCAAGATCCCGCCCCTTGACCTCCATCTCACGATGATCCGACTCATCCCAGGCAGAGCCGATCGCTTTTTTAACCCGCTCGGCCGTCGCCTCGCCGATAAGCAGGCCATGGCGCCGGCGGACGTAATTGATAATCGCCTCGTCGAAGGTATCTCCGGCCACGCGGATCGACGTCGCATAAACGATCCCGCCAAGGGAAAGCACCGCGACTTCCGTTGTGCCGCCGCCAATATCGACCACCAGCGATCCGGTGGGNTCCGCTACCGGCAATGAGGCGCCGATAGCCATCGCCATCGGCTCTTCGATCAGGAAAACTTCGCGGGCGCCGGCGGTAATCGCNGATTCACGTATCGCACGACGCTCAACNTGGTTCGACCCNCCGGGAACACAAATAACGATTCTGGGCGACGAAAAGAAGCGGTTTTGCTGGACCTTGCGGATGAAATACTTCAGCATGACTTCAGCGACTGTGAAATCCGCGATCACCCCTTCTTTCAGCGGCCGGATCGCCTGGATATTACCGGGCGTGCGGCCCAGCATCATCTTGGCTTCCTGTCCGACTGCAAGAACGGTTTTCTCGGGCGCCAGGGAGCCGGTACGAATGGCCACCACCGAAGGCTCGTTGAGGATAACGCCTCGGTCGGGCACGTAGACCAGTGTATTGGCTGTGCCCAGATCGACCGCCAGGTCATTGGAGAAAAATCCGAAAAGACGTTTGAGTACCATGAGTCGCCGCGGCTTGAAAAAATGGCTGGTGCGAAGCCGGTAATCTATCACAGGGCGTCACGATACCCCTAACGGCTGGGATATAATTACCCCCTTCTTTTGCGTTCCAGTAATCCAGTGTCAATTTCTGAAAAAGACGTCCTGCGTGTCGCCCACCTCGCCCGAATCAGGGTTGCTCCGGATGAACTGGAGCGATACCAGCAAGGCCTCTCGGGTATCCTGTCTTTAGTCACCCAGATGCATGACTGCGATACCGACGGAATCGAACCGATGGCACACCCGCAGGATATNCAACTAAGACTGCGTGAAGACAAGGTCACGGAAACCGACCAGCGCGCCGCCATGCAGAAAAGCGCCCCCCGTGTTGATGAAGGNCTGTACCTCGTTCCCCGGGTNATCGAATAACCCCGTCTCCGGGGTTGCAGTGACCAGCATAATCCGCAACTGAAGGGCTTTCCCATGTTTCACGAGCATAGCCTCACCGCGCTTCGCGACATGCTGCGCCGACGGCAGATCAGCAGCACCGAGCTGACGCGTCATTGTCTGGACCGGATCANTGAACACCGNAATCTCAATGCATTTATCACCATAGACGAGCCCGGTGCNATGGCCGCGGCCACCGNAGCAGACAAGCGTCTCGGGCAGGGCGAGCAAGGGCTCCTGACCGGGATTCCCATCGCGCACAAGGACATCTTCTGCACCAAGGGCATGCTTACGACCTGCGGCTCAAAAATGCTGGAGACTTTTGTTTCGCCCTATGACGCCACAGTTGTACAGCGCCTGGACCAGGAAGGCGTTGTACTCGTCGGTAAAACCAACATGGATGAGTTTGCGATGGGCTCGTCCAATGAGACCTCGTTTTTTGGGTCGGTGAAAAATCCCTGGGACCCTAAGCGGGTCCCCGGCGGCAGTTCCGGCGGTTCCGCAGCGGCGGTGGCAGCCGGCCTGGTTCCGGGTGCAACAGGGACAGANACAGGCGGATCTATCCGTCAGCCCGCCGCTTTTTGCGGGCTGACGGGTCTTAAGCCCAGTTACGGACGGGTCTCACGCTACGGCATGATTGCGTTCGCCTCTTCCCTTGACCAGGGGGGTCCGATCACTCGAAGCGCCGAGGACGCCGCCTTGATGCTGACGTGCATGGCGGGGTTTGATCCGCGCGATTCAACATCCATCGACGCGCCCGCTCCCGAACTGTCATCGATGCTTAACATCGATTTGAAAGGGCTGCGGCTTGGCCTGCCAAAAGAATTCTTTGATGACTCGGTGCAGGGAGATATTCTTGAAAAGGTCCGTGAGTCTGTNGCCATNTTTGAGCGTCTTGGCGCCACGCTCGTGGATGTCTCGTTACCCAACAGCGCCGCGGGGATTCCCTGCTATTACGTTATTGCGCCAGCCGAAGCATCGTCAAANCTCTCGCGCTTCGACGGCGTGCGATTCGGTCATCGCTCTCAAGACGCGGGTGAACTTCTGGATCTTTATGAGAACTCGCGGGCAGAAGGCTTCGGCGAGGAAGTCAAACGCCGAATCCTGATCGGCACGTACGCGCTGTCTGCNGGCTACTATGATGCATACTANCTCAAGGCGCANAAAATTCGCCGGGTCATTGCGCAAGATTTTGCAACNGNATTTGAACAGTGNGACATCATTATCGGACCGACCAGTCCGACCACAGCATTTCCGATCGGCGAGAAGACCCAAGATCCCGTGGCGATGTATCTCAACGACATCTTCACCAATACCGTCAATCTAGCGGGCCTGCCCGGGTTGTCGATTCCTTGCGGTTTTGATGCCGCCGGACTGCCAGTGGGAATGCAGTTGATTGGCCGGTTCATGGATGANGCATCCCTCTTGGGCCTCGCGCACCAATTCCAATTGGAAACCAACTGGCACCAGANCGTGCCGGCGGGGTTTTGAGCATGGAGTTTGAATGCGTCATNGGCCTTGAGGTCCACGTACAGTTGATGACACAAAGCAAGATCTTTTCAGGGTCTTCCACTGCCTACGGGGCTTNAGCCAACACCCAGGCCTGTACAGTCGATATAGGCCTTCCGGGGGTGCTCCCCGTGATGAACCGCGAGGCTGNACTCATGGCCGCTACATTCGGGCTTGCNGTGGGNGCAACGGTCAATCCCGTGTCCGTCTTTGCACGGAAAAACTACTTCTACCCGGATCTGCCTAAAGGCTATCAGATCAGTCAGTATGAGATCCCCGTTGTCAGCGGAGGCAGNCTNGAGATTGCCACAGAGGANGGCAATAAAATCATTCGAATCACCCGGGCCCATCTTGAGGAGGATGCCGGGAAGTCACTTCATGAGGACTTTCACGGCATGACGGGAATCGACCTAAACCGCGCGGGCACGCCGCTGCTCGAAATCGTCTCCGAACCAGACCTGCGTTCTCCTGCTGAAGCCGTTGCCTATCTCAAGAAACTCCACGCGCTCGTCAGGACCCTCAAGATCTGCGACGGCAACATGCAGGAAGGATCCTTCCGCTGTGATGCCAATGTATCAATCCGGCCTCGGGGTGAAACCGTGCTCGGGACCCGAGCCGAACTCAAGAACATTAACTCCTTCCGCTTTGTGGAACGGGCCCTGCATTATGAAATCGATCGACAGACTTCCGTCATCGAAACGGGTGGTACGATTGCGCAGGAAACCCGCCTGTACGATCCAGATGCGGATCTCACCCGCTCGATGCGCGGCAAAGAAGAGGCGCATGATTACCGATACTTCCCTGACCCNGATCTGCCACCGCTAGTCATCAGCGCGACCGACCTCGACCAACTCCGCGCACAGTTGCCGGAACTGCCCGACGCAAGACAGGCCCGATTTATTTCAGAGTATCAACTGAGCGAAGATGACGCNGCCCAACTGACATCACAAACCGAGATTGCCGACTATTTCGAATCCGTCCTGGAACAGGTAGGGGGTGAATCGCGTCTGACCGCAAACTGGGTCAACGGCGAACTGATGTCCTGGCTCAACAGAAGCGATCTTTTGATCACCCAAAGCCCGGTGACACCTACCATGCTGGGTCAGCTNATTCAGCGAATCCGCGACAATACCGTCTCCGGAAAGATAGCCAAACAGGTCTTTGCCGCCCTTTGGGAGGGCGAAGGCGGCGGCGATGTCGATACTGTGATTGAAAAGANGGGATTGATCCAAATCACGGATTCCGATGCAATCACCGAGGCCGTGAGTAAAGTGATTCAAGCTTTCCCAGAACAGGCCGAACAGGTGCGCTCCGGCGAAGGAAAAATAATTGGCTTTCTGGTGGGACAGGTGATGAAAGCAACCTCAGGCAAGGCTAATCCGCAAGCCGTTAACGAGGAACTGAAAAATCAACTGCTGGGNTAATCAGCCGACGATGCCCGTTGATAGCCGTTACGATGAAAATGCTGTCAAGCTCCGGGCCGTGCCATGGGCCCAAGACCTAAGATCGGGTAGAGTATCTGCGTGACGAATTTGTTCGCCAACGCCATGAAGATCCCGAAACCCATTACCCGAATCTTGGTGACAATACTGGCTATAGCCGGATTGGTCGCCTGCAGCGGGGGCAGTAGTGGCGGAGTCTATAACCAGACCTTCAACGTAAGCGGTCAGTGGACAGGTACGATCAGTGATGGAACAGGCGTTGCGAGGGCCGCCAGCATGACTCTTTCCGATGGCGGTGGCACCGTCAGNGGCACCGTCAGCGTGATAGGGCACACGTGTATTTCCGGGGGCAACCTAACCGGGACCTCGGTTCAGGCNCTCGCCAATACCACCGGGGATAATCCCTTGACCGCTGATCAAGAAAACAGCAACGCAGGTACAGTCAGCCTCGCCATCACTTCGGGTCAGGCAACGGGAGGGGTGAGTGCAGTGGCGATCTCCGCTGGCGGCGCCGCCTATACCTCCGTGCCGGTAGTAAGCTTCAGCGAACCACCGAGCGGTGGCATACGTGCAGAGGGTAATGCAGTGCTCGGTACGGGAGATACCGCAGGAGAGGTCGGCGGGATAGTCATCACCCATCCAGGTTCAGGATACGTTCTGGCACCTAGTGTCTTTTTCTCAGGGGGCGGTGGATCAGGCGCGATCGCATCAGCCACGATCGATACCGCAACAGTCTCCGACAGTGTGACCTTCACCCTCGCAGGTTCGTCTTCTGCATTGAATGGCGCCTACAGCGGTGTCTGGAAAAGCAATACCGGCACATGCTCTGTTGAAACAAGCGGCACTATCACGCTCTCCCGGCTGTAAGCGCTCCCACCTCGAATCGCCCTAGCCCGTTACATCGTTGCGAATATAAGCCGGCACGGCGTTGCGCCATTCGCCCGAGGCGCCCTGGTCTAGTAAGCGTCTGGCGATACGAGTTCCCGACGAAGCGTGGGGAAACTCACCTGAGCGCCAGACAATCTCGTCATTTTTCTGAAAGATCGCCGAATAGCGATCCCAGCCGCTGCCAGTACCGATGCACCCGATGGCAAATCCGCTCACAGTATCAGGATCGCTGACCCGAGGTGGCTCGTGCCAACGCCAACCCCCCGGCGCTGCTTCGTCACGCTCCAGGCAGCCCCAGTAAACCTGCTCCATCCGGGCATCAATGGCTGCCAGAATCCGATCGTTTGGCCCGACTTCTCCAACCATNGCNTCCGCCAGCGTCATCANAGAGGAGATCGCAAACAACGGTTTCTCAAGNGCCANCGCAATTCCCTGGGCAACCCCGGCACCAATGCGAATGCCCGTGAAGGACCCTGGCCCAGCATCGTAAACAATCGCATCTAGATCATCGCGCAAAACGCCGGCTTCACTCAGCACCTCTTCNATCATGCCAAGCAACAGCTGGGAGTGCCCTTGTGGATCCAGCGCACTGCGTTGATGTATCTCGGCTCCAACCAGGCAAGCGGCAGAACAGGATTCGGTGGCCGTATCCACAGCCAGGATTCGTAGCGGTTCGGNGCGCATCCGACCTATCGTCAGAGACGGTTAATACACCGAGACANGGCATCTTGCCAATCGGGCAGTTTCACCTGAAGTACCTGATGCAAGCGATCACAATCGAGGACGGAATANGCCGGACGAGGCGCGGGTGTTGGATACGACTCGGTNGGGATTCCACTAAGATCAACCTTCTCGATTCCGGCAAACTCAAAGATCTTCTGTGCAAANCCATGCCAANTGGTGACCCCGGAGTTGGTGGCATGGAAAATTCCGTAAACATCCTCACGGCCTTTCTCGAGCGCATCCACCGCAGCCACACTGGCCATACCAAGGTCCCAAGCGAAGGTTGGAGACCCCATCTGATCATCCACTACACGCAGCGGCTTACCCTCTGAGGCAACCCGCAGCATCGTCTTGAGAAAATTGTGTCCGATATGGGAGTACAGCCATGCGGTGCGCAAGATGATATGGCGATCGGTTTCTTCGGCCACTGCCCGCTCGCCTTCAAGCTTGGTTTTGCCGTACACACTGGTCGGCGCGACCACCGCATGTTCTGTATATGGTGCCGACGCACTGCCGTCAAAGACATAGTCGGTGGAATAATGGATCAGCGGAACCCCGCGGATCCGACAGGACTTCGCCATGGCTGCCGGTGCATCGGCGTTGATCAACTGCGCGAGTTGAGGCTCAGATTCAGCTTTATCCACCGCAGTGTAGGCAGCAGCGTTAATNACCAGCGCCGGCGCNTGTTCAGCTATCAAATCCGGTACGCTATCAGGCTGCGAGAGATCCACTTCCGGNTGGTCTAGAAAGGTGACCTCGTGATGGCTTGGCAGCAGTTCGGCGAGCGCNGAACCCAACTGACCNACCCGACCGAACACCAGAATATGCACCGCCTAATCNCNGAAAGACAGATCGGGNAACTCGGCTAACGCAGGCGCGACCGAATCTTTTTCAGACAGGATCGGATCTTTCATTGGCCACTCAATTCCGATGTTTGGATCGTTCCAAAGCACTCCCGCGTCATCGGCAGGCACGTAAAGAGAAGTGCATTTGTAGACCATCTCCGATACATCGCTCAGCACACAAAACCCGTGTGCAAAACCCGGAGGGACATACAACTGTTTCCGGTTCTCGGCCGAGAGGGTTAACCCGAACCACTCACCAAAATGGGGGGAACTCTGCCGGATATCCACTGCCACATCGAAAATCTCCCCAACGAGCGCCCGGACCAGTTTGCCCTGCCAGGTNGGATACTGATAGTGAAGGCCGCGCAGCACCCCGCGGGTGGAGCGAGAGTGGTTGTCCTGAACAAAACTTGTGGGAAGTCCCGCATCAGCGAAATCCCGGGCGTTGAAACTTTCCATGAAAAAGCCGCGCTCATCATCAAATANNCGCGGCTCCACGATAACAACACCGGGCAAGGANGTCTGGGTNACGGTAATCAAGTGGNGGGGNCNAAATGTGCTCGCAGCAGAAACCANAAGGATAACTGAATTGCANCCCGACAGGACACATAACCTACCATTGGGGNTNGTTCCGCCTTGCTTTCCAACCGTGACGGACTGATCAGGAGGTAGTGAAGAAACTCTTGAGACGGTCCGACCAGGAGCTTTCCCGAGGCGAGTGGCGCTCTCCACCAGCCTTTAGCATGTCATCAAAATCGCGCAGGAGTTCTCGTTGTTTTCGACTTAGATTCACCGGGGTCTCAATCTTGATTTTGCAGAAAAGATCGCCAACCGCGCTCGATCGCACATTACGTACGCCTTTACCCTTCAATCGAAAGACCCGCTCCGATTGACTTTCCGAGGGAACCTTGAGCTGGGCACGTCCACTCAAGGTGGGGATCTCGATTTCACCGCCGAGGGTCGCCATAGCGATGCTGACCGGCATCTCGCAATACAGGTTATCGCCGTCACGGGAGAAGATGGGGTGCTGACGGATGCGGATCTGAACATAAAGGTCACCACTGCCGCTGGTCGCGCTGCCCTGTCCCTCGCCCCCGAGGCGAATCTGATCACCGTCATCCACACCGGCAGGCACCTTGACCTGAAGCGTCTTGGTTTTTTGAACGGTTCCGGTTCCACTGCAGTCGCCACAAGGAGACTGGATAACCGTACCGCGGCCACGNCAATCNGGGCAAGCCTGTTGAATTGAGAAAAATCCCTGTTGCATCCGCACCTGGCCCTGTCCGTTGCAGGTTGCGCAGGCCGTGGGAGAAGTACCCGGCCGGGCGCCAGAGCCGCTGCAGGTATCGCAACGGACCTGCGAGGGGATACGTATTCGCGACTCGGAACCATGAACGGCTTCTTCAAGGGAAAGTTCCAGCGTGTACTGCAGATCTGCGCCCCGACCTGCCCCACCCCGCCTGCCGCCTCCACCAAAAATATCGCCGAAGATATCGCCGAAGATATCGCCAAATCCTGCAGCCCCAGGACCCGCGCCACCCATACCCCCAGAAGCATCTACGCCCGCGTGGCCGAACTGATCATAGGCTGAGCGTTTCTGTGAATCTGCCAGAACCTCATAGGCCTCCTTCGCTTCTTTGAAGGATTTTTCTGCGGCCTCATCATCCGGATTACGGTCCGGATGGTATTTCATGGCGAGCCGGCGATAGGCCTTTTTGAGATCGGCCTCGGATGCCGCACGCTCAACACCTAGCACCTCGTAATAATCCCGTTTCGCCATAATTCCGCCTAGTATTTCCTTTATTTTAAAACCTGATCAACGGCAAAAGCCGGCACTTCCACATGCCGGCCCTGCTGATGCGCTCCCGACCGGACCCTGCATTGAAGGCCCACCCTGGAAACGCTTAGTCGTCTTTCTTGTCTTTAACCTCTTCAAATTCTGCGTCCACAACATCATCACCGGAAGACGCCTCAGCTCCGGAAGCTGCATCTGTAGCCCCCGCCGCCGTATCGTCTTGTTCCTGATACATTTGCTCTGCCATTTTATGGCTCGACTCCATCAGGGCATTGGTCTTAACCTGGATTTCGGCGACATCTTCGGCCTTGAGCGCCTCCTCAAGGTCAGCAATAGCGCTTTCGATACTCTCTTTCTCACTGGCCTCTACCTTGTCGCCGGCTTCGGAAAGAGTTTTTGTCACCGTATGGATCATCGCTTCGCCCTGGTTACGTGCATCAACCAGTTCACGTGTCTTGCGGTCCTCTTCGGCATGGGTCTCGGCATCCTGGACCATGCGTTCGATCTCTTCATCAGAGAGGCCTGAACCGGCGGTAATCTTGATCTTGTTCTCTTTTCCAGTTGCCTTGTCTTTGGCAGAGACATGCAAAATCCCGTTGGAATCTATATCGAAAGTAACTTCGATCTGCGGCATACCCCGCGGGGCTGAAGGAATATCCGAAAGATCGAAACGACCCAGAGACTTGTTGTGCTGCGCCATTTCGCGCTCTCCCTGCAGCACATGAACCGTAACCGCCGTCTGGTTGTCATCGGCGGTGGAGAATACCTGATTCGCTTTGGTAGGAATGGTCGTGTTCTTCTCGATGAGCTTGGTCATCACACCGCCCAAGGTCTCGATACCGAGCGACAGCGGTGTCACATCTAGCAACAGCACGTCTTTAACATCCCCGCCGAGCACACCGCCCTGAATGGCAGCGCCGACGGCAACCGCTTCATCAGGATTCACGTCACGTCGGGGATCTTGGCCGAAGAAGTCCTTTACCGCATCCTGCACTTTGGGCATCCGGATCTGACCACCAACCAGGAGCACATCATCAATGTCGGAAGCCGAAAGGTTTGCATCCTGAAGCGCCGTCTTGCACGGATCAATGGTGCGGCTGATCAGATCGTCCACCAGCGACTCAAATTTCGCCCGAGACAGTTTCAGGTTTAGGTGCTTGGGGCCGCTCTGGTCTGCCGTAATATAAGGCAGATTGATCTCAGTCTGAGAGCTCGAGGAGAGCTCTATTTTGGCTTTTTCNGCGCCCTCTTTCAGCCGCTGCATGGCCAACGGGTCACCACGCAGATCCATTCCCTGGTCNTTNTTGAACTCGTCTGCCAGGTAATCAATCAGCCGGCGGTCGAAGTCTTCGCCCCCGAGGAAAGTATCACCGTTAGTNGAGAGCACTTCAAACTGGTGCTCACCGTCGACGTCCGCGATCTCGATAATGGAGATGTCGAAGGTTCCGCCCCCGAGGTCGTACACTGCAATCTTCCGATCGCCCTGCTGTTTTTCGAGTCCGTAAGCCAGGGCAGCCGCGGTGGGCTCATTGATGATTCGTTTGACTTCAAGCCCCGCGATCCGGCCAGCATCCTTGGTGGCTTGGCGCTGCGAATCATTAAAATAGGCCGGTACGGTAATGACCGCCTCGGTAACTTCTGTGCCCAGATAACTTTCGGCTGTCTGCTTCATTTTCTGAAGCACACGCGCGGATACCTCGGGCGGCGCCATCTGCTTGCCTTTGGCTTCGATCCACGCATCGCCGTTTTTGGCTTTAACGATTTTATACGGCATTAGGTCCAAATCCCGCTGTACCACCTCCTCATCGAACTTACGTCCAACAAGGCGCTTGGACGCAAAAATAGTGTTGTGCGGGTTGGTAACCGCCTGGCGCTTGGCAGACTGACCAACAAGCACTTCGTCATCGTCACTGAAAGCCACAACCGAAGGTGTCGTCCGGTCCCCTTCGCTGTTCTCCAGAACTTTGGGCTTGCCGCCATCCATCACAGCCACNCACGAATTCGTGGTACCCAAGTCAATTCCAATGATGCTTGCCATGTTTTTGTCCTCAAAAGCGGTACTGGGGCGTACCGTAATAATCTGAATCTACTAATAAAGTGGGGATAATCCCGGGGTTTTCAAGCGCCCGACGCGGGTTTTTCACCCTCCGTCATCGCCATCCGGCGCCTTNGCCACAATTACTCTCGCCGGACGCAGCAGCCGGTCGTGCAGCCGGTACCCTTTTTGGATGACCTGGCAGATGTGGTTAGGCTCAACCTCACCCGAGGGTGCGAGCGTCATNGCCTGATGTGACTCAGGNTCGAGNTTGTCACCAACCTCGGGGCTGACCTCAAATATAGAAAAGCGCTCGAACGCGGAATCCANTTGNCTGAGGGTCAATTCCAGCCCCTCAACCATCCGCTCCACCACGCCCTCGGCCCCCTCAAGATCNACGGANCGCGCAAGATCCAGGCTATCNCGAACATTCAGCANCTCGCTTGCAAAACCTTCCAGGGCAAATCGCCGGGCNTTGCTGATCTCGGTCTGGGCCCGTTTTCGAGCGTTCTCAGCATCCGCATGAGCTCGCAGGTATTCATCTCGCAGTTGTGCGTTTTCAGTCCGTAGCACGTCGATCTCATCGGGCGCAGCAGAACCTTCATCGTTTTCTTTGTTTTCTTTCGCTNCCCCATCTTGNGCTTCATCTGGGGTGAGTCCTGGCTCAGCCNTATCGGCTGAGGCTTCAAGCGGTTCGCTCACGTTGNCCTCCTGGACTTCGTCGGTCGAATTTTCTGGTCTGCCGGCAGTCATAAACGAAATCTCGCTCCTGGGGTCTGGGCGCTACTGNGTCAAANCANNTATCTGGGGATAGAAGCGGGTTTTTCAAGCCCGTCNAATAAAGCCGGAGCGAATCCGGCTCAGTGCAATCCGCGAAGCGCGCTGCCGAGGACCCGGGCCGTGATATCAACGACCGGGATCACCTCCTCATAGGCCATCCGCGTTGGCCCAATGACACCAATGACGCCGATACAGCGACCTTCATCCTCGTACGGAGCGGTGACCACGCTGCANTCGGTCAGGGCACTGTAACCGGATTCCTCGCCGATAAAAATACTGATACCNCTGGCACGCATGCTCTTGTCTAGAAGGTTCAACAAGTCCTGTTTGGTCTTGAAGGTATCGAAGATCTCGCGGAGTTTCCCCAACTGATCAAAATCGGGGATACCGAGCAACTTTGTCTCACCGCTGACAACGACCCCCTCTTCAGCTGGTTCTTCATCCAGTAACTGGCTCGCCATTTCGACTGCCGTACGCATCATGCGGTTCATTGCGTCACTGTCCCGCTCCATATCCAGCAACAGTCGGTGACGCACCTCGTGCAGCGTAAGGCCGGCGTGACGGGAGTTGAAAAAGTTAGCGGCCTCAACGAGTTCACTCGCAGATAAAGTCTTGTCCAGNAAAATCACGCGGTTCTGTACACGTCCATCATCGGTCACCAGAATCGCCAANACCCGATCCTCCGAGAGCTCGAGGAATTCGACTTGGCGAAGTTTGGCTTTGTCAGAACCTGGCAACATAATGACGCCAGCATATTGCGTAATGTCCGACAATAACTCTGAAGCCGATTCCAGTAACTCGTCGGTGTCTTTTGCACCGGCCAGCGCATCGACGATTTCCTTGGAACTGGAACGCCCGGGGGCCTGCACCTGAAGCAGGCTGTTGACGAAGACCCGGTAACCCAACTGCGTGGGTACGCGGCCTGCCGAAGTATGGGGCGCCCGAATCAGACCAAGGTCTTCAAGATCTGCCATCACATTGCGGACGGTCGCCGCACTGAGGTCGAGACCTGGCTCCCGCGAAAGCGTCCGCGAGCCGACAGGCTCCCCGTCGCTAACATAACGTCGGATCAGCAGTTTCAGCAGATTATGTGCCCGGTCGTTAAGTTCCAGATGTTGCAGATTATCAACGGATTCTGTCACGGGCTTACTGCCGGAAAATGAATGTAAAATGCGGGCAAAAGGCCTTTGGGATTGCGGTGTAATCGTACCATTGGATTATTACACCACAATCAGTTNCTCTCGACGACGCAAAAAACTGAATGACCCGTCGGTTACCGTAAAAAATTATGATTTTTAGATCAATCGGCCTCTTCGGGCGATATCAGGATGTGGCGGTCAAAGCGACCTTGAACGAGATCCGCGAACACCTCGAGCAGCGGGGTCGGTCTGTTTTCCTCGGTGACACCACGCATCAGGAGATCGCAGGGCTGCGCGTCGAGGACAGCGGCCAACCCCTGGCGGAAACGATCGATCTCGGCATTGTTGTCGGCGGCGACGGTACGATGCTGCACGTAACGAGTGCGCTAGCCNGGGTGAGCCTGCCNGTGATCGGTATCAACATGGGCCGATTGGGCTTTCTCACTGATATTCCCGCTGATACCTTCCGAGCCGATCTCGATCTTATGCTTGACGGTGAATTTGAGATCGAGGAACGCATGATGCTCAAAGCCGGCCTGACCCGAGACGGGGTGATCCAGGATGAGCGTCTGGCACTTAATGATGTGGCCCTCTCCAAGGGTGCAACCGGCAAGATGATTGAGTTCGATACCCGGGTCAATGGTGAACCCATCGGCCGGGTGCGTGGCGATGGCGTGATTGTTGCAACTCCCACCGGATCAACTGCCTACGCCCTATCTGCCGGTGGACCGATCTTGCACCCACTCCTCCCCGCGATTGTCTTGACACCGATCTGTCCCCATACGCTGGGGCAGCGGCCGATTGTCCTCGACCAATATTCCGACATCCAAATCGATTTTGTCGAATCAGATAACGAAAAAGGCCACGCCTTCGTCGATGGCCTCGATTTCGCCGTGGTCCATACAGGTGAAAGTCTCACGATCACGCCGGCTGATCTTTCTGCACGCCTGGTGCGGATCAAAGGTCATAGTCATTACGAAGTACTNCATTCCAAACTGGGTTGGGGCTGATCTGGCAGGCCGCTATGATCAACTGGATCGATGTCCGTGATTTCGTTGTCATCAAACATGTCCAGATCACCTTCGANCCCGGCTTAACGGTAATCACCGGAGAGACCGGNGCAGGCAAGTCGGTCGTGGTCGATGCGCTCGCTATGCTGCTCGGCGGAAGGGCATCGGGCGATCTGGTTCGTAGCGGCTCCGACCGTGCAGAGATTCAGGCGGATTTCGATATCGGTAATCTTGGACCGGCTTGTGAGTGGCTTGGGCGAATGGAACTCGACGGTGAGGAGGGAGAGTGCACCCTTCGAAGAACCGTTTACCCTGAGAAAGCTTCGCGTGGTTTCATCAACGGGCGCCCCGTGCCGATACAGTCACTGCGTGAATTGGGCGCATTACTCACCGATATTCATGGCCAGCACGAACATCACCGACTGCTGCAGCGCGACGTACAGCGGAGGGTATTGGATGACAGTGCAGGAATCTCGGGTGACGTCCAAGCGTTGGCAGCAACGGCTGCGGAGGTGGCACACCTCACTACTGAACTCGACCAGGTCCAGTCTGGCATGGATGCCCGCCGAGAGCGTGAATCACTCCTTCGCCACCAGGTTGACGAACTCGCAGTTCTTGCCCCTGATCCAGATGAGTTCCAACAGATTGGTGAAAAATACACGCGTCTTTCCCATACCCAAGAACTGGCACAAGGCGCGTGGCAACTGCTCCAGGAGCTTGACCAGGCAGAAGAGGTTTCTGTATCCGCAGTATTAACCCGAGCGGCCGGTCGGCTAAGTGAACTTGCCGCCTATGACGCTCGTCTTCGTGCGCTTGCAGATCAGATCGAAAGTATCAATACCCAGCTCACCGATACGGTCGGAGAACTTCAGCGATACTGCGATAACTACACGCTGGAACCCGATGAACTCGAGAGAATCAATCAGCGTCTTCGTATGCTGCACGACGCAGGTCGCAAATACCGGGTTGCCCCTGAGACCCTGAAATCTCTATGGGAAGACCTGACGCAGGAACTTTTGAAACTGAGCACTGCAATAAACAACCCGGAGGCTCTTGAAAAACAGCTACACAAAGCGCAGCAACAATACGACAAACAAGCGCGGGGAGTTTCCAAGGCTCGTAGTGACGCGGCAGACGACCTCGCGAAGGCGGTCAATGGCCAGTTACCGTCACTCGGGCTCGAGGCTGCCAGGTTCCGGGTGACACTGCAAAAAGAGCATGCGGATACGAGAAGTCCCCACGGGCTTGAGAACGTGTATTTCGAGTTGCAATCGGCATCCGACCTTGCCTTTGCGCCACTTGAGCGCGCCGCATCCGGTGGCGAATTGTCGCGGGTCAGCCTTGCCATTCAGTTTACCGTTGCACAAACGACACCGACACCCTCGTGCATCTATGATGAAGTTGATGTCGGAATTGGCGGTCGGGTCGCAGAGATTGTCGGTCAGAAACTCAGATCACTGGCGCAGACTCAACAGATCCTGTGCATTACACACCTGCCCCAGGTGGCCGCTCAGGGGCAGCATCATCTTCGCGTCACACGCTTATCAGGCGATGAGACCCAGGTAGAATTGGAGCCCCTGGATTCGCCGGGCCGCATCGAAGAACTGGCACGTATGCTCGGGGGTGTCGAAATTACTGCCAAAACCCGTGCACACGCTGAAGAATTGCTTTCCCGGGGCCTGATATGACCGCATTGATTCGCGCCGCCACAACGACAGACGTGCCGACGATACATGCGCTGCTCCGAGACTATGCTGACGATGGGCGATTGCTCGCCCGCTCGGCAGACGAGATCGATGAGCACCTGCAACGGTTTGTGGTTGCCGAAAACAATGGAGAGGTTCGCGGTTGCGGATCCCTTGAGCTCTTTTCCCAGGAACTTGGCGAGGTCCGCAGCCTCGCTGTCCACCCGGATCATCATGGCCACGGGCTCGGGCAGAAAATGGTGGATGAGATCGAACAAATGGCCCAGGAACTCGGGCTCACCCGCATTATTGCCCTGACCTATGTGCCGGGGTTTTTCCGCAAACTCGGCTACCAGATTGTGGCGATGGAAAGCCTTCCGGAAAAAGTATTCGGCGTCTGTGTCACCTGCCCGAAGTTCGACCACTGTGATGAGATCGCGATGCAGAAGACGCTCCCGGCCGTATAACTGCCCATGACGAAACTGCCATCCGGTATCATTCAACCCATGTTCGTCTCCCGCATTCCCCTACTGAAGGCTGCGCTCTACCTCATCATCGGAGCGTCACTATTGGTGTTAAATGGCTGCGTTCGCACTTATCGGGTGGAGATTCAACAGGGCAACGTCATCAGCGCGGAGCAGATCGAGAAGATCACCCCTGGCACATCTCGTAATGAGGTTCGGTTTATCCTGGGAACGCCACTCATCGAGGATCCTTTCCACGCAGAACGATGGGATTACTTCTATAGCCTCAATCCAGCCAAAGGAGAGATGGTCACCACGTATCGATTGAGTGTGTGGTTTGAAAATGACCAAGTNTTGCAAACNGTGGTGGAAGGNNCGGGACTGCCGGGNGCCATCGAGCCCGATCTGGAGGAGGACAGNCCCGGCTTCTTCTCGCNACTNTGGGACAAAGTCACCCCTTCGGACGACTGACCTTTTTTCGCTCTGCGCGTAGGCGGCGCGCCTCCGTAGGNCTCAATTGCAGTCGACGATAGATCTCAACCCGGTCCCCNTCTGTGAGTTGGGTATCGAGGTCGACCCGACGGGAGAAGATTCCGACTGGAACGGTTTCAAGATCGATCTCTGAAAATACCTCTAGGACTCCCGAAGCAAGGACCGCGTCACGCACGGTTGACCGGGGTGCCANATTTACCACCTCCCGAAACTGTCGCTCCGGCAACGCGTAGACAACGATGATCTCAAGCAAAGGCGCGCTCTCCGTACAACACCTTGGCGCGCTCGACAAACGCCTCAATAAGTTCGGCGCAGATCCGGCTAAAGATTGGCCCAAGCATTTTGTTGCCCAAAGGGCCCGATAGGGAAAAGTCCACTTCAAGCCTGACTTCACATGCCAGCGCGTCCANTGATTTGAAATACCAAAGCCCTTCCAGAGATTCAAAGGCGACGCCCTCGGCAAGGGTCATCAGAATCCTNGAATCGGGATCCATATGGTTACGGGTCGTTAATGACGTCGTCCAACCTTTNTAACTGATGTCGACCTGCGCCACGATGGTACTTTCCTCAGACTCAAGAATCCGAGATGCGCTGCACCAGGGCAGAAACTCCTCATACCGGTCGACATCGCCTGCCAGTACATACATCTCGTGAGCCGTATACGGCACGATCAGAGAGCGTTGAACTTTCGCCACTGGGCTTCTTGAATCCTTGAAAACCCTAATTATAGAACCGGATCGAGGGCATAAGCGCCGAATAAACCCTTAGAATGGGCATGACGCCAAAAGTGTTTTCTAAAGCGGGAATCAGACAAGATGTCAGGAAGTAAAGCCAAGTCGGATAACAGTATTGCCCGCAACAAAAAGGCGTGGCATGACTATTTCATCGAAGAAGAATTTGAAGCGGGCCTGGTGCTCGAGGGATGGGAAGTCAAGAGCCTGCGGGAGGGTCGTGCACAGCTTAAAGAAGGTTACGTGATCATCCGCGCAGGTGAACTATTTCTTTTTGGCGCGCATTTCTCGCCGCTGCCAGCCGCATCAAGCCACATATCGCCCGATCCGACCCGTACCCGTAAGCTCCTCCTGCATGGCGACGAGATCAGCAAACTGATCGGGGGTGTCGAGCGCAAGGGTTACACCTTGGTGCCCCTGTCGCT
>NHDO01000015.1 GCA_002171735.1 Proteobacteria bacterium TMED61 | reverse complement strand
CCTGGATCTGTCGGAAGTAGATGGTGTGTTGGTACTTTCCTATCGGGAGGGCCCGGTCTTTGGTGATCATGGCGATGATGAAGGTCATGACGACCACGAAGGCCATGACCATGAAAAGGAAGGCCACGACGAGCATGAAGAAGCGGGCCATGACGATCACGAAGGCCATGAGCATGGCGGTAACGACCCCCATATGTGGCTTGATCCGGAGAATGCCAAAATCTGGCTCGATACGATCGCCTCTGAACTTGGACACATCGATCCTGAAAATGCTGACCGTTATGCTGCAAATGCAAAATCCGCGAAGCAGCAGATCACGCAGGAAATGCATCACATCGAAGATCGCCTGAACACGGTCCACGGCAAAGGCTTTTTAGTGTTCCACGATGCTTATCAGTACTTCGAGAATCGGTTTGGTATCTTTGCAACAGGATCGATTTCCCTGGGTGATGCCTCAAAGCCGAGCTCCAGAAGACTTCAGGAGATAAAACACCATTTTGAAGAGGAAGGGATTCACTGCGTCCTTTCTGAGCCTCAATATTCATCGAAACTTATTACCAGCGTTTTCGGCGGCCACAAACCACACATCGGGGTAGTGGATCCCATTGGCATAGATCTAAAACTGGGCCCCGGGCTTTATCCACAGTTGCTTGCAAACCTTGCACTTGGGATTGCAGAATGTGTTAATCATTGACGATACCTGACCCAATATGAGCTCGAGGAAAGTACAATCTGAGTTGCCGGCGCGGGCCTTTCGTGTGCACGATCATGAAGAGTGTTCCCGCTCGCTGATGGACACAGCGCATGCCATTTGTGCTGAGCGGGGGCTTCGGCTGACGCCGGTGCGTGAGAAAGTTCTCGAACTCTTGCTGAAGTCGCACGCTCCGTTGGGTGCCTATGTAATATTGTCGGACCTTGCCGTGGCGGGGTTTCGTGCGCAGCCGCCGGTTGCGTATCGGGCGCTGGAATTTCTTGTCGAAAATGGGTTTGCTCACCGCATTGAAAAAATCAATGCATTTGTGGCTTGTAACCAGCCGGGCGAGGGACATGCTCCAGTGTTCCTGATCTGTAACGATTGTGGGCAGGTTGCAGAGACTTCGGAAAAAATCGGAAGTGGCTCGCTGAATCTCACCGCTCGTGCAATAGGTTTTGATATTCAGCATACTGTGGTTGAGGCTCAGGGACGATGTGCTGGATGTCGTGAACTGGCTCCGTTATGAGCCTCATTCAGGCCCAGGGCCTTGGCGTGCGTATAGGAGCGCGGCAGATCTTGCGCGATGTGAATCTTTCAGTTCGAAAGCGCGAGATTGTTACTGTTGTTGGTCCTAATGGTTCCGGCAAGACGACCCTGCTCAGAGTACTGATCGGGGCACAGACGTCTTCAGAGGGCGCGGTGGTTCGCGAAGCAGGTTTGAAGATTGGGTATGTACCGCAGCGCCTTGCGATCGACCAGGCTATGCCACTCACGGTAGCCCGTTGGCTCGCTTTGTCCGGGACAAAAGATCGCAATAGACACCTGCGGATTGCTGGGCAGGTGGGCATATCCGGTTTACTTAAGCAGCAGATGGTGTCGCTTTCCGGTGGAGAGTTTCAGCGGGCATTGCTTGCTCAGGCACTGCTGGTCCAGCCTGATCTGTTGGTGCTCGATGAGCCCACTCAGGGCCTAGATCAGCCGGCGGTGGCATCCTTTTATCGACTTATTGAGGAGGTTCGCAAGGATCTTAACTGTGCAGTACTGATGGTCAGTCACGATCTGCACGTCGTTATGCGATCTTCTGATCACGTGATCTGTCTGAACGGGCATGTCTGCTGTCAGGGCACACCGACACTGGTCTCTGCCGCACCCGAGTATCAGGCGCTCTTTGGATTTGATACCGAGGGCGCATTGGCGCTGTATCGGCATGAACATGATCATCGGCACGACCATGTCAAAGAGAGCGGCCACGATGCTGGATGATTTCCTTTGGCGTGCGACCCTGGCCGGCATCGCGCTCGCCCTAGCGGCCGGCCCGCTTGGCTGCTTTGTGGTCTGGCGGCGGATGGCATATTTTGGAGATGCCACAGCCCACGCCGCGATCCTGGGTGTCGCCCTGTCCCTGGGATTTTCCATTTCGATCTTTGTCGGGGTGCTCGTTGCAGCTCTTGCCATGGCCTTTATGATCCTTTCGTTTTCGGGGCGGATGTTCGCCGTTGATACTCTGCTTGGGGTTGCTGCACACGGATCTTTGGCCCTCGGACTGGTAGCGGTCACTTTCATTCCCGGCGTGCGTGTCGATCTCACCGCATACCTTTTCGGCGATATCCTCGCGGTGGGTTATGTCGACCTTCTGATTATCTGTGCCGGATCGGCGTCCATTCTGGTACTGCTGCGGCTGCGTTGGGAGCGACTGCTACTGCTTACCCTAAATGCCGACCTTGCGACAGCCCGGGGAATCGACACCCGACGGGAGAATATGATTTTGACCGTTATGCTGGCAGTTCTGGTTGCGGTCGCGATCAAGATCGTCGGGGCTCTGTTGATTACCGCCATGCTGATTATTCCTGCCGCGGCTGCGAGGCCCGTATCACGTACACCCGAATCGATGTCGGGTGTTGCAGTGGTCGCTGCAGTAGCGTCGGTCGTCGCGGGACTGTGGACTTCCTTTCAGTGGGATACGCCAACGGGCCCGAGCATCGTTGTCGCCGCCTCCGCCTTATTTGCATTGGCCAGTCTTTTTGCACTCGCCAGATCGAAGCACATGCGCTGATCCGCGGTATGTCCAGCCATTCAGTTGAGACTTATCCGACGCGCGCACAAGCGTTGGATCCGATTACGAAATCATTGGTGAAGGCGCTTGAGTCGGCACTGCAGCATAAAAGTCGGACTACTTTCGGGGTTTGTGGCGGCAGGTCGGCAGAAGCTTTGTTTCCGCTGCTCGCAGCATCTTCACTTCCGTGGACATCNATTGATGTCGTGCTCGTCGATGAGCGTTGGGTATCCACTCAAAGTGNCGAGAGTAATGAGAAACTGGTTCGCGATAACCTGCTGCAGGGTCATGCGACGGCTGCCACACTGGTCGGGTTGAAAACTCATCACGATCGAGCAGTCGATGCGCTAGATGCCGTGGAGCAGCGTCTCGACAAAGTCGAGCTGCCTATCGACGTGCTCCTCATCAGTATGGGAGACGACGGCCACATTGCCTCACTTTTCCCCAACGGNNNTGAAAATNNGNAAAANNACAGAAGGGTGGTAGCCACCACNTCNCCNCTTCCNCCGCACGAAAGGATTAGTCTTAGTCCCTGGGTTTTACGGAATTCACAGCGGATTATTCTGCCGGTCTTTGGTGAAGGAAAGCAGGCNNTGTTTAATCAGGCTATCCAGGAGGGTCCAACCACGGAATACCCGGTGAGGCATGTCCTGACTCAAACGGACGCGCGCTGTGAGGTCTTCTTGGCTCCCTGATCGGGTGCTTTTGCGGGCTTAAAGGGTGTGCTACTAGAATGTCCCTTAACGCTGGATTCTCTGCGCTGACNCGCATCTGGTAATAGGAAAAAACGATAAACAGTTTCAGGACATTGGTTGATTCGGGCGAATCGGGGTTTGACGATATCTGCCGTTCGTTCACCTGGCAGATTCCGGCGTCTTTCAATATTGCTACAGCAGTTTGTGACCGTCATCGGGATATTTCTCACCGCCCCGCACTACTTTGTGAGACCGCATCNGGAACGAAGGTGCAGTACAGTTTCGCGGATCTCTATCGTCTTTCGAACCAACTCGCCAACGTTTTNTTGTCGATGGGCGTNGGNCCAGGGGANCGTATCGCGATCCTGCTACCTCAGCGGGTCGAGACTGGACTTTGTCACCTTGCCGCATGGAAGATCGGAGCNGTCTCTTTACCNCTTTCGGCGCTGTTCGGCACTGACGCGCTGCGCTATCGATTAGAGGACAGTGGAGCAAAGATTNTGGTTGGCGCGGCAGAGGGGGTGGAGAAAGTTCANTCACTCCGTGANGAACTTCCTGAGCTTGAGACGATTATNGATTGTGATGACGGGAANAGNGGCTTCTGGCCGTTACTCGACAGCGCAGCAAAGAACCTTGAGGCGGTGNGTACNCTGGCTGACGATCCTGCAATCGTAATCTATACCTCTGGAACNACCGGNCCGCCGAAGGGNGCGGTTCTGGCGCACCGCTGTCTGCTGGGAAACCTGACNGGNTTTGAACTGTCGCAGAACTTCTTTCCCCTCGAGGATGATCTGATGTGGACGCCGGCGGATTGGGCATGGACGGGAGGNCTGCTCGATGGACTGATCCCCGCGTGGTTTTACGGTCGTCCAGTGCTNGGTTATGACGGTGGACGGTTTGATCCGGAAAAAGCCTGNGACCTGATGGCGCGGTACCGTGTCCGTAATGCGTTTATTCCGCCNACGGCACTAAAAATGCTGCGCCAGATTGGGGATATACGCGATCTGGGGGTTCAACTTCGTAGCGTCATGTCTGCTGGAGAGTCGCTGGGCGCGAAGATTTATGAATGGGCTGAAGAGGCGCTCGGTGTTCAGATTAATGAAATGTGGGGNCAGACTGAATTTAACTANATTGTAGGTAACTGCTCGAAGATCATGCCGGTCAAGCCNGGCTCNATGGGAAAATCTTATCCCGGGCATCGCGTTGAACCCCTCGATGAGGCCGGTAACGTGCTTGCCGATGGGNAAACTGGTGAACTGTGTGCNCTGCGTGACGATCCAGTGATGTTTCTTGGTTACTGGAAGCGTGATCAGGCCACGCAGGACAAGTTCATNGGGCNCTGGTGGTCAACCGGTGATGTGGGNTATCGGGACAGCGATGGCTATCTCTGGTTCGTGGGNCGGAAGGATGATGTNATTTCCAGCGCCGGGCACCGCATCGGTCCGGGCGAGATTGAGGACTGCATGCTGAAGCACCCAGCCGTAGTCCAGGCGGCAGCGGTGGGGACTCCCGATGATTTGCGTGGTGAAATCGTAAAAGCCTTTATCGTGCTNGCATCCGGTGAAGCNCCCTCGGACGCCCTTCGGCAGAGCATTCAGGATAGGGTTCGTGGCGACCTTGCTGCCTACGAGTATCCCAGAGAGATTGAGTTTGTCAGCGAGNTGCCGATGACCACCACCGGCAAAGTGCGCCGAATTGAATTGCGCGAACGGGAAATTGCCCGCAAGCGTGATTCCTGATCCGCTTACGATCCAGCTGGAAGCATCCGGCCNAGCGGCCGCCCGCCAAGTAAATGCATGTGCAGGTGAAAGACTTCCTGATTGGCATGACGACCNCAGTTCACCAGTAGCCGATAGCCATCGGTGTCGACGCCCTCAGATGCTGCTAGATTCCGCGCTACGATGAACATGTGTCCAAGCGTGGCCTTGTCTTCTTCGGATACGTCGTTGACCGTTGGAATGATCTTATTGGGCACAATCAGGATATGGGTGGGCGCNTGTGGATCNATGTCCCGAAAAGCAGTTACTTGCTCGTCCTGGAATACGATATCAGCTGGCAGCTCGCCTTTGACGATCTTGCTGAATAGGGTGTCTTCTTGCATGGTTTTNGCCTGGTCGGTGGTTTGTGANTGGATTAGGTGNAGNCGGGTGGGATTGGTTCCCGGGACGATCTGNCTGTCCGGGGGATGGCCAACACGCTAAAATCCCGCCTTCGCTGTTCAGGAATTATCAGCAAACGGCAGGTGATCCCGACCAACCGGAGATTTTATAAGATGTCTTTCAAGGCTTTCAGAATACACCAGCAGGAAAAAGGTGTCAGCACGGGGTTTGAGCAAATGGAGGTCGATGACCTCACTGAGGGTGATGTGGTCGTTCGCGTTGCCTACTCGGGAATNAACTTNAAGGANGCGCTGGCCGCGACAGGGAAGGCCAAGATCCTGAGAGTGCCGGACCTCAATGGCGGTATCGATTTCTCCGGTACAGTCGANAGCAGCGAGAATGCGCNGTTTAGTGCNGGCGATCGCGTTCTGGTATGCGGCTGCGGCCTTTCTGAAACCCGCGATGGTGGTTATTCACAAGTGGCCCGTGTGCCGGCTGGATGTGTTGTACCCGTTCCNGAGAGTCTTGAACTTCGCGACGTGATGGCAATGGGCACNGCAGGTTTTACTGCCGCNATCGCCATGATTCGGCTCGAGGAAAACGGTCAGAGCCCCGATCACGGCCCGGTGATTGTCACCGGTGCTACCGGCGGTGTCGGCAGCATCGCTGTCGATATGCTGGCAGGAAAGGGCTTCGAGGTAGTTGCATTGACCGGAAAGCCAGACCAACATGATTATCTGAAACAACTCGGCGCAACAGACTTTGTTAACCGCCATGAACTTGAGATGGGTACCCGACCTCTGGAGAAGGGCCTGTGGGGCGGCGCTGTTGACAATGTCGGCGGCGAGACACTGGGCTGGCTGACCCGGACGGTNAAGCCGTGGGGCAACGTCGCATCGATTGGTAATGCCAGCGGAATCAAGCTTGAAACTACTGTTATGCCCTTTATNCTGCGCGGAGTTTCTTTGCTGGGNATNAACTCGATCGAGATGCCTGAGGCGCTTCGCCATCAGGCCTGGCAACGCCTGGCAGATGACCTGCGTCCTGCCCATCTCGANCTGATTGNACCGAGAACNATTGAGTTNGATGATCTGCCGGGAGCTTTTGATGCCTACCTGACGGGNTCCGTTACGGGCCGTANGGNAGTCAGGATCGGCCATTGANTCGTTCAGTAGATGTTAAGCCTTCGGATNATTCACGCGGCGATTACCGGTATTGGCAACAGGTCAGTACCCGNTGGGTCGATAACGATGCCTATGGGCACATTAATAACGCGGTGTACTTTAGTTANATCGATAGCGTCGTGAACCAGTTCCTGATNGAGNATCAGTTGCTGGATATCGAAAAGNGNGAGGCAATTGGCCTGGTNGCGCAGTCGCAGTGCCAGTTCTTNCAGTCGCTGTCTTACCCTGGNATNGTTGATTGNGGCTTGCGGGTAACACATNTGGGCAACAGCAGNGTCAGTTACGAAGTGGGCATGTTTGCANAAGNNGAAGAAGTTGCCGCTGCGGTCGGCGGATTNACCCATGTGTTTGTCGANCGGGATCAGCGCCGGCCGCGACCGCTGCCAGNGCCAATGCGATCGACACTTTCAACACTTGCCTGAANATCCNAACAACTTATTTAAATGTACCGAGAAAACTTAAAAGGCGCTGCCTTCTGGAAGNCTCCCCGAAAGGCCATCACCCTGCTGGGTATGTCGGGGTCGGGNAAGACTACGCTGGCGTCNCGATTGCCGCGACAGACCTGGTTTCATTATTCGGGCGACTACCGGATTGGAACGCGTTATCTGGATGAGCCCATATTGGATAACGTCAAGCGCGAAGCGATGCGGGTGCCGTTTCTGGCAGAGNTGTTGCGCTCTGACTCGATTTATCTTTGTCACAATATCTCGGTCCACAATCTCAAGCCTGTAGCCAGCTTTCTTGGGATGATCGGTAATCCCGAACTGGGTGGGCTGTCGGTGGAAGAATTCAAACGCCGTCAGGGACTTCACCNGGAAGCCGAGATTAGAGCCATGCTGGACGTAAGAGCCTTTATTGCGAAGGGGCATGACACCTACGGATACCCACATTTCATTAATGATGCGGGAGGCAGTTTGTGCGAACTGGATNAGCCAGGCGTACTCGAACAGCTCGCTGAAGATACGCTTATCGTATATCTCAAACCCTCGGATACGATGCTCAGCCAGATCGTCGAGCGGTCTTTGCTTGAGCCCAAGCCGATGTATTACCAGAACCGGTTTCTTGATCAGGTATTGCCTCAGTATCTTGATGAGCAGAACCTGTCAAAGCCAGAAGAGATNGTGCCGGATGACTATTTCCGCTGGATGTTCCCNCGACTTGTTGAGCATCGGCTTCCGCGGTATCAGGAAATTGCCGACCGGTATGGAGTGGTGTTGGAGGCTGAGCGGATTGACGATATCCGCGGTGAGACCGAGTTTCTTGAGCTGATCTGTGAGACCTTGGGCTAAAGATGCCGATCGTTGCTAATACGGGCCTNCCGAGTTTTGAGCGNTTTCAACGCGAAGGCGGNGATGTGCTGTCGCTGGAGCGTGCAGGTGCCCAGGATATCCGCGAAATGCACATTGGCCTCATGAACAATATGCCGGATGCCGCCCTGGAGCCCACAGAACGACAGTTTCTTCGACTGGTTGGTGGCTGTAACCGGATAGCCCAGTTTCATATTTATCCTTTCTCTCCTCCTGATGTTTCCAGAGGTGAGGCCGCCCAGGCACATATTGAAAAGTACTATTATGATTTTGATCAACTTCGCGAAGAAGGGCTCGACGCGTTAATCGTAACCGGTGCCAACCCGGTCTGNGAACAGTTGCCNGATGAAGAGTTCTGGAATCCCATGTGTGAGGTGCTCGACTGGGCTGTTGANCAGGTGACATCGACACTTTGCGCTTGCCTTGCNACCCACGCTGCCTTTTTGCATTTTCATGGAATNGAACGTCAGCCGTTGCCGGCAAAGCGATGGGGGGTGTTCCCGCATCGCGTAGTGATGGAGCATCCTCTGGTCCGGGGTATCAATACCCGTTTCGATGTNCCCCATTCTCGNTGGAACGANATCAGCCCGAAGGAGATGAACCGGGTTGATCAACTCGTGCTGGTTGAAAGCCCCGACGCGGGNGTGCATCTGGCCACCAGTGCGGACGGNTTGCGCCTGGTGTTTTTCCAGGGNCACCCCGAATACGANAGCTTTAGTCTGCTTAAAGAGTACAAGCGGGAAGTGAACCGGTTTCTTTCCGGTGAACTGGATGTTTACCCGCCATTTCCGGCTAACTATTTCACCGAGGAGGTTTTTCCTGTGCTGGACACCTTTCGCCAGGAGGCGGAACTTGCCCGAGAGCAGAACAAAAGCGCTAGGGCGTTTCCAGAGCAGGATGTCCCCGTTGATAACACCTGGGGAGACACGGGCAAGATCGTCTTTAATAACTGGCTTGGGGCGATNTACCAGTTGACCGACCGTGACCGGCGCAAACCCTTTATGCCGGGTGTCGATCCCGAGGACCCGCTGGCCAGTATTTTCTAAAAAACACCGGTTTTAAGAAGAAAACCCAAGATGGGCTGCCGCCCACAAAAAGTGGGATTTCTGTTATTATCTNGTCACGCGCCGATTTGATGTCCAGCTTGCAGGCGCTTTACAAGTTTGCTAAAGCGAGTGCTTGCCAATGGACCCGCTCTAGCAATAACGCCGGTGCGGGTCTTTTTGTTGGTGTTTCCAAGATAAACCGACGCGCGCCANCTCGGAAATTTGAGGAAACACTATGCCGAANAACCGGTTTNANCAACTNCTTCTTGAGCGCGACTGGTTGCTCGCAGATGGCGCGACGGGGACCAACTATTTCTCCATGGGCCTTCAGTCNGGCGATGCGCCTGAGCTTTGGAATGTTGATCACCCNGATCGTGTCTCGCGGNTGCATCAGCAGTTNATCGATGCCGGGGCCGACATCGTNTTGACTAACAGTTTTGGTGGTTCAGCTTATCGACTCAAACTTCATCAAGCCCAGAACAGAGTCATCGAGCTTAATGTAGCTGCGGCACAGGTTGCCCGGGCCTGCGCGGATACGTCGGGGCAGACAGTGATCGTGGCGGGTTCCATGGGGCCGACCGGTGAGATTCTTGAACCGGTAGGGACTTTATCAGTGGAAGCGGCACAGAGCGCTTTCGCGGAACAGGCCCAGGCCCTCGCCGATGGCGGCGCCGACGTAATCTGGCTGGAGACAATGTCCTCCAAAGAGGAGTTGCAGGCGGCCGGGGCAGGCGCGGCCGAATGCCGGCTGCCGGTCGTGGCAACCATGACATTCGACACCAATGGCAGCACGATGATGGGCGTGCCTCCGCCGCGACTCGTGGAGTTATATCGGGAGACNGTGCCCCGGCTAGCGGCCTACGGCGCCAACTGCGGCGTGGGCGCGGCGGATCTAGTCGGCACCTTGATTGCAATGCGTTCTCACGCGGNGGCGGCAGATATCCTGGTGGCTAAGGCAAACTGTGGTATTCCGCAGTTTGTCGATGGGGAGATCCAGTACAGTGGAACGCCGGAACTGATGGCCGAGTATGCTCGTCTCGCTCGCGATTGCGGCGCGCGGATAATTGGGGGTTGCTGCGGTACGACTCCTGTGCACCTTGCTGCGATGCATCGTGCGTTGTTGGAGCACAATCTTCGGTCAGCTCCCGACATAGAAGCGGTGGTGGAGGGGCTCGGTCCAGTTACGGCAGGCACCCGGTCCGCTGGTTCGGATTCGCCCGAGACACACGTTGAGAAAAGACGCAGCCGCGGGGGGCGAAGGCGCCGCGCATAGAATCAGTATTTGACAAAGATGCTATTCTGCCGGGATGAAACATGCCTTTATCATGGATCCCCTAGAGGGGGTCAAGCCGCATAAGGACACCACTTATTTTCTGATGCTCGCCGCCTGCGAGCGCGGGCACGAGGTGTTTTTTGTCGACCCCGCGACGCTGTCTCTGCAGCATAGTGAGGTTCATGCCACGGTTGTAAAGGTCAAAGTCTCAAGGGACCAACAGCAGCCTTTTGTCGTTGAGTCCAAAGGCTCGTACGCGCTTGGCACCATGGACGCTGTCTGGATTCGGCAGGACCCTCCATTTGATCGAAGTTACTTTTATGTCACTCTGTTGTTGGATCAACTGCCCGACCGAGTCCAGATTATCAACAGACCGGTCACAGTCCGTAACTGGAACGAAAAACTCGCTGCACTGCGCTATCCAATGTTCACGCCGGCTACTCTCGTCTCCAGGAGCGTGCAGGAAATTTCNGAGTTTTTGGAAGAGCAGAAGCGGATCACNGTGAAACCGGTTGATGGNCACGGCGGCAAGGGCATCATTTTTCTGAATTCAGGGGACAATAAGCTATCAGAGCAGTTGGATAGCGCAACCCACGGAGGGCGCCACTGGGTGGTTGNCCAGCAGTATTTACCGGCCGCACNCGAGGGCGACAAGCGTATTTTGCTGTTGGACGGTGAACCGCTGGGCGCGATTTTGCGTCTGCACGCTGAGGGCGTTGAGCTCAATAATCTCGATCAGGGCGGGAGTGCCGAGCCGGCGACACTGGATGAGCGTGATCATCAAATCTGTGAGGCGATGCGGCACGATCTTGTTACGCATGGAGTGCGTTTTGCNGGAATCGANGTGATCGGCGGGATGTTGATCGAGGTCAATATCACCAGNCCGACGGGACTTCANGAGATGAGTCGCTTTGACAAGGTGGACTATCATCACCGTGTGATGGCGTCCTTTGAGTCGTAAGAGTTACTCGCCCAGCACCAGACCCTCGCGGCGCGGATCTGCGCCACCCAGAAGTTGTCCCGAAGGAAGCAATTGGATCATGTGTAGGCCACTGTTCATGTCTCGGACCCGGACCTCATGCCCAAAATCCGTCAACGCAGCCTTCAGGGTTTCTACACCGTGATGTGATTCAAGGTCTGTTGCCCCGTTGCGGTTGCAAAAGTGGGGCATCGATACTGCCTGCTGTGGGTTCATCGTCCAGTCCATGACGCCCACGAGGGCCTGAACAACATAACAGATAATCCGGCTACCCCCAGGGGATCCTGTCACCAGCATCGGCGCNCCCTTTGAGTCAAAGACAATGGTNGGCGCCATTGAACTGCGNGGTCGTTTGCCGCCCTCAACCCGGTTGGCGATCGGACGGCCTTCCNTACTCGGTCTGAAGGAAAAATCTGTCATTTCATTGTTGAGCAAAAATCCCTGCGTCATGAGCATGCTGCCGAACCCTGATTCGATCGTTGTCGTCATCGAGACAATATTGCCCTTCGCATCGACGATGCTGAAATGGCTGGTGCCGGCCGGCTCGAACTGTTGCATCGATGCTTGCGCGGTAGTTATGCCGGGAGGATCGCCTGGCAGCGCCTTNCCGATGGAAGTNGCNGGCTGAATCAGTTGGCTCCGGCCTTGCAGGTANTCCGCATTCAGCAACCCCTCAACCGGAACCGCAACAAAGTCGCTGTCTGCCATATAGCGGGCACGGTCGGCATAGGCCAGGCGCGATGCTTCCAGAATAAGATGCATGCCCTCAGGACTGGACCCCAGGTTCTTGAGATCGAATCGCTCAATAAGCTGAAGAATCTGACCAACAGTTAGCGCTCCTGAGCTCGGCGGACCCATCCCGCATACNGCCGTTCCACGATAGCGGGCACATACCGGTGGTCTCGATAGAGTCTCGTAGTTAGTAAGATCCTGGGCGGTCATCAGCGCAGGTCTACGGGAATCCTCCTGAAGNGATTCGATCAGTTTTGAGCCAATTATGCCTTCGTAAAACGGAGTGATACCTTCGTTTGCAATGATCTCCAGGGTGTCTGCAAAAGCTGGATTACTCAGGCGATGGCCCGCGGGGAGGGGGTTGCCTTGTTCAGTAAAAAAATATTCTCGGGTACCTTCGAAGCGTTGCAAAGACGCTTGCGCACCTTCGATTGATNTTGCCATNCGGGGAGAGACGAAAAATCCTTCNCGNGAAAGTGCGATCGCCGGCTTAAAAAGNTCTGCCCANGNGTGATTGCCAAACTGCTGATGCACGGTATNCAGCAGATGCAGAGTGCCGGGGACGCCCACCGCTCTTGCCCCCAGGCGCGCCTCGCGCCACTTCATGACGTTCCCGGTTTCATCTCTAAAGTAATCAGCATCTGCAGCTGCTGGGGCTGTTTCCCTTCCGTCGAAACTGAAGAGCGTTTGATCTTTGGCATCCCAGTAGAGCATGAATGCGCCGCCCCCAATTCCTGAAGACTGAGGTTCGACAAGATTTAAGATAAGTTGTGCAGCTACGGCCGCGTCCACCGCGGTACCACCACTTTTAAGTACGTTTCTTGCCGCCTCGGTCGCAAGCGGATGAGCGGTGACGGCCATGAACTGGTTTGCAAATACCGCTTNTTTGGACTGCCANCCTGTCGCCGGTTCAGGNTGAGGTATNGAGGTGGATGCAGANGCAATCATGGATCCGGTAAGGAGCAGGNNGAGNGTNGCAAGTGTTGTTNGACTGACTAATGAATGAAGTTGCATAGNCTGTACTGACAGGTTGNGCCAATTTACGGGGATCAATCGTTCGGTGTTAGGGGTTTTAGGAACTGTTTCGGGCACCATATCACACGNGTGCGGCAAAGCCGGTCCCAGTTGCTGTGTTTTGAATCGCCCGGCATCCAGAAAAATCCCACTCCTAGTGTCATGGTCGAAAGACATAGCCCGATAAACCGCTTGAGCGCATGACTCCAGCCNAGGCTGTGTTCACTCAGTTTTATAACCCTTATATGCCAGGCCTTCATACCAAGCGTCTGTCCGCCGTTGACCCAGAAGCCGCCAAAATAGGCGAAGCACACGGTCAATAAATAGAGACGCTTTATCCACAGTCCGAGCAACGTTCCCTCGGTAATCTGATCGAACCAGGGCAGAGGCAAGGCCGCGATAAATAAGATGCCCAACAGGACAAAGATATCGTAGAGCAATGCACCTAAACGCCGACCCAATCCTGCGTCGGGATAGGAGATTCCGGGCACTCCGCTCATAAAATCAAAAGTCCGGTTGCCGCTCGTGGATTTGGAAAAGATTCAGAAACATCATGCTTATCCAGAACTTTTTAACAAGTTATCCACAANTTTATGAACAATGATCAAGAACGANTGAACTGGCGTCCCCGGCAAGATTCGAACTTGCGACCTATCGCTTCATACCCCTTCAGTTTTCACTGCCAGCCCTGCCTGGGTCTGTTCGGGGTCTGGACTTTATCTTCACCGTTAGGTATCCGGCCCGTAGGTGCTGCCCGTCAAGTCTCTACACCTTCCCGCCNGGGCGGGCTTGGCTCGGTATTGCCACCACCNAAAGTGCTGAGGTTTCACCGAGTTTGAGCAGATTCACGCAGACTGTTTCCAGATGCTGGTGCCCAGTTACCTAGGAGGCGATTGCTCTATCCTGCTGAGCTACGGGGACGCANNGGTCAGTATACCAAGGCGGGTAATCGAGCGAAAAACGCTTTTTATACAAACAGAGGTGGACNCAGGGATTCGAGCGCGCTAGCCGGGCCCCCGGTTATCGGGGCAACAGAATTATTGCTGGGGCAGGTAGGTATCTGACCAGCGCAGCACGACGTTAAACGAAACCGAGATCCGGAACGGTTGGGAAAGATTAGGGTGTACCAGATGATGCANAAACGCTGGCCAGAGNATGATTTCACNGGCACGAGGCTGCACCCGGTATTCGGGGTCGACCTGGCCATCAGCTTTGATCGCCGTCATATTGACNTGGCCGCGAGGATCAAAGAAGGAGATTGCCCCNGGCGTACGATCGGCCCGGCCCGGCAGGTCAACGGGAGTTTCAGGTACAGACACATAATAGGTTCCTGAAAGCCAGCAGTGCGGATGATTATGNAGGTTATGGTAATCACCAAAGCGGTTGATGTTGGCCCAGCCCTGCAGATGCCAGTCGACCTTGTAGTCGATCCCGCTNTGCTCGATATAGCGCATCACGGCGTGATTNATGCANTCGCGAAGCCACGANAGGGCCGGATGTTCCGAGGCCAGCAGGTTGCCATCCAGATAACCTGTGGTCAGATCAGGCNGTTCGGCATCCAGCCGCATAATTTCATCCGCCAGTGCCGTGTTGATGGCTTCATCCGCGGGCAACTGATCGCGCATCAGTACGGTAGGCCATAAGGCCAGGAACTGTGGAGGTTCAGCCATACGCCTAGTGTAAGGAACAATGCCGCCGCTGGATATAATTGCCTTACTTCAGCAGAAATTTGAGTTTATTAATGAACCCTCGTCTGCAGTTTGCCTTCCTCAATGCCGGTCATTTCATTGATCATTTGCTGCCCCTGGTTTTCGCCACCGCTGCAGCGTTGGTGCTGACCCGGGAATGGGGAATGAGCTATGCGCAGCTTATCCCCTATGCGACACCGGCACTGGTGGTATTCGGCCTGGGCGCTTTGCCGGCTGGATGGATGGCCGATCGCTGGAGCCGCGAGAAGATGATGGTGATTTTCTTTTTTGGGATCGGGGCGAGTGCAATGGCCACCGCTATGGCCGATACGCCCCTGACCATGGCCCTGGGTCTTTTTGCTATTGGCGTTTTTGGTTCTATTTACCATCCGGTGGGCCTCGCCATGGTCATCCAAGGGCGTAGCCAGACCGGCGTACCGCTTGCGATTAACGGTGTGTTCGGTAATCTGGGTGTAGCCTGTGCGGCACTTTTCACCAGTCTGCTGATCGAGACCTCTGGATGGCGAGCGGCCTTCGTCTTGCCGGGGGCGCTTACTATATTGCTGGGAGTTGCCTATCTGGCCTGTCTTCGAAACGCGCAGCGGGGTGCCGTTCAAAAGAACGAGGAAAAAAAAGGAAGCGCAAAGCGTCCCGCTGCCTTCACTCGGGAAACACTCGTCCGGATTTTCTTTGTGGTTTTTGCCTCCACTGCGCTTGGAGGCCTGATCTTCCAGAGTACAACNTTTGCTCTGCCAAAGGTGATCGACGAACGCCTTGCAGTTTCTGTCACCGACGTCGGTTGGTATGTCTTTTGGATCTTTGCGCTTGCATCGGTGGGTCAGTTGATCGTTGGCTACCTGGTCGACCGCTGGCCGGTGAAGGGAGTGTTTCTCGCCGTGGTTGCGGGTCAGTGCCTTTTTGCTCTNGTGTTGATCGGTTCCAGCGGGATTTCGGCTGTCATTGTTTCNGTTGCGTTCATGCTGGTGGTATTCGGGCAGATTCCGATTAACGACGTGTTGATCGGCCGGGTTGCCAGCAGCGAGTGGCGTAGCCGGGCGTTGGCTGCTCGCTACATCGTCACGTTTTCCGTGAGTGCGACTGCGATACCGATGATTGCATGGACTCACACCACCTGGGGGTTTGGCGCTTTTTTTATGATTCTGGCTGGTGTCGCCGTTGCGATCTTCGGATTCGTTTGTTTCTTGCCGAAAGTGGAGGTCACGCAGGCGTAAAAAAAGTTCCGCGGAAGGAATTGGTTAACGTAAGGGAAAAATTGGTGGAGCCGAGGAGGATCGAACTCCCGACCTTCGCATTGCGAACGCGACGCTCTCCCAGCTGAGCTACGGCCCCACGTTGACCACGACCGATTCGGGAACCCGAACCGATACCGTTAATTTTATCTCACGGTTTCTCCTACTTTCCACCTTTTAAGTGATAATACCGACCCTTCCAAGAGACGACGATGTTTAGAAGGTATAGACGTCTAAGCATCGCGCGAACGGGGCGGCATTTTGACCGAGTCAACAGAGATATCACCACAGGCCTTGCTTGATGCCGCACGGGTTTTCGAGGACCGCATTCCTTTTAACCGAGTCCTGGGGCTTCGGATCGAGCACTTGGGTCAGTCCGATGTGGTGGTGCGTTTCGATATGCGTGATGAGTTGGTAGGGAACTTTACCCGCGGTAGCCTTCACGGCGGTGTAATTTCCAGTGTTCTCGACGTCGTTGGTGGTTTAGTGGCGTTTATTGCCTTGCTTAACCGTGAAGGCGTGCAGTCGCTTGANGATGAAGCCGATAAGTTCTCGAGGCTGGGCACCATTGATCTTCGTGTGGATTACCTTCGGCCCGGGCTTGGCGGGACCTTTTCTGCCAAGGGATTTGTGCTGCGGGCGGGCCGCAAAGTAGCGGTTACCCGAATGGAATTGCACAACGACGAAGACTCTCTGATCGCGGTTGGTACGGGCGCCTACAGCATATCCTGAGTGGTTAACCCCAATATCGCTTTTAAGGCGATAATATGGGCAGTCTTAGCAGTTAGAAGGATTGCCTGGCTATGGCGGATACGCCACCTCCCAATATTTCGAACCTCTCACCCGGAGAGCAGTTGCGCAAAGCACGCGAGGGATACCGCTGGTCGGTGGAGGATGTCGCGGCAAATCTGAACCTTACAGCCACTGTAGTCCGTGCCCTCGAGTCGGGAAATCATGAAGAGCTGCCAGAGGCCATTTTTGTAAGAGGTTATTTGCGCGCCTATGCCCGACTCATGGAGATTGATGAATCAGTGGTTTTGACCGATGCTGGCGGGGNCCAAGGGGGNAGTATTGGCTCGGTAGTACCGATCCTTGGGAAAGAAGCCTTCAAGGAGAAAAAGGGACGGCAGTGGCTAAAGTTTTCGACGACGCAGAAGAAAGGCTGGCGCAANACCTTGCTGGTGTCGTCGTTNGNGCTCTTAGGAATCCTCGCCGCCTGGTGGTTCAGNGGGCTGGTGCCTACATTTAAGCAGCTAAAGGGTGATTCAGCTGAGCAGTCAGAGACATCCGGCGTGATNACAATTCCCCTAAATACTGAGAACTGAATCAGAAGTCTTAGGGCTTAAGTGGGACCGGAGTTCATTTCTGAGGGCCGCTTACGGATTGCTCAGAATCGTCTGCATGAGCGACGGGTCAATATTGCCGCCGCTGATGATAACGCCCACNCGGCCTTGAGTTTTGACGACTCCGCTTAGTAATGCGGCCAGCCCCAGAGCACCCGACGGTTCTACCACGATCCGGGCATCCTCAAACAGGACGCGGGTTGCCTCGATAATGGCCTGTTCCGACACGCTGACGATATCGTCTACCTGCTGGCGGATGATTTCGAAGGTCAGTTGTCCAAGGGACTCCGTACGGGTACCGTCGGCGATGGTTTGGGGGTTCTCTATTCTTTCGATACGGCCATTTCGAAATGATCGCACGGCATCATCCGCATTTTCCGGTTCGACGCCGATGACTTTACAGTTTGGCGCGAGCGCATCAGCACTTAAGGCGCTGCCGCTCAAAAGGCCACCGCCGCCGCAGGGTACGAGCAGGATATCCAGAGGATCGCACTGCTGCAGCAGTTCCATGGCGGCAGTACCTTGCCCGGCAATAATGTGCGGATGGTCAAAGGGGGGAATCAGCAAATATCCCTTTTTTGCAATTAGGCTTTGGCATAGGGCCTCCCGCTTGGTGTTCGTGGGATCGTACGTTATTACTCGGGTTGCATATCTTTTTGTACCGGCGAGTTTTGTTGCTGGAGCATTTTCAGGCATGACGATCGTTGTTTCGATATCCAGGAGGTCCCCTGCCAGGGCAACCGCTTGGGCGTGGTTACCAGAGGAATGGGTGATAACGCCCATAGCGCGATCGCTCTCGCTTAACTGACTGATGGCATTCCAGGCGCCACGAAACTTGAAGGCNTTGATGCGCTGTAGGTTTTCACATTTGAAAACAACGTCGGCACCGACTTTTTGATCGATTGGGGTCCNGNGCAGTATTGGCGTCTTGTGAGCAACGNCTTCNAGTCGCTGGGCAGCGGAAAGAACATCGTCGTAAGTAGGTAATGACGTAGGCAAAGCAGGCTCCAGTTTTCGGTTTAGGTATCGCGTTGATTCGAAACAATGGCAGATGGTGCGCGGCCTGCCTATCAGTTACCGTTACAATCGGTNAAAAGCCAACGGCTTGTCAACACGAGTGCGCCTTCATTGAAACCCCTTGAAATAGAGACCGGTGCCGCACCGGTATTTTCGATCATTTGGCTGCATGGCCTGGGCGCGGACTGCCGCGATTTTGAAGACCTGCCAAATATGCTTGATTTGCCCCCGACCTTGCCGGTTCGCTTTATTCTTCCNAATGCGCCTGAACGACCGATAACACTCAACGGCGGTATGGTTATGCGCGGCTGGTATGACCTGACCGGNATGGAGATCGTCAAGCAGGAGGATGCNGCNGGACTTGCTGAAGCANCNGAGATTGTCGAATCGTTAGTGATCAGGGAAGTCGAGCGTGGGGTGCCCCGGTCACAAATTGTGGTCGGTGGTTTTTCCCAGGGCGGGGCGGTTGCGCTGCATTATGGCTTTCGCTGTGATGAGCCTTTGGCAGGGATCGTAGGGCTTTCAACCTATCTNCCGCTTTCGGGAGATTTTGCTGACGCTGCGGCCAAAAGNGCGATCCGGACACCAGTCTTTCTTGCGCANGGAATCTTTGACCCGGTGCTGATGCTGGCACTCGGCGAGAGCAGTCGGCAGGTGCTTCAGGACANCGGCTGTGATGTNTCTTGGCATACTTACCCCATGCCGCATACCGTGACCCCCGAAGAGGTNCNNGACTTGTCGACCTGGCTGTCGACCCGAATCTGGCCAGAGAGNCGTTCGGGTTAAATCGTGTTCTTNTCGTCTATAGACNGCTGGCGANATTCCAACTGNTCCAGTGCAGCGCGAATTCGNGGCAGGTGGGGATGAATGGCCAGGGCATCTCGAAATGCNGCGGCTGCGGGACCAAATTGGCGCTGACGCAGGAATATCAGCCCCAGNCCCGATAGCGCCCCAAAGTGACGAGGCTCCCTCTGAAGGGTTTCTCTGATGTCCTCGATTGATTCCTGATAGGCGCCTATGAGATAGAGTACTGTGGCGCGTTTGTTCCAACCCTCGGCAAAAGCTGGAACCTCTTGGATCACCTCACTGAAGTATTGGTAGGCATTGCGGTACTGTCCTGCGCCCATTGCCTGGCNGCCACTCGCGAGCGCNTGCGCTGCGACAGGATNGTCNATATCGCGCCACAGCCTCCAGATTTCTGCTGCAATGGCGTCGGCTGCTTCCTGATCAGGCGCCGTTTTCAGCTCTGGGAAAAGCGCATCCAGACGCNGATGATTCTGATCCGCTGATGCCATCGGATTGATCAGTACACAGGCAAGCGCTACAGCGATCAGATAGACGAAGTGNGAGAGAGGGTGTCGCCTATTCATTGGGCAGAATCGATAACTTCGAGGGCGCGGACATGCANTTCCTGATTGGCGCTCGCAAGCGCCTGCCCAGCCGAATCAAAGGTNAGCGCGNCACCCNGCCAGTCGCTGATACAGCCGCCTGCTCCCTCAATCACGGGTACCAGAGCCAGATAGTCGAATCGGCCGAGNCCTGCTTCGAGTACAAGATCAGTGAACCCACAGGCTAGAAGACCATAGGCATAACAGTCGGCACCGAACTGGCGGAACCGCACTNTTTCACTGACCCGACCGAAAACCTCCCATTCTTCGGAACTAAACATATCCGGGGTGGTTGCATTCAACGTCGCATCGTTAAGGGAAGTAGTCTGGGCACTACGGCAGGGTTGACCGTTGTAGCGTGTTGGTAGGCCCGTGATCCCCAACCAACGTTCGTCAAGCGATGGCATATCAATGACGCCAAGAACCGGTTTGCGCTCATGGAGCAGGGCGATCAGAAATCCGAAAGTTCGTTTTCCCGTGGCGAAACTTTTGGTGCCGTCGATTGGATCNATCACCCACAGCCAGTCNGAGTCTGTATTGTCTTCCCCTNCTTCTTCTCCATAGACGCCGTGTCCAGGATACTGATCTGCGATCATCAAGCGTGCTNTTTGTTCAATTTCAAGATCAGCCACCGTTACTGGTGTGCCATCTGACTTGCTGGATATCTCTTGTGGCGCCCGGAAATACCGCGTCGTGATGCCGCGCGCCGCATCGGCGATNAGTTGGGCGAAGTCCGCAAGAGATGGGTCAAGAGTTATCGACATAGTTGATTGAATTTCCGAAAAACTGGCAAACAAAGATCGTTTGGCTCACTCCTTAAGTGCGGTCAGGTTCACCTGCTGCGAAACCTTTTGCCGTCCGCCGAGGCCCCTGAATTTAACCTTACTGTCAATAATTTCAACGTTAGCCGAAAGACCCCGAAGTTTCGCAAAAAGAACGCCATTAACAGATCCTGGGGATAATGTGACCCGGGAAATCACTTCCAGGCCTTTACTCTCGACAAAAATAGGATCGAGCAGGATCTGATCATTTGCCGTCTCGGCGATCAATTCACCGTGTATGTCTTTTACATTCAGCATCTTGTCCAAGGGTGATTCTTTTTTGGCCGGATCTCGAAAGCCAGCGATAAGTAACTCAATATCACGCATGGTGAGATGCATTCGACCATCAATCTGCATGGGTTGATCCCAGATCAGTTTGCCGCTACTCACTACCAGTTCACCCCACCAGTTTGCCTCGGTTTTGCGTTGGGATGTCACAAGTTGAGTATCCTTAAGTTTGAGACTCGTGTTTTTCAGTCGATAGGTTTTGCGCTCATAGTCCCCCTCTGTCAGATTCGCCGACAACACAAAATCGGTGCGTAACTCCCGGTCGCGTGCGCTCAGCGTGACGTCTTTACCGGAGAGCATAATATTACCGGCAGCATTATCGCCTTTAAGGGATAAACCCCCATGGAGTCGGCCTGTCCCGGAAAGAAACTTTAGGCCGGACTGCCCGGGGAGATAGCTGTTGTAATGAGTGATGTCATTAATCACACCGGCGCCAATATTGAAAGAGAATTCTGTCTTATCCTCCAACGCCTGGTGATGAAGGTAGAGTTTGGGAGCACTCACGGACGCGGTCAGATTTTCGCCCTCGAGATAAGCTTCGGATTGAATCCCGTGTGCGAGACCAAAGTCGTCAAGCAAGACCTCAAGGTGTACCGGATTTGCGGTGCCTGCCTCAACGCTTCCCTGGATTTTTCCGCTACCGGAGGCAGTAAAGTCTAAAAACGTGGTCTGGAAGTGGTCTGACTGGAACAAGAGATGACTGCCGTCGATGAGTTCGCCTTTCTCCAGCAGCAGTTTTGCGTCAACCTGTCCTGTGCCCGCGATTCCGAAGTTATATTGCCCGCCGGGCAGAAAATAGATTTTGCCAAGTTCTTCAAACTCGCCCTTTGCCGCTATGGCCCCCGACCAGAAGTTCAGCATATCCTTGCCGCGGTTCTCACGAATAACATTGGTCCCGATTGACAAATCTGCACTGATTTCAAGAACCCGGTTGGTGTCCTGTGATGCGGAGTTCTTGCCCACAGCCATCATCACCTTGAGTTCATTGACTTCCATCAAACCGCCCCGGGTAACAAATCGCATCTTCAAGGCATCCAGGGTCCCGCTCCCCTCTAGAGCGATTTCATTGAAGGCTACTTTTCGGATGTTTTCAGCGGAGATATCAGAGAGCCTGATATCCCAGGGAGGCTTGGCCGGCTTCAGCGATGCTGACGCGTTGGGTTTTGGATCGGAATCAGATTCGCTGCTTGTTTTGGTTGATGTTTGATCGACCAGAACAGCGGGCAGATTGAGTTTTTTGTTTTTCGGATTCTGAGCATAGAAGACTTCAATTCCCTTTCCTCGAGCCCTCTTTATATTTATGGTGCGATTGATAGTTGGGAGTAACGACAGGCTGACGGAGCCTGAATCCACGTGCAGGCTGAAGCGGTTACCCCGTACCGTCGTGGAGTTAAGCTCAAGGCCGTCGACCCAAAATTGTCCCGGGATCAGCGTCCATGCCGATTCCCACCGCATGACCAGTTTTTCAGGCTTCCAACTGATCAGCCTTTCCGCGCCGCCGGATAACAACAGTATGTTCCCGAACACGGGATAAACCAGGAGAATCCCAAGGATTATTAATAGAATGCGCGCTTTAGGGTATCGCTTTGTCATCGAAGAGGGTCGGTATTTGGTAAGAGACTATTATCGTGAAAATAGGCCGTCAGGGTAACAGTGATGGCTTGTTTCCTGTCCG
>NHDO01000014.1 GCA_002171735.1 Proteobacteria bacterium TMED61 | reverse complement strand
ACTCCACCGACACTGATGTTGGTTCCAACGGTTGCAATATCAATGTCATCACCACCGGAAGGCATTTGGGCGTCAACGGAAAGAGAAAAACCGCCAACGTTGGTGGACACTGCAACGGAGTTGGCCATCCGGTAAGGGCCGCTACCATTGCCCCAGTAGCCAAGGCCACCGTAGACGTTCGACGGGTCAATATATGTACCAACCACGTTGAACATGGTGCTCCACTGAGCACCAAGACTCAGTGAGCCCCAATCGCCTTTCATACCAACATAAGCCAGGCGGCTGGTTTTACCCGTCTGGATTGAGCCTAAGCCCGAGTCCACGCCGAACTCATAGTTTACGTAGGCGCTTTGGCCGTTACCCAGGTCGGAACTTGCTTTAAAACGAAGACGTGAGCCTGAGTTCCCCATTGTCCATTCGGTGCCGTCATACTTTACGGCGCCACGGACGGAACCCGAAACCGCAACGTCCGCGATCGCGAGGGGCGTAGCTAACGCACCGGCGACTGCTGCTGCAATCAGTTTCTTTTGCATTACTAGGTTTCTCCTGATTAGGTTTAAGTGTTGCTCTTGTACAAAAGCAACATGATTGTCTCTATATTGAAGTTATTCTGCAATTAACTTTGCTCTTTTTAGACATAAATGTTGTAAAAAAACACACATTATTTTTTCAGGGAAATTAAGCCTAAAGAGTCTTTAAAGACAGAATCAAGTAAAAAAGTGGCCTTTCGGCGCCATTTTTACACCGGATCATAAGATCCGGTTGAAAAGCTGATCTTAGAACTGCGTACGCAGGATCCCGGCGCCTTTGGTATCGGTTCCGTTGTTGGCGAGTTCAATGCGGACGCTGGAACCGCCCCCAAGGTCAATCTTGTAGTTGCCCCAGATCGTCGGGTCAGCCACTGAATCAGTTTTTTCGTAGGCCAAGGTGACTCCGGCCAGTTTGCCGTTGATACCAAATCCTGAACCTTTATTCTGCAGGTCAGTGTAACCACCGCTCAACGCGATACCAGCGAGATTCATAGAAGCGCCGATACCGGTGAAGTCGCTGTCACCGTTATCCTGCCAGGCCACACCGATTGAGACGGCGCCTACAGAAAGATTAGTGCCGATTGTGGCGCGATCAAGGTCATCACCTCCCGACGGCATCTGGGCGTCTGCAGCGATAGAAAACCCGCCGATGTTGGTAGAGAGCGCAACGGAGTAGGGCATACGGTACTGACCACCGCCTTCACCCCAGTAGCCCAGGCCACCGTAGACGTTTGAGGGATCAATATAGGTACCCACCGTGTTGAAAAGAGTGCTCCACTGGGAGCCCAGACTCATTGAACCCCAGCCGCCTCTGATTCCGACGTAAGTCAGGCGCTTGGTAGACCCAGTCTGGATTGACCCCTGACCCGCATCTACGCCGAACTCATAGTTCACATAAGCGCTCTGGCCATTTCCAAGATCAGAACTCGCTTTGAAGCGAAGACGTGAACCACTGTTTTTGACTTGCCACTGGTTTCCGTCGTAATCCATACGGACCCGAACAGAACCGGAAACCGCCACATCTGCCGCAACCGGGGTTGCCAGTAAACCGACAACTGCGACTGCGATCAGTGTCTTTTGCATCTGCATGCTTTGTTTCTCCTAATCAGGTTAAAAATACTTTTGTTGCTTTTGGACAAGGACAACGAGCGCAACTATCCCGTATCAAGGAGAGTACGTAGAGGCAAAACGGAAACAAAACAAAAAATCGGATGCAATGACATAAAAACAACAGTTCAAGATCAGTGGATCTGTAGAAGCTCATTCGTAGAGCTTGGAGCGTCTCAGCAGGGAATCGTATCGAATAGAGAAACGCTAGAAACCTCATGCTTATCCAGGCGTAGCACAGTTCTCAGACGTTCGTAACACCGAGGCGTCACAGTTCTTGCTGGTAGAAAAAGAATTAATCTAAGTGATGGATAGCGCCTTTAGATGAGAATCCCCCAAGTGTTTTAAAAATGGTTGACCCTTTTCGCCATCGCACTTCTTTTGGCCACCTGATCGTTGGTATTTATCGAATACGAATGATTCGCATTACCACTAAAGAGATATAGTCTTTCGACTTGCTGGTGTTTACATTCTGGTTCGCATCTCCTCCGGATGCCAATTGAAGTGTGCAGCACTGGGCAGGGACTCCTCCTCTCCCTAAGTAATACCTTGGAGTCCCTGCCCACTTTTTAGCTCAAATAAGCGCCAGGGTAATGAAATCTTGAAGTTACTACGAAGAATATCTCCGTGAGTGCACCACGTATCCTTGTCATTGGCTCAGAAGAGCCTGCTGGAAATCTGGCGCGCGAAGCGCTTGCGAGCGAATACTTTGACGTGCGGACCATGTCTGGCTTCTTTAGTGAAGCGCAGCTTGCGACTCAAATTAAAGACCCGGGTCGTCCAGCACTTGTGGTTGAAGGATCTGGCCAGTGGACTCGGGTATTCCCAGCGCTACATCGCGGCACAACCAAGCGAGAGTCAGCCAACGACGCCCAAAGAGTTCCTTTGCTTATCCTATCTGCCTCGATTACACCCCTTGAGACAGCCAAGGCGCTGGATGCCGGGGTCGATGATGTGCTTTCTCGGCCTTATGAAAAGGCAGAGTTAGTCTCGCGTGTAAAGGCGATTCTGAGGCGAGCCCGCCCACATCAAGGTGTCGAGATCATCACCTACAAGAACATCTCCCTTGATCCGAGGCGCCATCTGGTTTTTGTAAACAATAGACCCTTAAGGTTGGTTTTGACGGAATTCAGACTATTGCAGTTCTTCATGACGCACGCTGATTTCGTCTACAGTCGACAACATATTCTAGATAGGGTTTGGGGTGAGGACCGGTTCCTCGATGGGCGCACAGTAAATACGTATGTCCGCAGGCTGCGGAACAAGCTAGAAGCCGCGTCGGCCGACGTCGAGTTTGTCAGCGTTCGCGGAGTGGGCTATATGTTTCTTTAAATCCTATGCTGGTCAGAAATAAAAAGGCGCCTCGTGGCGCCTTTTTGACATCAGGGCGGTGAGGCTTGATTAAATACCCCAGCTTAGAAATGGAGCTGCGTGGCGTTGGCAACCGATTGCCCGTTTCGTCGCGTCGAGACTTGATACGGACGCTAAAACCCTCTGTTAGACTCCTCCGATAAGGACTCGGGATTAGTAGCGCTTTGAGGGCTTAGATCATCTCCGACTAATCCCGTAAAACAGAAAGGAAATATTCGTGATTTCGCTGAAAAAGGTCAGGCTTCTTGTGGAAAAAATCATGAAGGTGTTGATCGTTGCGGTGATTACATGTTGTTTTTCCGGCTGCGCTTCAGTCACGAACCTCAACAAAACTGCGGGTCCAACCCAGGCCGAAGGCGTAGAAAACGATCCCAACACGAACTCGACTGATGATTCCCCTTATGCTCGCTCTCCACAGCGCCAAGTCGGTCAGGGCTTCAGCATTCGCCTATTTGGCGGTGATAAAAAAGACGGTGGCAACCCATCGCAACTCGAGATCGATGATCCCGAGTATGCCGAGTACCTGGAATGGAAGCGCTGGCAGGAGTTTAAGGCCTTCCAAGAATGGAAGGCGCAGCAGGACAGCGCTTCCTGAATTTCAGGTTTACTGGGTTTAATAACGGCAGCCGGAGCTGCAGGTCAGTTACCTTCTTTGGCTTTTAGATTCTCGGACAGTAACTCAAGGATCTGATTACCCAGTTCTGTCTGGCGCTCGGCCGCATCAAGTACATTGACGTGGGTCTCTGCACCGGCCGGTGTCAGCACCACAGAAATATTTTCAGCGGGGGCGCTGACACCTTCTTTCCAGAAGGCGAGCGACTGGAACCATGATTTATCGGCGAGTTTGCTGGGATCATCGTAGCGCACCACAAAGCGCAGCTGGGTTTGATCGCGTCTTACAATTGAAAAGCCCATATCCTGCAGTTCGCGTTCAAGCCGGTTCCACACACCGCCGGCGGCACCAGGGATCACCATCGTCAAGTAACCACCTGAGGCTTGGTTAAGAACTATTGAGGATTCAATTTCTGGAGCGGCGGCAGTTGTGCTGTCATTGGCAAAGGTCAGCAGTTGAACGCCGATCAGTTCGGCAAATGAGTTAGCGAGCTCGGTATTAGTGCTTTGCGCCTGGTCATTGCGGATTAAAACTGTCGGGCCATTTCGCGTCAGCTCCAAACTAACCTGGTAGATAATTGGATCACTAAACCAGGGAATCAAGCCGGTCCAGGAGTCGGTTTCCTCAAGCGCTTCGGTCCCGTAGTGAACCCTGAAGGTGCCTTGAGCCTGGCGTTGGGAAAGTACATGAACACCCATGTTGATGAGTGCCATGTTGAGACGCTGCCAGCAGTTTTCCAGCGTATCGTCAATTAGAATGATCGTCTGACCTTCGCGCGTTTTTAGGGTGAGGACGCCACTTTCGCTCAAGGATTCGGTGATGGCCTCATCGCGGGCTTTACGAAACGCGGCTAGGGTTAAATCGAGATCGGCGGAGTGCTTCTCACGCCACTTCAGGAAATCCTGAAAATCGGCGTTCTTTTGAAATTCTTGGAACTGGCTGTATTGATCCAGTTCCGCCTCGCTGGCGTTGCGGGCTGCGGCCGAGAACAGTTCGGTGTTGGCGTTGTCTTTTGGCGCGGTGAGGTCGGGTGGGATCTCGAGTCGGGTGGTTCTATCCCAGTCGGGTTCTGCGGGTTCAATTTCTTCTGTCGAGCTACAGCCGTGCAGACCAAGCAGTGCGCTCAGTACAAGCAGTGATGAAACGTGTCGGGGAAAGCGCATATTAAGGATTGACGGGGTTTTCTGCTGAATCCCGGCGGTAATGCCGGAGGACAGTCCTGATTATAATGGGATTGATAATTTAACGGTGCTATCGTGCGGGGTAATAGTGCATTCCGGGAAGACCATCTCTCAAGTTAGTGGACTGCTGCTTGCCGGGGGGCAGGCACGGCGGATGGGTGGCGCAGATAAAGGCCTGCTGATGCTTGGTGGTCGACCACTCGTCGCCTGGGGTCTTCAGCGACTCGCCGCCCAGGTTGGTGAAGTGATGATCAGCGCCAACCGTAACCATGCCCATTACGAAAAACTGGGTGTCTCGGTCATCAGCGACAACGTGAGCGGCTATGCGGGACCTTTGGCGGGCATGCTGGCCGGACTAGGAAAGGCTTCACAGGACTGGGTTTTGAACGCGCCCTGTGACTCACCGCTACTGGCGAAAGATTATGCAGCACGAATGTATACCGCTGGAAAGTCAGGTGAATTCGATGCGGTAGTGGCCCATGATGGCAAACGCCTGCAGCCCGTGTTCATGATGCTAAATCGCCAGTCTCAGCGGAGCCTTGAGGTCTTTCTCGCGGGTGGTGGGCACAAGATCGATCTGTGGCTGGAAGACGTTTCCCATACAAGAGTTGATTTTTCTGATCAAGAGGAAATGTTTCTTAACGTCAATACGCCGGAGGATCTAGCGGAGATGGAATCGCGTATTGCCGGCGATCCGGATTCCCCGGAATAGCCGTTTTTGCGGTAGCAGGGCAGTTGCGGTTAAATTGCACTTTGCGCTACAGAAACAAGCTCCTTTATATGAACTTCATTACCGACGCAGAACAGCTTCGAAAGATTCCGCTTTTCGCGCAACTGGATGCCGGCAAACTCAAGCGATTGGCATTTGCGAGCGAAGAGTCGAGCTTTGATGCGGGTGACATTATTTTCACTATGAACTCAGGCTCGGACAGCGTCTATGTCATCATGTCAGGGGAGGTAGGTGTCTTCGTCAGCGAGGACGCGGGTGGTGACCCTGTGGCAGTGCTCTCCACCAGTGATGTCGTTGGGGAGATGGGTGTGATTGCAAATCAGTCGCGGTCGGCGACGCTCCGGGCAGAAAGGGAGGTGCGGTGCCTACGCATTCTGGCTGATGATTTCATGGATCTTATGCGGGACAACCCCGAAGTCTCCTTAAGCGTGCTACGTCAGGTGGTCGACCGACTGACCTGGACAACTCAGGCGTTCGAGGCGCTTAAACGCGAGCATTCACCACCGTCTTCGCCACAGGCATCCTGAGTATCGTGGAGCAAGATCGGTTTCGCGGACTCTGGTCCCGCGCCGGAGGGGGCGGGGAGTCTGCCCAGATTTTTGAGGCACTCAGCCGACACTACAGTGCTGCATTCCGTCGTTATCATGACGGCGGTCATATCGTGGTTTGTCTTTCCGCCTACGATGAGGCCGCCCTGGTGCTGGGAGCCGATGATGCCGTGGAGATGGCGCTTTGGTTTCATGACGCCATCTTTGTTGCCGGGGCGCGCGATAATGAAGCCCGCAGCGCTGAATGGTTCGCCAGCGAGGCGTCCGGATATCTGCCGACGACTTTTATATCGGATGTGGGCGAGCTGATTATTGCGACTGACCATCGCGAGCCACCTCGGGACTTTCAAGCGCAGTTTGCAGTGGATGTTGATCTATGGGGTCTTTCGCAGCCCTGGGATGCATTTTTTGCCGACACACACGACCTTCGTTGTGAAGCGACACATTCCAACGATGAGGCTTTTGCCCGGGGGCAGGGCGGATTTTTAAGAACACTGGCAAATCGGCCGCACATTTACTCGACGGTACACTTCCAGAGTCTTTTTGAAAACGATGCCCGGCAGAATATCGAGCGGTTGCTGACGCTTTTTGAGTCCGGGGTAGACTGGTCTCAGCCGTAGCGCCGGTTTTCAACCTGCGCCTATTAAGGTAAGAGGCTAGTAAGAGACTTCATATGTTTAACAAACTCCTAATCGCCAACCGCGGTGAGATTGCTTGCCGGGTGATTCGTTCGGCCAGACGTATGGGCATCAGCACGGTTGCGGTCTTCTCAGATGCTGACCGTGATGCGCCGCACACCTTGATGGCTGATGAGGCTGTTCACATCGGCGCATCCGCTTCGGCTGAGAGTTATCTTCTGGTGGAGCGGATCATCGATGCCTGCCAAACAACCGGTGCCGACGCGGTCCATCCCGGATACGGTTTTCTCTCGGAAAAATCTGCACTGGTTTCCGGTCTGGAGAATGTGGGAGTTGCTTTTGTCGGCCCCCTGGCAACGGCGATTGAAGTCATGGGTGACAAGATCGCTTCCAAGACCCTGGCCGAGAGTGCAGGGGTGCCGACTATTCCGGGTTTTAATGAGGTGCTTGTCGATGCCGACGATGCGGTGAGTCGTGCCCGACAGATCGGATACCCCGTCATGCTCAAGGCGAGCGCAGGTGGGGGCGGCAAGGGCATGCGGATTGCCACTGATGATAATGAATGCCGTGAGGGGTTTGAGCGGGCATCCAGTGAAGCGCGCTCCAGTTTTGCAGATGACCGTGTGTTTATCGAGAAATTTGTCAGCCGGCCTCGGCATATCGAGATCCAGGTCCTGGCGGACCAGCATGGCAACCGCATTCATCTCAACGAGCGCGAATGTTCTATTCAGCGCCGGCATCAGAAGGTCGTGGAAGAGGCTCCATCCTCTTTTGTCGATGAAGGCCTGCGTGCAGAAATGGGTGCCCAGGCGTTAGCCCTTGCGGCAGCGGTGGGCTACACCTCTGCGGGCACGGTGGAGTTCATCGTTGATGAAGCACGGAACTTCTATTTTCTAGAGATGAATACACGACTGCAGGTCGAGCACCCGGTAACCGAGTTCATTACCGGAGTTGATCTTGTGGAGTGGATGCTTCGGATTGCCGCAGGAGAAAAGCTGACGATATCCCAACAGGACGTCGGCATCAGCGGGTGGGCACTGGAGTCCCGGGTTTATGCTGAAGATCCCTACCGGGGATTCTTGCCGTCCTCCGGCCGCGTGCTGCGTTTTCGTCCACCCGATGACGCGCAGAGTGTACGGGTAGATACAGGCATCTGCGAAGGCGGTGAGGTCAGCCTNCACTACGATCCNATGATCGCNAAGCTGGTGACTCACGGACCCGATCGCGAGCAGGCAGCAGCCACTATGCTNCGGGCGCTTGATCGCTTTGAAATCAGGGGNATCCAGAGNAATACTCCGTTTTTGGCCGCCCTGGTGCAACATCCTCGGTTCCTTTCCGGCGATACCACNACNGGTTTTATTGAAGAAGAGTTCCCTGAGGGTTTTTCCGGCAACACATGGTCTCAAGCCGTAGTGCGCCGGATCGTGGCGCTGATCGCCGTGGTCCACGAGCATTGGCATCTGCGCGAAGACCGTTTGGCTGCGTCNTGGGGTTCGCAGGCAGTAACACGGATAGTCCAGATCGATACCGACCAGCACGAAGTCAGGGTCACTGCCGACAAAANTTGCTGGCAGGTANTAGTGAATGGAGAGGCGCTATCACTTGCTTTCACAGGAAGTCCCTTCGCCGGTGTCATTGATTTCTCCANAGACGGGATCGAAGCCACAGCCCAGCTCAGCCGATCCGGCGCTCGTTATGCCGTTTTTCACAACGGTGCCAGTGTCGAGGCGCTCGTGCTTGAGCCCTACAGCGCAGCGCTATATCACCTCATGCCTCAAAAGGTTGCGCCGGACCTTTCCCATTTGGCGCTCTCGCCGATGCCGGGCCTTCTGGTCTCTGTAGCGGTCATTGAAGGGGCTGAGGTCAAAGCCGGTGATGAACTCGCTGTGATCGAGGCAATGAAAATGGAAAACGTGATCCGGGCAGAGCGTGACGGTACGGTGCTTTGTCTGCACGCGCAGCCCGGCGAAGCGCTGGAGGTGGATCAACAGATCATCGAGTTTGTGCGGGAGTCATCTGCGTGAANGATATGACCTCGCTGGCGGACGCTATCGGGAATCAGGATCGGCGAGCGCTGGCACAGGCGATCACGCTGGTCGAATCCGGCCTGAAGGAGCATCAGTCGCAGGCCCGGGAATTGCTTGCAGCGCTCCCAACGCCTNCGCAGCCNGGGNTGCGGATCGGCATCACCGGGCCGCCGGGCGCCGGCAAATCCACGTTCATCGAGACGCTCGGCGGACACATGATCCACTGCGGCAATTCGGTCGCGGTACTGACTGTGGATCCAAGTTCCGTGATCAGTGGGGGATCCATACTGGGTGACAAGACGCGGATGCCCAGGCTGTCGGTCAGTGATAAAGCCTTTGTCCGGCCATCGCCTTCATCCGGCACTGAGGGCGGGGTGGGACGCTTCACCCGGGAGGCCATCACGCTTTGTGAGGCGGCAGGATTTGACCGTGTGATTGTTGAGACGGTCGGCGTCGGCCAGTCTGAACTTCGGGTCGCGTCAATGACTGATCTTTTTGTACTGCTGTTGGTCCCCGGGTCGGGAGATGAGCTTCAGGGTATTAAACGCGGTGTGATGGAACTCGCGGACCTGATTCTTGTCAACAAAGCTGATGGAGATCTCGAGCAGGCCGCCAGCCGCACGGTCTCGGAGTACACCACCGCCACCGGGTTTTTGCAGCCTCGTACACATGGGTGGAAGGTGTCGGTGCTGGGGATGTCCGCACTGGGCGACGTTGGAGTGACTGAGGCACTGNGCCACATGGAGACTTTCTTTGCCTANGTGAGTCAGGGCGGGGTGCTTGCTTCCCGGCGGGAAATTCAGGCAAGCGAGGCCCTGATGCAGGCGCTGCACGAAGGGCTGCTGGAGCAGTTCCTCAAGAGTCCAGGGATTACGGGTGAGGTCGAGCGGGCTCGCCTCGATGTTGCCAAAGGACGACTCACACCGGCCTTGGCGGCACACCAGCTCATCGATAAATTTGCCGAAACTGAACAAAGCGGGAGCGCCTGATGATTGGACGACTGAATCATGTTGCGATTGTGGTGCCGGACCTGGATGCGGCGACAGCACTCTATCGGGATACGCTGGGCGCGACGGTATCAGAAGCTCAGCCCCTGCAAGACCATGGGGTCACCACCGTGTTTGTGGATCTCGATAACACTCGAATNGAGCTATTGCACCCGCTAGGCGATGACTCTCCGATCGGACGATTTCTNGAGCGTCATCCGGATGGCGGCATGCACCATGTCTGCTACGAAGTCGATGACATTTGTGCGGCCCGAGATCAACTGAAAGCACAAGGGAGCCGGGTGTTGGGGGACGGTGAGCCNCGTACCGGCGCACACGGCAAACCTGTGCTTTTNCTGCACCCCAAGGATTTTTGTGGCACCCTGGTTGAACTCGAGCAGGTGTGACCCCGATCCACTACCCCGCTGATGGGNAATAAAGGCAGACACGCCGCGCAAACAGTGGCGCCTTNCTATCCCCGCATCGTCGAGGCACTGATCCGCGCAATCTGGTTTCGTCCCAGAATACCGGCCGGTAAGGCNAGACGCTTGCGTTTCATCGAACGGATTTTTGGCCGCCGTCGTATCCGGGTATTGACGCGGCCGGGTTTTCTTTTTGCCTGTAATCAGATGGATTGGCTGCAGCGCAATCTTCTGTGCAACCGGATACATGAGCAGGAAGTTACAGATCACCTCGCGGCTTCATTTGTTGGAGACGATATCTTTTTTGATATCGGCGCCAACACGGGCTATTTCAGTTGTCTTGCGCTCTCGTGNGGCGTCCGCGGGGTAACCGCATTTGAACCCGACCCGGANACCTGTGCCGTCATGGATGCACAACGCCGGTTAAACGGCTGGGATGACACGGCTCTCAGTATCGTGCCGATGGGGCTNTCCGATGAAAGCGGACACCAGCAGTTGATTCGCGGCAGTGATTCTGGGGAGAGTGGTTTTGGTGATTGGCCTCACCGTGAGCCTGTTGGCAAGATCGAGGTCGAGGTGATTACCCTGGATGAATATTGTCGGCAAGTGGGGCATTACCCGAGCGTCATGAAGATCGACGTGGAAGGCTGGGAGTATCAGGTGTTACGCGGCGCAACCACTGTGCTGAAAAACCCGGTGTTGCGTCTCGTCGTGTTTGAGGCGTCGTGTGATGCGGAGGGCGTGATTACCGATCACAGACTGTCCGCGGTGCTCGGCGCCTGTGGGTTTGCGATTTCTCATCTGCCGCGCCCCTCCGGTCTGGTCAAGCCAACAGAGAACTACCTTGCGGTGCGGGACAGTTCCTAGCCTTTCGCAGTTTCGGCAAAATCCNTGAAGGCATCAATCAGTGCATTAGGTTTTTCTGCATGGAGCCAGTGCCCTGCCTCCTGAATGGCGCGCAGTCGAGCATTTGGAAAGCGGTCCATGATCCGGGGTGTTATCTGTGGTGTCACATAGTCGGACTGTGTGCCGTAGATAAAAAGGGCTGGGATATTCGAGCACCCGGGTGCAATGTCGAAGCCTGTCAGGGCGTCCATCTGTCTGTGAATAACGTCAAGATTAATGCGCCAGCGCAGGCCACCCTCGACACTTCTCAGGTTCTGCAGCAGGAACTGGCGGAGNGNCTTNTCTGGTATATCCGGTTCAAGCTCTCGCTCGGCGTCGCGGCGGGTGTGCACCGCCGTAAGATCAAGTGCGTTCATCGACCCTACCAGGGATTGGTGTGAATGCGGATAGGTCACCGGCGCAATGTCAACAACGACCAGCCCCGCGAGGGGGGTTCCCCCTTCAAGTGCGAGTGCCATCGCCACTTTGCCGCCCATGCTGTGCCCGATGATGATGGGATTGTCCGGCACATGGTCTGAGATGAAGCTGGCGAGNGCCTTGGCCTGCGCGGNGTACGACATNTCGNCTGTCCAGGGCGAGTCTCCATGATTNGGCAGGTCTGGAGAAAAGACCTGCCAGCGGTGACCAAGCGTATCGGCAACGCGGCGCCAGTTCACCGCCGAGCCAAACAGACCATGGAGAATAACCACCGGCGGTCCCGAACCGGTCACAGNAAAAGAGAGTNCAGGCGGCACAGCTAATCGGGCGCGTCGGCGTCAGCTTTTGCGCGGCATGTAAAGGTCTGTGATTGTTCCCTCAAAGGCCTCTGCCGCGAGTGCGATGGTTTCTGAGAGGGTGGGATGGGGATGCACGGTGAGTCCAACATCCTGAGCAACGCAGTTCATTTCAATCGCAAGGCCCACCTCGGCAATCAGGTCTCCGGCATTGGGTCCGACGATGCCGCCGCCGATGATCTGTTGTGTTACCGGGTCAAAGAGCAGTTTGGTAATTCCTTCACTACGTGCCAGGGCGAGCGCCCGACCGCTCGCTGCCCAGGGAAAGACGCCTTTTCCGTATTCGATTCCCTGTTGCTTGGCCTCGGTTTCCGTGAGTCCAACCCAGGCGACTTCGGGATCGGTATAGGCCACCGAGGGAATAACTCTCGCTTCAAAGCCGCTTTTGTGTCCTGCAGCGACCTCAGCTGCCGCCTTTCCTTCATGTGTGGCTTTGTGTGCGAGCATGGGTTGTCCGACGATATCGCCAATTGCAAAGATGTGCGGCTGACCGGTCCGCTGCTGGGAATCCACGGCAATAAAGCCCTGATCGTCTACGGTGACGCCGGCTGCCTCGGCATTAATGTTATGGCCGTTGGGCGAGCGACCCACAGCGACCAATACTGCATCATAGGATCCATCAGCAGGCGCCTTGTCGCCTTCGAAGCTGACCTTGAGTTCATGTTCATGTATTTCAACTTCGGTAACCCGGGTGCCGAGATAAATTCCCTCGCACTGGGCGTTAAGGCGCTTGACCAATGGTTTTACAAGATCAGTATCAACTCCCGGCATCAGCTGCGGCGCCATCTCTACGATACTGATTTTACTGCCCAGGGCCAGATATACCGTCGCCATTTCAAGGCCGATAATGCCGCCGCCGATGACCAGCAGCCGGGGCGGAATGTTCCCAAGCGCCAATGCGCCGGTCGAGTCAATTACGCGGGGATCTTCGGGCAGGCCGGGTAGTGTCATCGCCTGTGATCCAGCAGCAATAATCGCCTGGCGAAAGCGGACGCGTTCTTCGCCGTGGTCATTCAGAACGATCAACTCGTGCGGCGATTCGAATCGACCCGTGCCCGTGATCACTTGTACTTTGCGCTTTTTTGCAAGGCCTGAGAGTCCGCTGGTCAGCTGGCTGACGACCTTGTCTTTCCAACTGCTTAATTGTGCAAGGTCAATTTTGGGTTCACCAAAATCAATACCATGAGCACGCATCTCCCGGGTTTCTTCGATCACCCGCGCCGCATGCAGCAATGCTTTGGAGGGGATACAGCCGACATTCAAGCAGACCCCACCCAGCGTTGAATAACGTTCAATCAGACAGACCTTAAGACCCAGGTCGGCTGCACGAAATGCCGCGGTATAACCGCCGGGTCCGGAGCCGAGTACTGCCAGGTCGAAGGCTTCACCCGCGGACGTGTCTGCGTCTGGCTGATCCCGAGGATCTGGCGTAGAAGGGGTCGCGTCTTTTACCGGTGTAGCGTCGGAAGACGGTGTTGGCGATGCCTGGGGTTGGATCATGACCTTGGCCACCGGGTCTCCCTCAGAGACCTGCCCGCCTTGCGGTACCAGGACTTCCAGAATCTCTCCGGCCACTGGTGAGGGGATATCCATGGTTGCCTTGTCGCTTTCGAGGGTGATCAGTGGTGTTTCGACCTCGATGGCATCCCCTGGCGTTACCAGCACCTCGATCACATCGATGTTCTCGAAGTCGCCGATATTGGGCACGCAGACGGTGAGTACGGTATCGTTCACAGAGGGCCTAGGCAGTCACGGCTTAGAGCAACAGTCTTCGCGAGTCTTCAAGCGCCGACACGATAAAAGCGGTAACCCGTGCGGCTTCTGCGCCGTCGATGACCCGGTGATCATAGGAGAGATCCAGCGGTAGCATAAGCCGCGGCTGAAAATTACTTCCATCCCAGCGTGGTTTAATCTGCGCCCGGGTGATTCCCAGAATAGCGACTTCCGGACTGTTAACAATGGGTGTAAAGGCGGTGCCGCCAATGCCGCCCAAGCTGGAGATGCTGATGCAACCGCCCTGCATCTCCTCAGGCTTAAGTTTCCCACCGCGGGCGCGTGCACTCAGGTCATCGAGTTCGCNGGCAAGCTCCAGAATACCCTTGGTATCTACGTCCCGCAGTACTGGTACGACCAGACCGTTTTCAGTATCTACTGCCACGCCGATGTGAAAGTAGTGCTTGAGAATCAGGTTTTCACCATNCGGGGACAGTGAAGCGTTGATAAGCGGAAACGTTTTCATGGCGCTCGCCAACGCCTTGATGACGAAACCCAGCAGAGTAATACGAACCTCAGCGTAGGCGCTTTCGTTCTTGAGGGTTTTTCGAAAGTCCTCGAGTTCCGTAATGTCTGCTTCGTCGTGGTGAGTGACATGAGGTACGTTAAGCCAGGCCCGGTGCAGATGGCGCCCCGAGATCTTTTTGATCCTGGAAAGTGGCTGAGTCTCAACCCGACCCCAGCGAGCGAAATCCACCTCGGGCACAGCCGGTATACCCAAAGCGGGTTGTGCAGGAGCAGCCCCTTGTGANAGCGCTGATTTGATAAAGGTCTGTACGTCATCCGTCAGGATTCGGCCATGGGTACCGGTTCCGCTGATCTTTGAAAGATCGGCACCGAGTTCTCGCGCAAATCTCCGCACNGCGGGACTCGCGTGGGGTAACGATTCATCATCTGATTCGACTGCCGGGGGCAGCGAAGGCGGTGGTCGCGGCGCGACCACCGCGACCGGATCGACTTGTTCTGGGGCGGGCGGTTGGGGCGCAGGCGCAGAATCCGCCTCGCTCTGCGGCGCCTTTTCANCCGNGGCCGCCGCGGTGGTTTCTGGAGTCGGNTCTGGCGCTTCCACCNTNGCAACCAAAGTCCCTTGAGNGACCTGGTCACCGACTGCAATNCGGACTTCAGTCACNGTGCCGGCCACCGGTGAGGGGACATCCATCGTCGCCTTGTCNCTCTCAAGGGTAATCAGGGGTGACTCAACATCGACCACGTCTCCGGGGGTCACCAGCACTTCAATNACATCGACATTGTCAAAATCGCCGATATCGGGGANNAGAATATCTTGAGAATCGCTCATAACGGGCGCGGTTTATTCAAAGGCCGGATCCGGCTTTTCCGGGTTCAGAGAGTATCGGTTGATGGCATCGGTCACCGTCGATCGGGGCAGGGCATTTTCATCGGCCAGCGTGGACAATGCGGCGAGCACAATCTGGAATCGATCCACNTCGAAAAACTGCCGCAACTGCTCGCGGGTTCCGCTTCTGCCGTAACCATCGGTGCCCAGCNCCAGATAGCGCCGTCCACTGATGAATTCCCGAATCTGATCGGCATGAGCCTGGTTGTAGTCGCTTGCAGCGATGACGGGTCCATCGGCGTCGGCGAGCTGTTCGCTAACGTACACTGGCCGTGCAGGTTCGTTCGGATGCAGCCGGTTCCAGCGCGTGGCTTCGCGACCCTGTCGCGCCAGTTCACTGTAGCTGGTCACGCTCCACAGGTCGGCCAGCACACCGAAGTCCTGTTCCAACAGTTGGGCAGCCTCCATGGACTCACGCAATATGGTCCCGCTGCCGAAAAGCTGGACCCGGGGTGCGGCTTTGCGTCCCCGCGGAGCCTGACGCAGCCGGTATAGACCTTGAAGGATTCCNTCCCTGACGTTTTCAGGCATNGGTGGGTGTGCGTAATTCTCATTCATCACGGTGATGTAATAGAAAACGTTTTCCTGCTCGGTATACATCCGGCGCACCCCGTCGTGCACGATCACGGCCAGCTCATAACTGAAGGCGGGATCGTAAGAGACGCAGTTTGGAATNCTCGCCGCCATCAACAGGCTATGGCCATCCTGATGCTGAAGACCTTCGCCGGCGAGAGTGGTTCGTCCGGCAGTACCGCCAATCAGGAATCCTCGGGCCTGCTGATCGCCCGCGGCCCAGGCAAGATCACCCACTCGCTGCAAGCCAAACATAGAATAAAAAATNTAAAAAGGAATCATGGCAATGCCATGANTGCTGTAGGCGGTCGCTGCCGCAATCCACGAGGACATGGCACCGGCTTCGGTGATTCCCTCCTGCAGTACCTGACCCTTAATATCTTCGCGGTAATACATCAGCTGATCTGCGTCTTCGGGAAGATACAGTTGCCCTTCCGGTGCGTAGATGCCCAGCTGGCGGAACATGCCCTCCATGCCGAAGGTGCGTGATTCATCAGGGACAATCGGCACCACATAGCGGCCCAGAGTTTTGTCCCGGGTAAGGGCNGTGAGGAGCCTGACAAACGCCATCGTGGTGGAAATCTCACGATCACCGCTGCCCTCGAGTTGGGACTGGAAGAGCGACAAATCCGGCGTTTCGTGAGCAGGGGCTTTGTCGGCNCGGGCTGGCAGACTCCCGCCAAGGGCGGTGCGGCGTTCTTTAAGGTAGCGCACCTCGGGACTGTCATCACCCGGGTGAAAAAACTTACAGGCGAGCACGGCTTCGTCTTCAAGGGGAATNCGGAATCGGTCACGAAATTCCAACAATGATTCGTCCGTAATCTTCTTCTGGCTGTGGGTGGTGTTCTGGCCTTCACCAGATTCTCCCATGCCATACCCTTTGACCGTTTTGGCTAGGATCACCGTAGGTTGGCCCCGGTGNGCGGCAGCTTGAGCGTAAGCCGCATAGACCTTGTGCGGATCATGGCCACCCCGGTTGAGCCGCCAGATGTCTTCATCAGTCATATTGGCCACCATGGCCGCAAGTTCCGGATATTTACCGAAAAAATGTTCCCGGACAAAGGCGCCGTCTTTGCTCTTGAAGGCCTGGTATTCACCATCCAGAGCTTCTTCCATCCGCTGTTTCAGCAGTCCTTGGGTATCCCNTGCCAGAAGTTTGTCCCAGTACGAGCCCCAGACCAGTTTGATGACATTCCATCCTGCGCCCCGGAAGGTGCCTTCCAGTTCCTGAATGATTTTCCCGTTGCCCCGAACCGGCCCATCGAGCCGTTGCAAATTACAGTTGATGACAAACACCAAGTTGTCTAGACGTTCCCGTCCGGCGATGCCCAGCGCTCCGGTCGACTCAGGCTCGTCCATCTCGCCATCCCCCACAAAGGCCCAGACTTTACGGTCNGAGTGGGGAGTGAACTCGCGGTTTTGCAGGTAGCGCATGAAGCGCGCCTGGTAAACTGCTTGGATAGGTCCAAGACCCATCGATACGGTGGGGAACTGCCAGAAATCGGGCATAAGCCAGGGATGCGGATAGGAAGAAAGGCCTTTGCCTTTCACTTCCTGTCTGAAGCCTTCAAGTTGTCCCTCGGTCAAACGGCCCTCGAGAAAAGCGCGTGCATATATGCCCGGTGCCGAGTGCCCCTGAAAGAAGACAAGATCCGCTCCCTGTTCAGCCTGCGCGCCGCGCCAGAAATGGTTGAAGCCCACATCGTATAGTGTGGCGGCCGACGCGAAACTCGCGATGTGCCCACCCAGTTCACTGCTGGTTTGATTAGCTCGCATCACCATGGCGAGTGCATTCCAGCGTATCAGGGAGCGGATCCGCCATTCGATGGCGGGATCCCCCGGGCTGTGGNCCTGATTGGCCGCGGGAATGGTATTGAGGTATGCCGTCGTCGGTCGGAAGGGAATGTGAGTGCCGCTGCGCCGGGCCTGATCGATCAGGGTCTCAAGGAGAAAGTGAGCACGCNCCTGGCCTTCGCGTTCGATGACCGCGCTTAAGGCGTCCTGCCATTCCTGAGTCTCAAGCGGGTCAAGATCTNTATCTGGATGGGAATCCACCATTGCGCATTTCTCAGCAGAGCGCATTGACAACTTATTGCGCCGGGCGAAACAACTACCGCTTTAATTTGCAAANCACAGTACCACAGGAGGGATTGCCAACCTGCAATCATTGGTCTGGCGGTCTGACCATTTAATGTTCAAAATGACGACGAGTAATTATTTCTGATCTCTCCTTGATCAGGAGGCGATTCGCTGTTCCAAAAGATCCTTGAGGAACTGGCCTGTGTAGGAGTTGGCAATTTGTGCGAGGTCTTCAGGTGTGCCCGTGCCAACCAGTTTTCCTCCGCGCAGACCCCCGTCGGGTCCAAGATCAACGATCCAGTCGGCAGTCTTGATGACATCAAGGTTGTGTTCGATCACCACCACAGTATTGCCCTGGTCGCGCAGACGATGGAGNACGCCTAGAAGTTGGCGGATGTCGTGAAAGTGNAGGCCGGTAGTGGGTTCGTCGAGAATATACAGGGTCCGCCCGGTCGGACGTTTGGAGAGTTCTCTTGAGAGTTTGATGCGCTGCGCTTCTCCCCCTGAGAGCGTGGTGGCNCTTTGTCCGAGGCGGATGTANCCCAGNCCAACCGCAAGCAGNGTGTCGAGTTTGCGCTTAATGACAGGAATCGCTGCGAAAAATTCTCCTGCTTCGGCAACGGTCATGTCGAGCACCTCNTGGATGGTGCGGCCNTTGTACCGGATATCGAGTGTTTCGCGGTTATAGCGCTTGCCTTGGCAACTGTCGCAGGGTACATAGATNTCAGGCAGAAAGTGCATTTCNACCTTGATGAGNCCGTCACCCTGGCAGGTCTCGCAGCGTCCACCGCGCACATTGAAAGAGAATCNTCCCACCTTGTATCCGCGGGCGCGTGATTCCGGCGCGCCTGCAAAGAGTTCCCGTATTGGAGTAAAGAGTCCGGTGTAGGTGGCGGGGTTNGATCGGGGCGTGCGCCCGATCGNGCTCTGGTCNATATCAATGACCTTGTCAAACTGCTCAAGGCCCTCAATCGCGTCATGCGGTGCTGGTGGCTGCCGGCTCGAATGCAGATGCCGGGCCATGGCAGGGTAGAGCGTGTTATTGATAAGAGTGGACTTGCCCGATCCTGAGACCCCCGTCACACAGGTCAGGAGACCNACCGGGAGTGACACATCAAGACCGTTAAGGTTATTACCGGTCGCGCCGCGGATGACGAGTTCTCTGCCNGGCTCGGGTTTGGTGCGCTGACTGGGAACATCNATGGTCCGAGTGCCGGCAAGATACTGGCCAGTCATCGACTCGGGCGCTTGAAGGACTTGCTGTACGCTGCCTTCGGCCACCACGCGTCCTCCNTGAATCCCGGCACCCGGGCCAAGATCGACAATATGATCGGCACTGCGGATTGCCTCTTCGTCGTGCTCGACGACNACTACCGTGTTGCCCAGGTCCCGCAGGTGAAANAGCGTATCGAGCAGTCGTTGATTGTCTCGCTGGTGAAGCCCGATGGAGGGTTCATCAAGAATGTACATGACCCCCACTAGCCCGGAACCGATTTGAGAGGCGAGGCGGATTCGCTGCGCCTCCCCGCCAGANAGGGTTTCCGCCGTACGGTCTAGCGTCAGGTATTCGAGACCGACGTTCACNAGAAACCGCAGGCGCTCGCTGATCTCCCGGATGATTCGCTCGCCGATTTCACCCTTATGCCCGGGCAGGGAAAGGGTGTCGAAAAACTCAAGTGAAGATTCAATCGGCATCGCGGTTACCTGATGNACNGGTTGACTGCCTANNAATACATGACGGGCNCCTGTTTTGAGACGGCTGCCTTGGCAACTTTCACAGGGTTGAGTGTTGACATANCGGGAGAGTTCCTCGCGGATNGTATTGGATTCAGAATCCCGGTAGCGGCGGTCCATATTGGGGATGACCCCTTCAAAACTGTGTGCCCGTCGTCGCGGGCGCCTCCCGTGTGAGCGCAGGTAGCTGAAGCTGATTTTTTCCTTGCCGCTTCCATAAAGAATGATGTCCTGAACTTTCTTCGGCAGGCGGCGAAAGGGCTTCTCAATGTCGAAGTCGTAATGCTCGGCGAGACAGTTCAGCATTTGAAAATAAAAGGCGTTACGCCGGTCCCAGCCAGAAATCGCCCCCGCTGCCAGGCTCAAGGTCTCATCATGAATGACCCGCTCAGGGTCAAAGAACTGACGGGCCCCAAGGCCGTCACAGTCGGGGCAGGCCCCAGCTGGGTTATTGAAAGAAAAGAGCCGGGGCTCGAGTTCCGTAAGGTTGTATCCGCAGTGTGGACAGGCATAACGAGCGGAAAAGAGCATCTCCTGGCCCTCGCCTTCATCATCTCCGGGCACTACCTGTACCAGCGCGAGGCTATCAGCAACCGCAAGCGCGGTCTCAAATGACTCAGCCAGTCGCTGGGCAAGATCAGACTTGATTACTACGCGATCCACAACGACATCGATGCTGTGTTTGCGTTTGCGGTCAAGCGCAGGCGGAGTATCGAGTTCGTATACGACACCATCGATCCGCGCTCGGATAAAGCCCTGACCCAGCAGGCTCTTCAGCAGCTGCTGGTATTCCCCTTTGCGGTCCTGGACGACCGGTGCCAGGAGCAGGATCCGAGTGCCCTCATCGAGCATCAGGACCCGGTCTACCATTTCGCTTACTGTGCTGGCGGCCAGGGTGACTCCGTGATCCGGGCACCGAGGTTCGCCGACCCGGGCATAAAGAAGGCGCAGGTAGTCATATATTTCGGTCACGGTGCCGACCGTGGATCGGGGATTATGGGATGCCGCTTTTTGCTCAATACTGATCGCGGGTGACAGACCTTCGATGAGATCAACATCCGGTTTTTCCATCAGCGAGAGGAATTGCCGCGCGTAGGCCGACAGCGACTCTACATAACGGCGCTGGCCTTCGGCATAAACGGTGTCAAAGGCCAGGGAGGATTTCCCCGATCCAGACAAGCCCGTAATCACGATCAGTTTGTCGCGAGGCAGGTCGATGTCGACACTCTGCAGATTGTGGGTTCGNGCCCCACGGATTTTGATGTTGCGCATGGTTGCTGGGTTGCGAAAAGGCAAACTGTTAATATTACGTCCCTTGTGTCCCCGGGTTCAAAGGCTTTTCACGTTTTGCTGGTGAGGCCTGTGCTGTAACGCGTGCAACACCGCCACAGCCAGACCGGGTACTGGATTTCCATCTTGGATAGACCCTGTTGACGTTACGCACTGAGAAATTTCCAATGAATCGCTCCGAGCGGCGGTCGGTAGCGGCCCTGGCAGGAGTGTTCAGCCTGCGCATGCTCGGACTGTTTTTGGTGTTGCCCGTAATCGCGCTGTACGCCGCCCAACTGGATGGGGCAACCCCGTTCCTAATCGGGCTTGCAGTCGGTGTCTACGGATTAACTCAGGCACTTTTTCAGATCGCCTTTGGCGCCTTGTCAGATCGATTTGGGCGAAAGCCGCTGATTATTCTGGGGCTTTTGATATTTGCTTTTGGTAGTGGCGTGGCAGCCATGTCTGACACTCTGACGGGCATCATCATCGGCCGGGCGTTGCAGGGCAGCGGTGCGATTGCGGCCGTCGTGCTCGCGCTGGTGGCNGACCTGACCCGTGAACAGCAGCGTATCAAGGCAATGGCGCTGATCGGGATGAGTATCGGCGCATCATTTCTGCTTGCGCTTATGGCCGGACCGGCGCTGGACCGATGGATCGGCGTCAGCGGTATTTTCTGGTTGACTGCTGTGTTGGCATTGGGCTGTGTTGCCGTNATCGTCTGGTGGGTGCCCACCCCTCAGCATGCGGCTCGGGATCCNGGCTCAAGAGCGACGCTCGTCTATTTCCGTGAGGTCATTGCCAACNCGCATCTTTTGCGACTCGATCTCGGNATCTTTATTCTGCATATGGTGCTGACTGCACTTTTCGTCGTGATTCCCTTTGCCCTGGTGGATACGCTTGAACTCAAACGAGACGCCCATTGGCAGGTTTATATCCCGGTGCTGATCGGTTCTNTTCTGCTGATGGCACCTCTACTAATGATGGGAATGCGTCGCCAGCGGACGTTTTGGGTCTTCCGTCTGGCNATCGCTATCCTGCTNGNNGGGCAACTNGCGCTATTGAGCGGCATGGATCAGNCGAAACTTCTGCTCACGGGTCTTTTATGCTTTTTTGTCGGCTTCAATTTGCTCGAAGCGATGCTGCCGTCATTAATGACCCGGTTGGCGCCGGGCTATGCCAAGGGAACCGCGATTGGGGTCTACAACACGTTTGAATTTGCCGGGGTTTTTGTNGGCGGTGCTTTCGGCGGCATTCTGCTCGGAATGTTCGGTGGANCGGGTGTGTTCGCATTCTGCGCACTGGCAAGCTTGGCCTGGCTGATATTGGCCTTTACCGGAGCCACGCCTGAACTTCGAAACAGCGTTACCTTGCGACTCGATGGTGAGACTGATCTCGATCTNGAGTCTCTTGAATTGCATTTGGGCGCCCTGCAAGGGGTGGATCANGTCACCGTGCTGCCAAAGGACCGAATTGCCTATATCCGCGTTGACGAAAGCTGTTTCGATCTGCATCAGGCGCATGCGGTACTGGGTGTACTGCCGCTTCGCCAGTAACTGAGCCNGCAAATCAGTCTGGCTATCGGCCTGACCGCGCGCTCAGGACAGNGCGCGGCAGATTTCGCCGAAGAAGCCAATCAATTTGATGTCGAGAGACTCGTCGACCGGCTGCGCCTCGGAGGAAAATTTCACGATGACGATTTGCGTCNTNGGNTCNATATATAGCCACTGTCCATGAATCCCAATGCCGAGTATCGCGGGTGAGGTGGTATCGCTTAGGTACCATTGATTACGATAGACCCCCTGGGGNAGAAGGTTCACGAACGCCCCCGACTGCCAGGCATCGACATCACCGCCCGATAGAGTATCTTCGATCCATTCGGGGGGGATCGCGGGATGACCCTCACCCGAGGCCGCCCTCGCGATAGCGCTGCCGAGTAGCGCAAGATCCGAGGGATGCACGCAGAGTCCCCCAGCCGAACGGGCGGCTCCCTTGTGGTCAACGGTCACATAGGCATTGTGTGAAGATCCGAGGGGCTGCCACAGGTATTTCGACAGGAGGTCCGNATAGCGTGCGTTCGCTGCNCGNTCGAGGATCAGGCCAAGAAGATCCGAGTTGGGAGAAAGGTATCGGAAGATCTGTCCGTGAGCCTTACCCGTTCCTTTAAGGGATATCAAAAATGCGGCAAGCCCTTCAGGTTCGGCGGCTGATGCTGATGGAGGATTCCATCCCGTGGCGGCCCGGTAGCGGGCGAAGGATCCAGTCTGATCGAGGTAATCCTCAACAAAGTTGATCTCGGCTTGCATATCGAGAATCTGCTGAACCGTGCAGGTGCCATATCCACTGTCTTTGGCTTCAGGAAGGAAGTCGGCAACTTGCGCCTTTGGGTCGATAAGCCCCTGAGACTCTAAGATGCCGGCAAGAAGTCCGGTCACTGACTTGCTGACTGAAAAAAGAATGTGTGGCTGCTGATCTTGGTAATGATCGGCATACCACTCGTAAACAATTTCGTTTTGCCTGACGACAAGGAAAGCATCGCTGCTAGAGGCCTTAAGCGTTGCCAAAAGATCAGGCTCTTTCAGTTTGCGGGAAAGCCACTCGGGATCAATGGGGTTATGGGAGAACGCTGACGGTTGATGCGCCCCCTTCACCTCAGCGGTTGGGATGACCTCACGCACATGATGAAATGAGAAACGGTTGTACGGGCTCTGCCGCCAGTTGGCGAGCGATATCGTTTCCCGGCCGGGGAGACAGCGGGTTTCAGGCACCGCCTACATCCGGTCTGAGGCCGTCTCCTGCAAACCAGACGGGTGCAGCGGATTCGTACGCCATTCCGGCCTGAAAGACATCCTTGTCGGTATAGGTGCGCCCGACAATCTGAATACTGGTCGGAACGCCATTACTGGCACGTCCTGTGGGTACCGTCAGGACCGGACAACGACTTAAAGAGTTAAAGGGCGTTGTCATCACCCAGCCTAGCGCAGGGTTTACGTTCTTGCCGTTAATGCTGATTGTGTCCCGCGAGTGGTCAAAATCAGCGGGTACTGCAGGAAGTGCGTTGGTGGGGCAAACGAGCACCTGGTATTTTTCCAGTAGGGGTCCGACGGTCGCATACATCTCGTTAGCAACTTCCAGAGTGTGCAGAAATTCCGCTGCAGTTGATTTCTGCGCCTCTTCTGCCCACTGACGTACATAGGTCGTCATCTTGTCAGCATGGTCCTTCAGATAGGTGGCCATATCAGCACCGAAGATATGGGAAAGGTATGCAAGACCTGCATCAAGTGCACTGTGGTCCCAGCCAATATCCACTTCCTCCACCGTGGCCCCAAGATCACGAAAGACATCCAGAGCTTTAAGCGTATTCTTTTGCACGTCAGGATCAACTTCAAAGAAGCCAAGATCCATCGAAAAGGCAATCTTCCAGTCTTTGATCGGGAGGTACTGCGCCGGCAGGCGCAGTTTGGGCCTAAGGCTCGCCATATCTTTCGGGTGCGGTCCGCACATGACGTTCTGTAGCACGATAGCATCACTGACATTCCGCGCGAGGGGTCCCGTATGGCAGTAAAAATCCAAGTTGAAGGGCGGATCATCCGAGTTGCGGCCGTACGGAGGTTTGTACCCAACCAGTCCACAAGTGCCTGCCGGGATTCGGATTGAGCCGCCGATGTCCGAGCCCGTGGCAATCGCGCTGGTGCCAGCGGCAAGTGAGGCGGCGGTACCGCCGGACGATCCACCGGGGGTGAACTCAGGATTCCAGGGATTTCGGGTGACCCCCCATAACCGGGAATTTGTATATACTGCGGACGAAAACTCTGGTGTCGCAGTTCGGGCATGAACAATTCCTCCGGCGCGCAATATTCGCTCGTTACCAACCGAGGTTCTGTCCGCGACGAAGTCTTTCATGATCAGTGAGCCGCTGGATGTCGGCTTGCCCTTGATAAGGTTTTCATCCTTGATGCCGATGGGTAATCCCTCAAGAGCTCTGGTGCGCTTGCCGGAGGCGTATTTCGCTTCTGCCTTTTTTGCCTTATCCATGGCTTCATCAAAGTGACGATAGGTGAACGCGTTGATGACGGGTTCCACCTCTTCGGCCCGCTTGATCAGCGCGTCCAGCAGTTCAACAGGGGATAGGGTTTTAGCCTTGAACTGGGCAATCGCTTCGGTGGCCGGTAGGTAACAAAGTTCAAGATCGCTCATGCTATTGATTCGTGAGGAAATGGGTGATGGCATCGAATGCGCGCAGATCATCGGTTTTTCGTTCGCTGGAGACAAATTCAGGCCAACTTGCTAAACGGGCAATGGTCAGGCTGTTGTCCATGTCGGCATAGATAATCTGTCCGAATACGCCTCTTGCCATCAGGATGCGCCGTTCGATATCTCTGATCCAGAACTGGTTGCGATAAGCCCCGTTATCGAGATCCATATTGTTTTTGTCGCTGAAAAGGGATGGATCCGCATCAAAGCTAGCCAGTAGCCATTCCCGTGGCACGATCTGCTGGCCGTTGCCAACACCCCCGTTGCATAGCATCTGACCAAAACGGGCATAGTCGCGCAGTGTGGCATTGAAACCGCCGTCAGCCAGTGGATAGCCTGCTGCATCCACGGTGAAACAGGCGCTCTCCTGTACACCAAGCGGCTGCCAGAGTTCTTTGCTGATGAGTTCTGCAAGGCGGGTCTGTGTCACCCGTTCCATGCAGTGCGCCAGCACATCGGTTTCAATCGAGCGGTACTCAAAAAGCGCACCGTGTTCACGAACGGTGTCCTTGAGACTCAGAATTTGGTCCCACATACACTGGAAGTATGGAACATCGGGCTGTGCTGGACGCCAGCCCGAGGCGACATCGGTTGCCGCTATGTCCGAGTCGAGTGCTTCATAGTCCTCGACGTAGCGCACGCCGGAGGTCATGTCGAGCGTGTGACGTAGCTTGGCGTCTTTCCAGCCGGTCGCTTCCAGCTCTGGAAGGTAAGTACTAATATGCTCTTCAGGATCCAACAATCCGCGCGAGACCAAAATGCCTGCGACTGTAGAGGTGACCGATTTCGCCATTGACTGGGACAGGTGTAACGTGCGCTCTGTCATCCCGTTGAGGTAGCGCTCGTAGCGAACCTCACCGTGATGGATAACCAAAATGCCGTTGGCAAAATTTTGCAGGAGCCAGTCGATTACGGTGGTGGGCTTACCGGAGCAGCTAGTAAAGGTTACAGAATCGAGATCGGTCAGATTTTCCTGAAACTGCCAGATAGGGCCGTTACCCCGCCAGACTTCAACAGTTGGAAGAATCTCTCGGATATGTTGAAAAGACCAGCGATTCCAGGGCGCACGATCCCATTCGTCACGCGGTACTCGTTTGTCGGGGGCAACGGGAAAACCCTGCATCGCTTTCATTATTCTAGAAAAATCGAGTCAGGTTTGGAGCGCCTAAAACCACCAATCCATCGAACCAGGTTTGTCTTGTCGCAGCCTGAAGGGCCAAGCAGGGTGAAGAATTTGTTCTGCGCAATTGACACCGAGACATCATCGAGCGCGGTGACTTCCTGTCCGGTGCCGGCACTGAATATTTTTGAGACATTGCGGACATCAACAGCAACCGTGACATTCATTCTCCCCTCCGAAACCGGTATACGAAGACAATGGTTAATAGACTATTAAGGCTTCGGCCCGTTATAACTAACCACAAAATGCCCGTCAATAGAGTCCAGCACACTAGCAGTAGCTATGTCCACGTATCAAGTACTGTGCTGTCGACGAACAAGGATATACTCATTTATGTGGATTTTCGATCGCGAACTGGCGAAAAACGAGGGTCAAAATCCGAAAGGAATGGATGACATTCGCTTGGTCAGCGGTATACTGCTTTTATGACAGACTGGTGATTAAATCGTAAACGAAAAAGGAAGATTGACTGATGGCTGGAGTGAATAAAGCAATCATTGTAGGAAACTTGGGTAACGATCCAGAAATTCGTTATTCGGCGAATGGCAACGCGATCGCGAGTATTTCGGTGGCAACCTCGGACCGGTGGAAAGATAAGAATACCGGGGAGCAACAGGAACGAACAGAATGGCACCGAGTTAAGTTATTTAGCCGTCTGGCCGAACTCGCCGGTGAGTATTTAAAAAAGGGATCCCAAGTCTATATTGAGGGAAGAATTCAAACCTCAAAATATCAGGATAAGGATGGAAATGATCGTTGGTCCACAGAGATTGTTGCGAGAGAAATGACGTTTCTAGGAGGACGCGGGGGCGCAGGAGATTCTCAGGGAGCGCCTCCGGCGGATTCTTCTCAGCGTGACCCCGCCCCAAGTGGCGATTTCGACGACGATATCCCGTTTTAGTGCTTAATTCTTGGATTTTTACTGGTCACACGAAGAATTCTGGATCTCATAAATCGGCGTGAAGGTATAACTCGAACTCAGTTTTTCTTGCAGTAGTCAGTTTTTCTTGCAGTAGAATGGTTTGAGGAGCATCGCTAAACCCGGACAGTAAGATCGGGAGTTGATGCAAACGCGGANCCNCAAANTAANCCNAGGAGNNGGTATGGNCGATTCTTCTGAATCGCAGGGACAGACTTTNCCCCAGCTTTTGCTGCAGCGTCTGAATCATGACGCTGAACGNCCGGCAATGCGTGAGAANGCCTACGGTATCTGGCAGACCTGGACGCTGGGGCAGATCGGNGAGGAAGCGTTTGCNTTCGCCGCCGGGTTGTCTCAACTTGGTTTTACCCGAAACGATACTCTTGTCATTATTGGCGATAACCGGCCGCGCCTTTACGGCGCNATGATCGCCGCACAGTCCCTTGGCGGTGTCCCCGTTCCTNCTTACCAGGATTCGGTTGNGCAGGAGATCCNGTATGTTGTGGATCATGCCGAGGCNCGCTTTATCGTTGCTGAGAACCAGGAACAGGTAGACAAGGCTCTCGAGATCCGCGAGCAATGTCCNAGGGTGGAGCGTATTTTCTATTGTGATCCCAAGGGATTGCGCAAGTACGATCCNCAGATCGTCATGGATATCCAGACGGTGATGAAGAGCGGACGCGAGATTCTGGAAGCGAACCCCGAGACCGTTGTTTCAGAAATCCAGAAAGGCGCCGGGTCTGATACTGCGATTATCCTCTATACCTCGGGCACGACNGGNCGGCCGAAAGGTGTTGTGCTGTCGCATGAGAATCTTCTGGTGACCGCGCTCAATGCCAANGCGTTCGACCAGATCACTGCCGACGAAGAGGTGCTCGCCTACNTGCCNATGGCATGGGTTGGAGACAATGCGTTCTCGTTTGCCATGGGCCTCGTCGCGGGTTTTTGCGTCAGCTGCCCGGAAAGCGCNGATACAGTNGCACAGGATCTGCGCGAGATCGGGCCGACATTTTATTTTGCGCCGCCCAGGGTTTTTGAGAGCGTGCTGACCAGTGTGATTATCCGCATGAAGGATGCCGGGCGACTGAAGCGCAGTCTCTTCGATCATTTCATGAAAGTAGCCAAAAAGACGGGCGCTGCCCTGATGGACGGGCAANCGGTTTCGACCTGGGATCGCTTTCATTATGGTCTTGGTGAGTTGATGATCTACGGNCCCCTCAAGAATACCTTGGGATTAAGCCGGGTTCGGGTGGCTTACACGGCAGGTGAGGCTATCGGCCCCGAGATTTTTGAGTTCTATCGCTCTTTGGGTATCAATCTCAAACAGCTCTACGGCCAGACTGAGGCNACTGTCTTNATTACCATGCAGCCTGACGGGCTAGTGCGTTCTGAAAGTGTGGGTACACCCCCGCCGGGNGTTGAGGTNCGGATCGAAGACAACGGCGAAGTCGTTTACCGCAGCCCGGGAGTGTTTAAGGAGTACTTCAAGAATCCCGAGGCAACCGCTGAAACCAAGACTCCGGATAACTGGGTGCATACCGGCGATGCTGGGTACTTCGATGATGAAGGCCACCTCCGCATCATCGACCGTGCTAAGGATGTCGGCAAACTGACCGACGACAGTATGTTTGCGCCCAAGTTTCTGGAGAACAAGCTGAAGTTCTTCCCCGAAATTAAAGAAGTCGTTACCTTTGGCGATCAGAGGGATTTTGTNACTGCTTTTATTAATATCGATCTTGATGCCGTGGGCAACTGGGCCGAGCGCAATAATGTTTCTTACGCCAGTTATCAGGAACTTGCGGCGCATGCCAAGGTCTATACCCTGATACAAGACTGTATCGAGCAGGTGAACCAGAGTCTCGCCCAGGATTCCCATCTTTCCTCGTCGCAGATNCGGCGTTTTCTGATCCTGCANAAGGAATTGGATCCGGATGACGGGGAGCTNACCCGGACCCGAAAGGTCCGTCGGCGAATCATCAACGAACGCTATGGGGATCTCATTGATGCGCTTTTTGACGGGCGCAAAAGCTGTTTTGTCAGCACCGAGGTCATGTTTGAGGATGGCCGTCAGGGACGGATTGAAGCCGATCTTGAAATACGTGATGCTGCGGTATCATNAGAGCGCGTACGCGCAGCTGCCTGAACATTGATGCACTTGGCTTCTAATCTTCGCGTTTCGGTGGATTNGCNGCGACACAGATATTTGATCAGCTCCAGATANTTCATCAGTATGTCGAGCGAGCAAGCAACCGANACTCTTCTTCAAGTCGATGCAATATCGCTCTCCTTTGGCGGTGTACACGCGCTGGTGGATGTAAGTTTTGATATACGCAAAGGCGAGGTCCGCTCAATTATTGGCCCCAACGGCGCTGGTAAGAGTTCCATGCTCAACGTGATCAACGGCTTTTATCACCCCCAGGAGGGAACGATTACCTACCAGGGGCAGGCGCGAAAGCAGATGCGCCCCCATGACGCGGCAGCGGGTGGCATTGCCAGAACTTTCCAGAATATTGCGCTCTTTAAGGGTATGAGCACTCTGGATAACATCATGACTGGCCGCAACACGCATATGAGCAAAGGCCTCTTCTGGCAGGCCTTGTATCTCGGCCCGGCTCAACGCGAGGAGATTGAGCACCGCGAGTTTGTCGAGCACGTGATTGATTTTCTCGAGATTCAGTCGATCCGAAAGACGCCGGTCGGCCGATTGCCTTACGGTCTGCAAAAACGGGTCGAACTCGGTCGTGCGTTGGCGGCCGAGCCGACACTGCTCTTGCTGGACGAACCCATGGCCGGGATGAATCTGGAAGAAAAAGAGGACATGAGCCGGTTTATTCTCGAAACCAACGACGAATTTGGGACCACGATTGCGCTCATCGAGCATGATATGGGCGTGGTGATGGATATCTCAGATCGGGTAGTCGTGCTGGATTACGGGCGCAAGATTGCTGAGGGCACCCCCCAGGAAGTTCGCGCCAATCAGAATGTGATCGATGCTTATCTCGGAGTCAGTCATGACTGACTCCGCCGCGATTCGTCTTGGTGTGCCGACCGAAGAGGAGTTCGTCGATGGCATTTGATATCTTTCTTCTGGAAGTGATCCTAAGCGGTCTAATGACTGGTGTCATGTACGCCCTCGTTGCCCTCGGTTTCGTACTGATTTTCAAAGCTTCCGGAATCTTCAACTTTGCGCAAGGGGTTATGGCCCTTTTTGCGGCACTGGCGCTTTACGATTTCCTGGCAGAGGACGGCTGGTTTTTTGCTGTTTTCGGCTTTACCTTGCCGGTGTGGCTGGCGATCCCCGCCACGATCGTGGTCATGATTGTGTTGGCGTGGGTGATCGAACGCACCGTATTGCGCTTTTTGGTCAAGCAGAACGAAATCATCCTTTTCATGGCCACCATTGGCCTTGCTTTTGTGCTGGAGGGCCTTGGCGATATTCTGTTTGGTTCCGATGTCAAGCCGCTTGATATTGGGATCCCCCAGGGCGCTTCAGACTGGCTGCTGGATAGTTTCAACCTCTATTTAGAGAAGCTTGAAATCTTTGCCGCAGGAACCGCAGCCGTTCTGGTGGTGGTCTTGGCGATCTTTTTTCAGCGCACCCGTATCGGTCGGGCCCTTCGTGCTGTGGCGGATGATCATCAGGCGGCACTCAGCGTTGGAATATCACTGGATAAAATCTGGGTGATCGTCTGGTCGGTCTCAGGAATCGTAGCGCTGGTGGCCGGCATCATGTGGGGCAGTAAGTCCGGAGTGCAGTTCTCACTTTCCCTGATTGCACTGAAAGCGCTTCCCGTGCTCATCCTTGGCGGATTCACATCGGTTCCTGGCGCAATCGTCGGCGGACTCATTATCGGCGTGGGCGAAAAATTGGCCGAGGTCTATATTGGCCCGATGGTGGGGGGCGCTATCGAGAACTGGTTTGCGTACATGTTGGCGTTGGGCTTTCTGCTGTTCAGACCCCAAGGCCTATTCGGCGAACGTATCATCGAGAGGGTCTGACGATGTTCTATCGAGAAAGTGGTCAACTTAAGTCCAGTTATCCCGCGGACCAGGCCATATTTCCCATTGCCCAGGATCGCTGGTTTGTGATCGGCGTAGTCGTTGTAGCCTTTTTGGCCATACCCCTGGTCCTTGACCAGTACTGGGCCAACGCGGTTTTGGTGCCGTTTCTGGTCTATGCGCTTGCAGGCCTGGGTTTGAATATCCTCACTGGCTACTGCGGCCAAGTGTCGCTCGGGACAGGCGCCTTCATGGCCGTCGGCGCTTATGCATCTTTCAAGTTGGTAGGCTTTTTCCCCGAACTTAACTTCCTAATCGTGTTGGCGCTATCGGGCGTGATCACGGCGGTGGTTGGTATGATCTTCGGACTGCCGAGTCTGCGTATCAAAGGTTTTTATCTAGCGGTTGCAACGCTCGCCGCACAATTCTTTTTGGTCTGGATGTTCAACAAGGTCGGTTGGTTTTATGACTACAACCTAACCGGCATGATTACAGTAAGGCCCATCGACTTTTTCGGTATCCGGATCACTGGTCCTGAAGCGACACCGGCAGCGAAGTACCTTTTCACTCTGACTGTTGTCTGTATTCTGGCACTCAGCGCTAAGAATATTGTTCGCGGCCGGGTTGGCCGCGAATGGATGGCGATTCGCGATATGGATATCGCGGCTGAGTTGATTGGCATCCGACCCCTGCGGTCCAAACTTTCCGCATTTGCAGTGAGTTCGTTTTATATCGGTGTCGCCGGTGCGCTGTATTTTTCGATTTATCTCGGAGCCG
>NHDO01000013.1 GCA_002171735.1 Proteobacteria bacterium TMED61 | reverse complement strand
AGCCTGGCTTTCCGGAGCAACCGTCCTGGTTTAGGGATAGCCGAGACTTTCCCAACATCGCTGCCGGACTGAGAGGCGTTGGTTTTGATGATGAGTCTGTCGCTGCTGTGATGGGAAACAACTGGCTACGGTTCTTCGAACAATCTTTCGGGTCGCCCCGAATCTGAACCCCGGGAAACTGCCAAGGCGCGCGAGTCTCGCGTTTGAAATAAGTCAAGAAGCCTTCATGCGCGACATATTATTGTGACGACAACATCGCAGGAGAGAAAGTGCAAGTAGCAGCGAGCAAGTTCCAGAGTTCCGGTAAAGATTCGGCGATTGGACATTTGCACTTGCCAGTCCCGCCCCGGCCGCCTGCAAGTGTTTGTAACCTTGAGCGGATGGGCGCCGCGTTTCCAACGCGCCTCAGTTTCATGCGCATCCTGCTACGGCGTATGTCGAATGAGGGTTGGCATCTGGGGCGTCGACACTTCGATTTAGATGATGAGGGGTTTGGTACTGCGGTTTATACCGCGCGACTTGCGCAGCGTTCCTATTCCCTGATCGCGTTCGCTAATCCGTTAGCGGACGAGGATAGAACAGACCGGGTTATCGCGTCTGCCTGGGATGCGGCGTTTGTGCTCTTTGACGGGATTCCCTCCGCCGCGGATATAGATCGGCTTCGATCCCAGGTGCCGCTTCAGGAGGCAGGGCGGTTTGAGCCCACCGACCTTGTAATNTCNCGNGCTAATCGCAGTCTTCGACTCTTTGAATATGTTTGCGATTGTCTTAGCCGCGGNGAACAGCCTGAAGCAGACCGACTTAACGATGTCGGTTACCTGATGCGCACGACNGCGGTGTATGGCAATGGCAAGTTTGGGGTCAGTGACCGTTCGCGTATAGCGTCCCGACAGGAGACAAAGAATTCTTTTCAGGCCGAGATGCTGGCGGTTTTTCTGATTCGCCAGTTCACCTTCGACCAGCTAGAACATATGGCGTCGCGACGAGCGCCTGGTCGGTCGGTGGCGCTGCACGCGTGCTTGAAGCGGTCTTTGGGTATTGGCAACGCGACGGGGCTTGGTATGGCGCCTTTCGTAATGAGTCACCCGGAACTTTTGAATCATTGGTTTGTTGCACGCGAGACCGCAATTGCCCGCGTCCGATCGATGTCGAATATTGTGCCCAAGGAAATCGACCGCGCGCTTGTGTTACAGGCCCGCGCCTCTCAGCACGTAAGTGAGTGGCGAACGGCGGATGAGGATTACCAGGAGCGTAATCAGCGACTCCTCCAGGATCTTGCGGCTCTAAGAGTCTGGCTGGAGAAAGCGAATCAGGAGCCGCGCTCTGGACGGCTGTGGGACGCGCTCTTTCGCTTTGGCGAGGAGGCATTTGGCGTGGACNGCCAGGAGTTGNTGGGCGCGCTGCTGATGGAGATCTACCCGGAGGTGGCGGANGGACTCGACACCATGTTCCACNCACAGGAACTCCGAAACATCCGAATGACGGCTACCGTTGGCCAGACACTCGAGCAGTTGAATCTGCAGTATGGATGGACAGACCGTTTTGACTTNTCATTGGCTTCTGAGAACGCNCACTTCTGGTATGTTTCAGAAAACAAGCTTGAACCGCGGTTNGGTCGAAGGCTTGAAGAACCTGGAGCGGATCGGGAGATGCCGGTAGCCATTGCACGGGATATGGCAGGTTTTCGCCAGACGCTATCAGAATCGGATCCGCAGCAGAGCTTGATGACTTTCCTCCAGCAGTNTCCTGAGTTCCGTCATCTCGCTCGCCGCGCTCAGGCGCTCGAGGATCATCCGTATGGCGAGATTCAGGATAACCTGATCTCTGGCNACTGCTCACCGCTCAATATCCTGCGCTTTAAACTGGCTTGTTTCGGAGCCGCGAAGTTTGATCCGAAGTCATCGCTATGGACTCGGATCACTATGTTTCAGGGTGCGCCGCTGATGAACGAACTGGGTGAGCCCTGGGCCGATGACTGGTGGCTATCGGTTGCACCGCAGAGTGGTTGATGCGGCAGTCCTCCACCGAGTTCGGGCAACTTTTATTTAAAGCCGGCCGTGGCGTCGGACTTNCCTTGGGNATTGCGGAGGACCTGGTGGCGCCAATTTTCTGGCTCCAGACCTGTGGTTTTCCAGGAGACGGTGAGGCGCTCAATGCCCTCACCGCTCTGGATGAGGGGCGAGTGGCGCATGAATTTCCTGATCTCTTTTCGCTGTCTAACGACGTCGAGCGCACGAGCGGTACCTTATCGGGCATCTACCTTTCGGCCGTGGGCTGCGATTCGCTACAGTTAGGTTGGCCACGTCAAGGTAAAGAAATCCATTTCCTCAATGTCGACAGCCCGCTGTTGTTTGCAGCGGCGCTTCTCCTGGCTTATCGTNGGGTCAAGACAGACCTCGCCCTGAGTATCGAAACTGAGATTTACGTTCTTTCAAGCGCTCCGAATGGTGAGGTTCTTTGCAGGCAAAAAGAACCNGGAAAAGAAAGTGGGGGCGCTCAGGGGGTGGCGGGTATTCGGTTATGGGTGTCAAATGACGCGGTCGATCACTCCTCCGGGACCTTGCTTCTTGATGCCGCTAAGGAGGCGCAGCTTCAGCGGATTTGTGAGACCGAAGGCCTTTGCGCCAGTCCAGAGAGCATTCGCGGACTTAAATCTTTGGCGGACCGCTTACTCGTTCCGGAGTCGGAGCGTTCCCTGAAATTTGGCGCCGGTGCGGGGCTCGTTGACTCTGACTGAACCGGGCACGCGGCGTTGGTGGATGCTCGCGGGGGTGTGGTTCTGTTACATGACCTTTGGCCTCAGTATGGCGAGCCTTGCGCCACTCGTCCGTGAGATTGAGTCCGATCTCGATTTCAGTCACAGCGCGATGGGCACGGTTCTCGGCGCATGGCAGTTTGTATACATATTTGCTGCGATTCCTTGCGGCATTCTCCTGGATCGAATCGGCGCCCGGTGGGGGTTGGCGATCGGTGCGCTAATCATCGGGCTTTCTGGCATCTTCCGAGGCTTTGCCGAGGAATATATTGATTTACTCATCGCGGTCGCCCTTTTCGGACTCGGTGGCCCGCTGATTTCGGCTGGTGCGCCCAAGGTAGTCAGCGAGCGCTTCGAGGGTAAGGATCGGGGTCTGGCAATGGGGATATACATCACGGGCCCGGGCATCGGTGCCGTCACGGCCCTGTTGTTGACCCAACCCCTGATTCTGCCCTGGCTCGAAGGTAATTGGCGCGCACTCTTGCAGATCTGGGGTGGTGTGAGTCTCGCGGCAGGACTATTCTGGCTTCTGGTGGCGAAAGAAAGCCCGCGCACGCCGGATAGCATCGAAGGCCAGTCCATTATGTCTGGCCTGGTTGAGCTGTTGCGTATCCCTGCAGTACGCGTCATTTTGCTCATGAGTGTTGCTGTTTTCTCGATAAATCATGGGATGGGAAATTGGTTAGTCGAGATTCTTCAGAGCTTCGGTGCAGATGCGAGTAGGGCGAGTGCACTCGCCACCATACCTGTTGTCGTCGGCATTCTGAGCGCTTTGACGCTGCCCCGAATGGCGGTTGGTTCAAGGCGGTTTTCTGTGCTGATTCTGCTTTTTTCCTGCTCGGCTCTTGCGAGTCTTGCGCTGCTCTCTCAGCCTGCTGGCGTATGGCTTTATCTCGCGCTGATCGTGGAGGGTATTGCTGCAGGGTCAATGATGACGGTGCTGGTGCTAACGCTGGTGGAGGTTCCCGGCGTGGGTGACAAGCGGGCGGGGACTGCTGGGGGGTTATTCTTCTCGGCAGCCGAGATTGGAGGCGTTGGCGGACCTGTGCTCCTGGGAATTCTTCTTCATGCGCAGGGTCGCTTCAGTAGTGGCCTAATGGTCCTCGCACTTCTAGGTTTCCTGCTTGTTGCGAGCGTCTTTCCTCTTCGACGTCACTTACTTTCAAAAGCCTGAGGAATCGAGAAGATAGCGCTCCCTCGGGGAATCGAACTCCGGTTTCCGGCGAACCAATACTATTCAACTAAATGTGCTTGCAAAAAGGCAATCACGAGCTGTTGCACGTCCTCATTATGGAGAAGGCTGTGTGTATATTGTAGCGGCCCTTGATCGTAGACCACAGATCGACTGCCATTCTCTTTGTTAATAAATTCGGCACAGTCCCCTTTAGTCCAATGATTCTGGAACCACGGATCTCCCTCGGCAACTAGAGTTAATACTGGCTCAATGGTCGCAGGATTCAGGCCCCGGTATTCAGGCCACCCAGCAGCTTGGCAGGTCCAGCCCTCTATAACTCTCGCTCGCAGCGGTTGACCTAATTCTGTCGACAAAGTTGCACTCACGATGGCTCCCTCACTAAAACCCACCAGGAAAATATTGTCGGGATCCACCCAATTCAATTTCCTTGCCTCTTGGATAGCGTGTAGGGTATCCAGCTGGCGCATCTTGAGAATGTCTCTATAAAACCCGCCAACTTTCTTTACTGGGTCGCAGGATTTGGGGTACTTATTGCGGGCAAAACTGGCCGGGGTAATTACCGCAAATCCATTCCGCTTGAACACGTCCATCCTGGCACGTGTGCCGGACCAGATTCCACCGCACCCATGCAGATAGATAACCGTCGGCAGGCGTTTAAATTTGGGGGATACTTTGATGGAAGAAAGATCGGTAAGGACGCCCGCGGTGACTTGATGTTTATCTGGGAGTGCGATCAGCGCCCCCTGCCATGTGCGATCCAGCTCTTCAGGATCGGACCAGTCAGCAGGAGTCATTTCTCCAGTGGCTGTAAATTCCTTAGTGGTGTTGTCCAAACCATTACTGCTAACGGCAGTTGGGAACCAGAGTCCGGTTTGCACTATCAATGCGATTCCACATATCTTCAGGCCGAAGAGAAAATGCAGCGACCAACTTCTGATAAGGCAATCAGAACCCAGTGGGAGATGTCCTCCGGTGAGCCTGTTTGGAGGCATATCTGGTTCTGCCATAAATCTGCCCCTAGTTTATTAGATAAAAATTAGGTCAATCGATTCACTAGAAAACCAATCGATCCTAAGTCATTGAGAAGATGGCGCTCCCTAGGGGAATCGAACCCCTGTTTCCGGCGTGAGAGGCCAGCGTCCTAACCGCTAGACGAAGGGAGCGTGGTGCTTAGGGCGTGAATATATCTTATTGAGGGGCCTCGCGTGCCTGCGTCGCACATCAGATTCGCATAAGCGTCTGAATCAACCGTTAGATACTTTTTGGTTGAGCAACCGCGTAACTATATCTTCCACTAGTCGACTGATATTGTTAAGCGCAGCGTAGGCTGGCTCTGCTGTTTTCAGTCCAAATTTAGTGAAAGTTCTAGTAAGTATCAGCCTGCCAAGTTCCCTTAGGAAAAATATAGCGGGACTGTTGACGGTAGTGACCCCGTGTCGACTGGTAATGTTCCCCATAGGTGAGATGCTAAGATATAGTCGCTTTTCTGCTACTACGCTGCGCGCCTAGCGGTTTGTTCACCACGATCCTGCGGCCGGCATCCAAGACTTCTGATCAAGAAATTTCTGAAATCCTTAATTCCGACCGGCCGTCCTAATAGGGATCAGCCGACTGCCCCGCGTGTTCTCAGTGCCGAGGAGCATGGACTGCAGGTATCTAGCGTCAGCAAAGGTGCTCGCAAGGTGGCTGACACACTCACCGACGCGGGGTTTTCGGCAGAACTGGTAGGCGGATGCGTTCGTGACCTGCTGTTGGGCGAGCGGCCAAAGGATTTTGATGTCGTGACGAGTGCTTCACCGGAAGAGGTCCGCCAAGTGTTTCCCCGATCCCGGATGGTGGGGCGGCGTTTTCGGATCNTCCATGTACGAATGGGCCGGGAGATGATCGAGGTGTCGACATACCGCGCGGGGCGCGACGATGACTCNAAGATTGGGGATGATGCAAAGAGCCGTTTCGGTCGGATCNTACGGGATAACGTGTTTGGGACCCGGGAGCAGGATGTGTTTCGGCGCGACTTCACTGCNAACGCCCTGTACTACGACATTGGATCCAACTCTTTGTTCGATTATGTCGACGGTTTTTCGGATATCAAATCCCGCCGGCTGCGATTCATTGGGGATCCGTCGACGCGAATAAACGAAGATCCTGTCCGGATGCTGCGGGCAGTCCGGTTCAAGGCNAAGCTGGATATGGAACTTGACNGCGATCTTGAAGCCCTTTGTAGGGATCAGGCATATCTTCTACGCCATGTTCCGCCAGCGCGATTATTCGATGAAGTGCTNAAGCTCTTCCATAGTGGGCACGGTGTCACGACTTTCCGACTGTTGCGTGAATTCGGCCTTTTCGCGGAACTCTTCCCNGAAGCGGAGCGGTCCTACGGAGAGACGGACCTGGATCCCAAACGCGGGTTGGTTCTGCAGGGACTTGAAAATACGGACAGGCGGATCACAAACCGCAAGCCGGTTATCGCGGCCTTTCTNTTTTCCTGCATATTCTGGAGGGTCGTCCGTTCTCAATGCGATCGGCGGGACGGAAGGCGGAAGAACAATCCGCAAGTGCTTCAGCGTGTAGCGCTGGAAGTGCTCGGCCGGGAAAACCAAAGAGTAATGATTCCAAGGCGCGTTAGCACGGTGGTAGTGGAGATCTGGGATTTGCAGAGCCGGCTAGAGGCGCGACGTCCGCGAACGATTCAGCGTTTGTTGGAGAATCGACGATTTCGTGCCGCNTATGATTTTCTGCTNCTGCGTTCCACAGCTGGCGAGGTGCCTTCGGAACTTACNCAGTGGTGGACCGAGATTCAGGAATGCGATGAAGCCCAGCGTCACGCGATGATCAAAGGNTTAGATGGGGGTAGTGCCCCAGGGAAACGGCGCCGGCGTCCACGCCGGGCTCGATCTGGCAATGGTAATGTGCGATGAGTGCAGAGTCGGCCTCTGTCTTGGCCTGGATCGGACTTGGNGGGAATNTAGATGATCCCAAGTCTGCTATTTGTGATGCGCTCACTCGCCTGAATCAAGAGGTGGATGTTGGGGTAGAGGCGGTTTCCTCGCTCTATCGTACAGCAGCCATNGGGGTCACAGATCAACCCGATTTTTTGAACGCAGTGGCACGCCTGGTAACCAAACGTGATCCAGAAGGTCTANTGCAAACGCTGCTCGGTATCGAATCNGCCCTTGGNCGGGTCCGNTCCGGAGTACAGTTTGGGCCCAGAAACATCGATCTTGATCTCTTGCTTTATGGNGAGGTGGAAATGGCGACAAGGANTCTGACGGTGCCGCANCCCCGGATGCATCTTCGCCGCTTCGTACTCGAACCGCTATACGAGATCGACGCGGATTTAACCTTGCCTGATGGTAGGCGGGTGTCCTATCTGCTGGAGCAATGCCGGGACCAGGGTGTAAAGCGGGCAGNTTCGATTGAAGTTCCGCGCTGAGTTCGGGATAAACGTTCAGGTGGCGTGGCGGATCAGGTAAAATTACNCCTGTATCTTTCCATTGGCAGTGCCCGCCAGGACCTCCTTTACATGACCGCTCTGCTGTCTGAAGTTTTCCATGTCGATTGAGCCNGAAGCTCGGAGGATTCTCTCCGGCATGCGGCCCACGGGCCGCCTCCATCTGGGCCACTATCACGGCGTCCTGAAAAACTGGGTCCGGCTCCAGGAAGAAGCCGAGTGTTTCTTTTTCGTNGCCGACTGGCACGCGCTAACGACCCATTACGAAGAACCAGCGTCGATGAATGCCCATGTCTGGGATATGCTTGTTGACTGGTTAGCGTCTGGTATTGACCCAGAGCAGGCGACGCTCTTTATACAGTCGCGCGTCCCTCAACACGCGGAACTGCATCTTTTGCTATCGATGATTACNCCATTGGGCTGGCTGCTCCGGGTGCCCAGTTTCAAGGATCAGCAGCAGNAACTGAAAGATCGTGATCTCGCCACATACGGTTTTTTGGGATACCCATTGCTTCAGAGNGCAGACATCCTGATGTACCGGGCCANCGGNGTCCCTGTCGGTGAGGATCAGGTTCCACACGTGGAACTGACCCGGGAGATCGCCCGTAGATTTAACTATGTGTTCGGTCGCGATGGCGCTTTTGAAGAAAAAGCTCAGGAGGCGCTTCCGCGTCTCGGTAAGAAAGTGGCTAAAGCCTTTTCAAGAGCCCGTAATGAGTGGCTTCAGGAAGGCAGTGTAGAGGCTCGGGAGAGCGCCCTTGCTGCGATTACCGGGTCTGCCAATATCTCGGCAGAGGATCGTGAGCGACTGAGCGGATTTCTCGACGGAGGAGGGCGTGTGATTCTTCCTGAACCAGAGGCGCTGCTGACGCCGGCGGCAAAGATGCCGGGGCTAGACGGACAAAAGATGTCTAAGTCNTACAACAATACCATTCAGATGCGTGACGAACCCNAGCGTGTGAGTACCCGACTGATGTCGATGCCGACAGACCCGGCTCGACAGCGGCGCAATGATCCGGGCGATCCAGAAAAGTGCCCGGTTTGGGATTTGCATCGGGTGTATACCTCNAAGGANAAACGCAACGAANTGTCGGAAGGATGTAAAAGTGCNGGTATCGGGTGTGTTGACTGCAAGAAACCCTTGCTCGAGTCGCTGCTGGAAGAGCAGGCATTACTTCGTGCCCGGGCGGAGCCTTTTGAAAGAAATCCNGGANGGATGCGGGAGGTGATCGAGGTNGGGTGCGCGCGAGCTCGTGAGGTAGCCGAGGAAACACTGGAGGANGTCCGGACCGCTGTGGGGACACTTTACACATGAGTGANGACACGGTACAGATTCTGGATAACGACAGCCCTGAGGGTGGCACGAGGGCGGTCGTTGCGGGAAAGGCACTCGAGCAGTGGCCCGCTGATCTTTACATCCCTCCCGAGGCGCTTGAGGTGGTACTCGAGAGTTTTGAAGGACCCCTGGATCTGTTGCTCTATTTGATCCGAAAGCAGAACATCGACATTTTAAATTTACCGGTCGCGGACATCACCCGTCAGTACATGCACTATATTGATCTGATGCAGCGCATGCGTCTTGATCTGGCGGCGGACTATCTGGTGATGGCAACCATGCTTGCAGAAATAAAATCCCGGATGTTGCTGCCACGNCCAGANCCCGAAGATGATGACCAAGAGGATCCGAGAGCNGCNCTGATTAAGCGGCTNCAGGAATACGAACGATTCAAGAGTGCGGCAGAAAATCTGGATAGTCGGCCGCGGCTGGAGCGCGATCTGTATCTTGTTTATGCCCGGGTAGAGGATCCAGATCCGCCCAAGNTAGAAGCCNGGGTGGAGNTGGACGACTTAGTAGCAGCAATGCGTTCTGCGATGCTTTCCGCTGCGAGACGTCAAAATCTNCAGATGGTNCCCGAAACCCTTTCGGTCAGGGAGCGGATGTCACAGATTCTTGANCGGGTTCGCAGTGGTGAGTATGTCGCACTGGGTGATTTTTTTACNAGCGAAGAGGGGAGAAAGGGATTGGTAGTGAGTTTTATTGCAGTGCTAGAACTGGTCAGAGACGGTATCCTGACCGTGGCGCAGAACGAAGCGTTTTCCCAGATACACGTTAAGGCGAAATCAGCATGACCGAATTAGCACAGATCGCAAATGCAATCGAGGCGGCCTTGTTCTCCTCTGAGAGGCCATTGAGCGTGCGGGACCTGCAAATACTGTTTGATCAGAAAACCGATAAAGGAATCATCCAGGCNGCGCTTGAGGAATTGTCTGCCGACTACGCAGATCGNGGAGTCGAGCTTGTCGAGGTTGCTGGCGGGTTTCGNTTTCAGACGAAGGCGGCGCACGCCCCGGCGTTGCGCGTACTTCGTGAGAGTCGTCCGCCGCGATACTCGCGGGCGCTGCTGGAAACTTTGGCNATCATCGCCTATCGCCAGCCNGTTACNCGTGGTGATATTGAGGATGTTCGGGGGGTAACAGTCACCACCGAAATCATGCGNGTTTTGCTGGATCGNGAATGGATTCGTCAGTCGGGCACCCGTGAAGTACCCGGACACCCCGCGCTGTATGTCACAACNCCGATTTTCCTCGAGTATTTCGGNCTGACATCCCTTAAAGAGTTGCCANGCCTAGATGACGAGAGGCANCTCGCTGATATTGCCCGAGAGCTTGGCATAGAAATGCCNGAGNCNCTTACACCTGCTGCCNNTCANTCNGACGCCGAGGAGTCCNCGGAGTATGAGTCNGAAGAGGCGCGGGCCGAGGACATCAATCNTGAGACCGCTGACGACGATGAACCTCTNGTGGCCAGTGANNATCCTNACGANGNGCCCCACCATGAAGGCACCGAGATTCAGGATCCGGATGAGCCATNGGCCACCAAGGCTGCGCTGACTTCGGAATTTGACTGAACGAATTCAGAAAGTCCTTGCTCGGGCGGGTCTTGGGTCCCGTCGTGAGGTAGAGCGTTGGATTCGGCAGGGACGGGTAACGGTCAACAACCNANCTGCCGAACTTGGGCAGCAGATCGACCCATCTTGCCAGGTAGNGGTGGATGGACGCTCCGTGGCTNTTGCTTCGNCACCNTCAGCGCCGGCTCGNATCTTGCTCTATCACAAACCCGTTGGGCAGATTTGTTCTCGGGATGATCCTCAGGGTCGCCCGACGGTGTTCGATAACCTGCCCCGCCTTAAGGGCGGCCGTTGGGTGTCGGTTGGCCGGCTCGATCTCAATACGTCAGGTCTCCTTGTTTTCACAACGGATGGCGAACTCGCGCACCAGCTGATGCATCCTTCGGGTGGTATTGAGCGGGAGTATCGCTGCCGGGTCCGTGGCAACCCCGGTGAGCGGGAACTTAAACGCTTGCTGGCTGGCGTCACGCTTGGCGGGCAGTTGTGCCGTTTTGAGTCGGTTGAGGCGGGCAGGGGCTCAGGCGCGAACCGCTGGTTTCGCGTGATCCTGAAGGAGGGTCGCAATCGGGAGGTGCGACGGATGTGGCAGAGTGTGAATAGCACTGTCAGCCGATTGATCCGAGTGCGTTATGGCCCGTTTCGACTGGAGCGTCAACATGGTGCTGGGGAGTGTATTGAACTGAGCGAATCTCAGAGCGCAAAACTGCTTCAACACGCAGGCGGGACGAAAGCGAGTGCCCGGCTCCAAAAATCAGGTAGAAAGCCCCCCGGTATGGGTCACGGGCGCTGAGGTGAATCCTTTTTCGGGTTCAGATGGTTGACGTCTTGGTGTATCCGACCGCGGAAGTCAAAGGCCTTGCCAAATCCTTTTACCCATTGACCGCCTTGCGGTGTGAGCGCAAAGAGCTCGAAGTCGGGGAGCGTGCGCAAGGTATCGATGATCTCACCGAATCGTTCTGCGAAAAGGTCAATCAGTTCATTCCAGGCCTTGGTTTCCTTGGCGAACCGTTGCGCCTCACATTGGAAGCGCAACCTGCGCCGCGCATAGATTTGTTCGCACCGGCTTTCATCTTCGATGAACAGTACTGTGGCCCGTGAGTCATTAATCAGGTTGCCGGTATGGGCGGAAAGGTGACTCGTCAGGATCAGGAACTGCCCTTCATAATCCACAAAAGGGGTGTAACTGAGATCCGGCGAACCGTCTGGATTCAATGTCGAGAGCAACAGTGAGCCAAACCCGTCGATAAATTGCTCACACTCGCTTTTGAGCTTGGTATCGAGCGCCATTACCAATATGCCGGCACGTCAGTCGCCGCGGGTAGCCTGGTTAAGCCGACTAAATCCGGCATCNAGATCGGCGATCAAATCATCGANATCCTCNAGACCTGCATGGATACGCAAGGTTTGTCCNGGTGTATCCCAGGCNGTCGCGCTGCGGTACTGTTCCGGGTACACCGGAATCATCAGGCTCTCAAAACCTCCCCAACTTGCTCCGATCCGGAAAAGGGTCATGCCGTTAACCATGGCGAGAACCGCATCGCGGGATTTGGGNTGCAGTACGATACTGAACAAACCTGAAGCGCCAAGAAAATCTCTTTTCCAGATCGNGTGGCCTGCATGATCTNCCAGNCCGGGATGTAGTACCGTANCGACCTCGTCGCGCTGTGAAAGCCATTTGGCTAACGCCAACCCCTGNTTTTCATGGGCGNTGAGTCGTGTGGATAGATTGCGAACACTACGCAACGTGACATAGGCGTCATCCGGGCCGACGCATTGTCCGAGGTGNCGGTGCGTACGCTTAACCTGATCCCAGGTGTGTTCCGCACAGACGATGGCGCCCATTAAGACGTCGCTGTGGCCAGAGAGATATTTGGTGGCGGCNTGCACGGAAACATCGACACCGTGGCTAAAGGATTTGAAAAAGAGAGGCGTGCTCCAGGTGTTATCCAGGACCGTGGTGATACTGTGTTTTCGGGCTACTGCGGTGATGGCTGGAATATCCTGCACCTCAAAGGTGAAGGACCCCGGGGACTCCAGAAATATTACCCGAGTCTCTGGTTTAATTAGCGACTCTATGNCTGCCCCCACGAGTGGATCGTAATAATCTACCGTTACGTCCATGGCTGCGAGATATTGGTCGCAGAATGATCGTGTCGGGGGATACACCGTGTCCGCAACCAGAAGGTGATCTCCCGGACGCAAAAANGAGAGCAGTGCCACGCTGATAGCGGCGAGTCCNGAAGGGACCAGTACAGCACCATGACCCCCTTCAAGATCTGCAACCACCTCTTCAAGGTCGAAGGTTGTNGGGGTGCCNAGCAGNCCATAAATAACNTTACGCCGATCGGTGTTCGGGTCGTGGCGTNTCTCAAAGGAGTCGACNTCNGGGTGCAAAATAGTTGAGGCGTGATANACCGGCGTATTGACGGCGCCGTGGTGTTCAGCCGAGGTCCGGCCTTTGGTGATTGCCCGGGTTGCGTCGCCGGAGGCATTAGTATCGGGAGAGTCTTTCATGCGAGCAATTGTCAGGGGAGCGGCGCACTCTATCAACCCCCCTTCGCGACGTCGAGATTTCGCGGGATGTTATTTTGATAGAAGGTGGCTAAACTCGGCGATTCGCTAAACGCCCGAGGGGTTGGACGAGCCAATGTCAACAGTACAGCGCGAGTGGTACGACAGNTACATGATGCCGAACTATGCACCGGCAGCGATGATTCCGGTGCGCGGATCGGGGTCNCGTATGTGGGATCAGGAAGATCGGGAATACATTGATTTCGGCGGTGGTATTGCGGTCAATGCTCTCGGTCATGCGCATCCTGATCTCGTGGCGGCGCTTACTGAGCAGGCCGGTCGTCTTTGGCACACCTCAAACGTCCTCGCAACAGAACCCGCGTTGGAACTTGCTCGCCGGCTTGTTGAGCTCACGTTTGCCGATAAGGTCTTTTTCAGCAATTCCGGTGCGGAAGCCAATGAAGCGGCACTCAAGCTCGCNCGNCGNTACGCTTTTGACCATCACNANAAAGGAAAAGACCGGATTCTGGCCTTTGACAATGCCTTCCATGGTCGGACNTTGTTNACTGTGACGGCCGGGGGNCAGGCAAATTATCGTGAAGGCTTCGGGCCGCTACCCGGTGCAATAGAGCATCTACCCTTTAACGACATCGGAGCACTCAACGAGACCTTCGATAAAGACGTCTGCGCGGTGATCGTAGAGCCAGTACAGGGCGAAGGGGGTGTGATTGCGGCGGACAAGGCCTTCCTGCAAACGATCCGAAGGCTTTGTGACGAGCACAACGCCTTATTGATACTGGACGAGGTCCAGACTGGTGTCGGAAGGGTAGGAACCCTCTATGCTTATCAGTCGTATGGTGTCACTCCCGATATTCTGACCACAGCNAAAGGCTTGGGAGGAGGTTTTCCGGTGGCAGCGACTTTATCCACGGGAGCAGTCGCAGAGTCACTGAAGGTCGGCACCCATGGCAGTACCTGGGGTGGTAACCCAATGGGCTGCGCGGTGGCCAGCGCTGTGCTTGATATTGTCAGTACCGACACTGTCCTTGACGGAGTCAATGAACGTCGACAGCAGATCGAAGGGGCGCTTCGAGCTTTGGGAGAAAAATATGGCGTCTTCGGCGAGATTCGGGGGCTTGGGCTGCTGATGGGCTGTGTCCTGAACGAGCCCTGGGAAGGTAAGGCACGGGACCTCATGCATGCCGCGCAGGATGAAGGTCTCTTCGTGTTAGTGGCGGGCGCAAGCGTGTTGCGCATAGCACCCTCACTGATTATTCCCGACGAGGATATTGCAGAGGGGCTCAAACGCCTCGATCGCGCGATCGCGCGGTTTTGTACGGCGGATAAGACCTGAGAAATTTTTCGGTTAGGGAAGCTCTCTGACTGAGAAGCTCGTGCGGACGTCCTCACCCATAAAACGGACGTCGCTGACCACCGGTGCGCTTCTACTGATAATTTCACCCCGGCGGATAACAAAAAGCCGATTTGCTCTCAGGCGTATTGCTTCTGTGGGGTCTTTGGCCTGCAGGACCACCATATCAGCGTTGCATCCCACCTCGAGACCGTAACGTTCGAGTTGCAGAGTTCGGGCTGGATTAACCGTGATGGCATTGAACATGTCTGCGGTTTCATGTACTCCGGTCATCTGCGCCACATGGAGCCCCATGTGGGCAACCTCAAGCATGTCGTGGCTACCTCCTGCGTACCAGGGATCCATAACGCAGTCATGCGCTACAGCGTAGTTGATTCCGCGTTGCATCATCTCCTTGATCCGGGTAAGACCTCGGCGCTTGGGGTAGGTATCCTTGCGCCCCTGCAAGGTGATGTTAATCAGCGGACAGGCGATGGCGTTCACCTCGGTGTCGCGCATGAGACCAAGCAGTTTATCAGCAAGAGTATTGTCCATGGAGTGCATCGAGGTTAAATGAGATCCAGTAATTCGGCCCTGCATCCCGAGNTCCGCAGCCATCGAGATTAGCGTTTCAATGTGGTGTGAGTTGGGGTCATCAGACTCATCACAGTGCATGTCCACCATCAGGCCTCGGTCTGCTGCAATCCGACAGAGCGNTTGGACAGACCGGCGCCCGTCGTCGTAGGTNCGTTCAAAGTGGGGAATTCCGCCGACAATGTCCACNCCAAGATCAAGTGCCCGATCGAGCAGNTCTACGGCTTTAGGATCTCGGAAATAGCCGTCCTGAGGGAAGGCGACNAGTTGCAGATCNAGCCACGGGCTCACCTTCTTTCGGACCTCCAGCAGNGCATGAACTGCNGTGAGCCCAGGGTCGCCGATATCGACGTGAGAGCGAATCGCCAGGCTGCCTCTTGCGANTGCCCAGCGACATAGCANGAGCGCTCGTTGTTCGATATCNTCAACGGTTAGTCGGGGTTTGATTTCACCCCAGAGACTGATGCCCTCATAAAGCGTACCACTTTCGTTGTATCGGGGCGCTCCATAGGTCAGGGTGGAATCCATGTGAAAGTGACTGTCCACGAACGGCGGCGACACTAGGTGGCCGGCGGCATCAATCTCTTGGTGGGCCGGCCCATCCAAGCGACCGGTTCTCTCCGCAATCCGTCCGTCGAGACACCCAAGATCAACCGTCCCTGTCTCCCCNANGATNCGTNCGTTACGNACAATGAGNTCGAGCATGCTAAGCCTGGTCCGCGCNAATTAAATGGGCGTCGGCTGCGCTCCATGAGGCGAAAAACGTACCGCCTTNCTCGAGNGACATATTTGCAAGGTCACGCTGGCGGGTCTGNACTTTAAAGTCNGATCCATCTTCCAATTCGGCAAAGATTGTAACGATGGAACCGACGAACTCCTCNCTGATAAANCGGCAGCGAAGACTNTTCTCGGTCTTGGGATCTTCCATCGTTATTTGAACGAGATCAGCACTGATCACCATGTCGAGCGCATCGCCAGCGCTAAGACTGTCATTTGGATCCACCTTGCAGCGAAACTGTCCGATAGCGGTATTGATGCTGAGTTCCTCGCCTGCGCCAGTGACAGNGCCAGACAGAATATTGTTTGCTCCGACAAAATCAGCCACAAACCGAGAAGCGGGNCTACGGTAGATCGCTTTTGGNGCGCCGATCTGCTCAACTCGCCCCTGGCTCATGATCACTACCCGATCNGACATTGCGAAGGCTTCTGATTGGCTATGGGTTACATAGACGAAGGTTATTCCAAGCTCCTTTTGTAGACGGGATAGCACTCCCTGCATTCGAACGACCAGGTTGGCGTCGAGTGCGCTTAGAGGTTCGTCGAGCAGCAGGATGCGTGGCTCAGTCACCAGGGACCGGGCGAGTGCGACCCGCTGCTTCTGACCGCCTGAAAGTTGACTAATGTCCCGTTGGGCAAGTTCCAGAATTTCCATTCGATCGAGCCACTTGCGCGCCCGCTGTTGCCGTTCTTCCGCTGGGATGCCCCGCATCTTGAGGCCGAACTCAACGTTCTTCTGGACGTTCAAAAACGGAAACAGTGCGAGACTCTGCCAGACCATCGGAGTGTCTCTTTCGATGCTGCTGATCTCATTGATTGGTTGGTCATCCAGACGGATCACGCCCTCACTGGGTTCTTCCAGCCCGGCCAGCATGCGCAGGGAGGTTGTCTTGCCGCACCCGGAGGGACCCATAATGGCGAGAAATTCCCCCTCGTAGATCTCCAGATTCATCGTGTGCACCGCAACCACGGAGCCNTAACTCTTGGAGACACCATCAAATGAAACCAAAGGTCGTGATGAGGGANTGTTGCTCATACTCAGATTCCGGTCGTCGTTTGATTGATGGTTTTTCGCATAAGGAGCAATTGCGCCAAGATGACGAGTGTCATTGAAGTAATAAATACAATCGATCCGATCGCGTTGATCTGCGGGTCGGTATTGCCTTGCAGAATTTCAAGAATAATAACCGGTACCGTCTTGTTGAGGCCTGAAACNAACCACGCCACGGCGAACTCATCAAAGGANACGGCNGCCGTCAGACAGAACGCAGAGGCNATCGCTGGAAGNCAAAAGGGTACGATCACTTCGCGCATTGCCCGCCAGTTTGAGGCTCCAAGATTCCATGCCGCAGACTCCAGGTTGGGGTCAATCTGTGCAAGACGCATTCGGATGACCGCCATCGCAAAAGGTGAGCAGAGCACTACGTGACTCACAACGATTGAATAAATTTCCCCCGACATATTGATGCGCGCCAGCAGCGCGAGCATTGCAAGGCCCATGATCACCAACGGGATAGTGGGGGGTAACAGNGCTAGCGAGAGATANAACGCCTTCCCGGTGAAGTTGTAACGGTAATCAGTGTAGGCGGTACAAAATCCGATAAAGGTTGCAAGTATGGCAACGGTTATGGAGACGATCCCGCTGATCCGAAAAGCATCCCAAACATCTGGATCGGCCAGAATGGTTTCATACCAGTGGGTCGTGAAGTGACCCAGAGGAATCGTTGGAAATCGGTCAGAATTCACCGAAAAAACAAAACTGGTCAGGATAGGTGTGAAGACAAAGATAAACACCAGCACGACATAGCCACGCAGCAGAATGTTCTTCGATGGTTTCGCGCTCATGTCCGTTTCCGGTAAGCAGCGGCGACAGAGGCGAACATGATCGTAAGCAGGGTTACGATCATCACAATGGCCACAACAGCCGCGCGGGGCCACTGCTGTCCCGATTTCGTCGTATCAATAATCAGAATACTGAGTGTTGGCGGTTTCGATCCGCCAAGATAATAGGGACTGACAAAGTCGCCAAAGGTAAGAATGAACGTAAAAACCGCACCGAGGATAATGCCGATTTTGGCGAGCGGGATGATCACTTGAAAAACAGTCCGCAAGCGACCACACCCAAGATTATGTGCGGCTTCAATCAGAGTCCTATCCACGTTCGCTAGTGAGATCAACTGCAGGACCACAACAAGAGGCAGGCACAACGTGAGATACCCGACCAAGGTCCCAAAGAAGGTGTTCAGTAATTGAAATGGGCCTAAACCAACCAGCGCAAACAACGTGTTGAAGATGCCGTTGTCATTGAGAAAGATCTGCCACGAGTAAGCGCGCACCAGATAACTGGTAAAAAACGGTACGATCAGAAAAAAGAGCGCCCAACGACGCACCGTGGGAGATACCTTGAACGCCAGTGCAAAAGCGCAAGGAAAAGCAAGTATGCTGGTCACGACTGTTGCGACGCCCGCGTATCCCAGCGTCCGCCAGTACGCGTCCCAGAAATAACCTTTAGAGAACATCTTGACCCAGTTGATCGTGTCAAAGCCTGGAACCATCCGGTAGTTCTTGACTAACCAGAAACTGATTAAAAGGAGAAAAATCAGAGGAAATACAAAGAAGATCAACTGCCAGATCACGATCGGCATCGACCAGGTCAGTCCGTACAGGGTTACCTGTCGGCGCTGTTTCGTAACGGGGTTGAAAGAAGTAATCTGGGTCCGGGCCAAGTCAGTTGATCTCCTGCAGGCTTGTTATTTAGCCAAGAAAAGAAAACCGGCCCCGAAGGGCCGGTTGCAGTGATCATAGGGTCACGCGTTCTTGTATTCCGACCAGAAGTCGTTCCAATCCTCAAGCGACTGCCGAACTGGCGTCTGCCTGAAGTGAATACGTCCTTCGCGAAGATCATCGATGCAGTTGGGGCCATCGAAAGTCATACGTTGGCGTTTGGCTTCTTCTGGGTTGGCCTCATTGATCGCGGTCCAGCCGGATTTGTACGGAGACATACCGGGGTAGGCCCCCATCTGGATGGAGCGTACCTGCCCTTTGGGTGACGTGATATAGCGGATGAACTCCTTAGCGAGGTCCTGTTTCTTCGAACCTTTGCCAACCGAATAAGACTCCGTCCATTGAATCCCGCCTTGTTTGGGAATGACCGAGTCGACAGGGGCCCCATCCTTTCTGACGACACCGGTGATCCAGTCGCCGATACCACACATGGCGTAGATCTCACCGTTCTTTAGTGAAGCAAAGGTGCCGCCATAGTCAAAGTATCCACCCACTTGAGGCTTCAGAGACAGCGTGGTTTCCTGAAGTTGCGACCACTGGGACGAATTGATATCAAATGGGGACGGGCTGTCGTTGCCATCACGCAAGCTCAGGCAGCCAAGATTTGGCAGGTGCCAGTCAAAGTGACCGACTTTACCTTTGAGTTTTGAATCCCAGAGGATGTTGTAGTCGGACGCCTCTTCGTGGCTGATGATTTCGGTGTTGAAAGATACGCCGAGGTAGCCGAAGCGTACTATGACGGAATACAGCGAGTCGCCCATCCAGTGCGCGTCAAAATGAGAATACTCATCGAACAGATCCCCCATGTTGTATTCATTGGGGTCCATCGCCTCGATATAACCGGCTTCTTTGAGCAGTTTGACAAACTCGCCGTCAGAAAGAATCAGATCGTAGGTGCCGGGAGGTGACTGCGAAATCAGTGCCAACATGTTATCGCCACCAGCGTAGTACTTGGCTTTGATTTTGACGTTGTGCATGGCCTCAAACTCTTCGACCATGTCGGGTTCGCCATGCCCATACCAGGCGATCATATTGAGTTCGGTTGCCGCGTTCGCACGGGGCGGTACCAGGATCATCGGTACACTCAGTGCGCTAGCTGCGGTGACAGCGCCCGCGCCTTTAAGAATCTTGCGCCGGCCCGCGTCGGGCTGAGTCGTTTGCGTAATCGGACGATCTTTGTCCTTTTTGATATCCGTCATCGAGTCTCCTCCGGAGGTGAGTTTGCTAAGACAGCTTCATTAATGAGAATTGNTTTACTAACCANGCTNAATGGNTCGTAGGTTCAGAGANTATCANTGCTGGCTGGCCNNTCGGATATATTTAGCCGNTNACGNGNTTGGNTTNNCCNNTCANCNGANTTNAAGAGGTGAAATNNNANAAATTCAGGGGAAAAGANCAAANCATGCGNCGAGGAGAATTNCGNAAATATTTCAAGTCAATGGGNCCGGTTGTTCTCCCAGTGATTCATGTTCTGGACAGTTCCCAGGCTAAACGAAATCTCGCCACGGTAATCGAGTGTGGCGCGCCCGGTGCTTTTTTGATTAACCATGACTTTGATGTTGATCGATTTCTGCCCATCATTGAGGATTGCCGACGCGCCTATCCGGATTTGTGGCTGGGAGTCAATTTTCTGGGAGTGAGCGGNGAAACCGCCTTTCCAATTCTCGGACGGTTAGCAGAGCAAGGGGTCGCCGTCGATGCCTACTGGGCAGATGATGCTCGGGTCGATGAGCGCGCCGCAGAACAAACAGCAGCAGAGTCGATCACGAAGGTCAGAAGNTCCAGCGCTTGGGATGGCCTTTACTTTGGCGGCACCGCATTCAAGAAACAGCGCNCCGTCGAGCCGGCAAATTATCGGGAAGCCGCTGGTATCGCGGCTAAGTTCATGGATGTGGTAACGACATCCGGTATTGCTACAGGGCAATCTGCGCAAATTCAGAAAATCCATGATTTTCGNGAAGGGGTTGCAGACCGCCCACTCGCAATTGCTTCAGGAATCACCCCGCAGAATGTTGGTGATTACATGGCGCAAGGTGACGCATTTCTGGTCGCCACTGGAGTCAATTACCCCGATGATTTTTATAACCTGGACCCCCGGCGGCTCCGCCAACTCCTAGGAAAGATCCGACAATTCGGTGCGCGGGGATGCGACGACGAAGAAACTGCGTGCGAGAAGAGTGGAGACGAAGACTGGTACCTTAGACATATGGCGCCAAACGTTAAGGATTCAAAGATGGCTTGGCTGGACCCTTCGTCAGCATACGTTAATGCGAGAGCCTTCCACGCGATGCTGGACACCCTATGCGAGCCGTTTGCCTCAACACAGGTGGATGTCGTTGCAGGAATTGATGCCGCGGGCTACGTGCTCGGGGCCGCCATGGCCGAGCGGCTCGGGACAGGATTTTTGACGGTACGCAAAGCGGGTAAGCTTCCGGTCCCTGCGGACCAGGTTTCTTTTGTGAACTATACGGAGCGTACCCAGCACATGGAACTGCGAAAACCCGCATTCCGAAAAGGGGCNCGTGTATTGCTGGTCGACCAATGGGTTGAAACCGGCGGTACGATGGGCGCCGCAATAGAGTTGGTGGAACGCCAAGGAGGGCGGGTAGCAGGTATTGCGACGATCTGTATAGAGGAAACACCGGCGGCGGAGGCTTTGCGCGAACGTTACCTGTGTGCGACCTGCGTGAGGCCAGGGTCTGAACTACAGCGTCAGTGCAATTCCAAATCTCTGGATTACTTCAAATCCTTTGACTGGAGCGCTATCCTACCGTAAACACCCCTCGTTGGAAGTCGAAAAATTATTCCTCGACTTCTTCCGCGATCACCACTGTGATCTGACTGACTTTTGCAGGCTCGAAAGGTTCACTTGATCCCAGAAGATCCCCCGGCACCTTTTGGACGGTTCCCGTGCGCGAGATGTGCGCCCCGATCTCAAGCTCANGGTAGCTGCCAAGGCCGGCGCCCTGCAGCATAAGATCCCGGTCGCTCAGAACGACNTCACGGGGCAGGGGTTGTGCGTCAAGCTTTCTGACGGCGACGGGCATGGGTGGCCCGTTCGGCACTCGAGCAAAAACGAACAATGTGTCCTCGGGCGCGATCGTCGATACCAAAGCCCCGTCAACGTTAACGAAGATGCGTAATGAGTCGGTTTGAGTTAAGGAGTTGCCCTCAAGAGCGGATGTCGTCCTAGAGATGAGCGCGCGTACCTCAGTCAGCACCTCGGGCTGATCGCTGACCAGCGGAAGCAGCCGGTTGAAAATACCCAGTGCATCCGCGTAAGCCCCGCGTTGTTCTGCGGCGATNCCAGCAAGCCAGAGGCCTTGGGGGTGTTGTGGCGCGAGCATCAGCGCTTGACGAATCAACTCCTCAGGCTCACCTGCCAANTCACCGTTATGGCTCATGGCGAGCGCGTCTGCCAGACGTACCAACTGCTCGGCATTGCCGGGTTGCAGATCGACGAGTCGGCGATAGGCAGGAACGGCTTCGGCATATTGNCCGGTACTCATCAGCGCATTTGCAAGCAGGGTCCAGCCACGGATATCGTNGGGTTCATCTACAAGGCGCGCCTTTAGTTGCGCAAGCATNGCGTCNACATCCGGCAGCGCGTCTTGTTCGTTTACGTCGCTCATTGCAGGCACGCCCAGGGGCTCGGGTATGGTTGGCGAGCCAAGAAAAAGGTAAAGACCAAGCGCCAAAACAGGTAGCCCTGCTCCGAGCACCACAGCGAGGACGGGAGACGTGGTTTTGGCGGTAACTGCATCAGGCTCGCCTTCGAGATCAATGGCAAGCCCGTGTTCGAGTTCCCTGCGCGCAGCATCGAACTGTGAATCGCTCAACACGCCTTCTTCAAGTTCCTTGCGGAGTTCGCGCTCGCGCTCCCGGGCAATGGCGACATTGACTTCAGTGCGTTCGATATGTCCGGACCTTGACGTCCGAAGCAACGCCGGCATCACAATGCCCACTGCCAGCAACGCCAGTATCGAAGCCGTCAGCCAGAGCTGGATGGTCATTTATGGGTTCCCGTCGAGAAAGCGCGCAGCCGTCGCACGTTGCGCCTCACTCATCATCGCGCGTGTCCGGCTTTTTCGAATCGTAAAGAAAAAGATNCCTAGGGCGATCAGCANGATCGCAAACGGACCAACCCAAAGCAGTATCGTGCGCAGCCTCAAAGGCGGCCGATACAGGACGAAATCTCCATAGCGGGCAATCATGAAGTCAGCGATTTGTTGATCGGTAGCGCCCTGATTGATCATTTGGTAGGTNCGGGCCCGAAGATCTTTTGCCAGATCNGCATTGGAGTCNGCCAGATTCTGGTTTTGGCANACAAGGCAGCGAAGCTCGGCAATCATATTCTGGTAGCGAGATTCATGGCCAGGCTCGGAGAACTCATAGGTTTCAATCACTGCCGGAGCGGGGGACGATAACCCGAGTACCAAAATGACTCCCACTAGAAGGGGCCAAACTCCGCAGACCGATCGTACTTTAAGAGGTTGCATGCGACGAGTTAGCGGCAGGCTGGGTCGTAGCGTCACGGGTAAGTCTGCGGTAGCGTCGGTCGGAAGCGGAGAGTACTCCGCCAAATACCATGATCAGGGCGCCAAGCCAGATCCAGCGTACATAGGGCTTAAGGTATAGACGGACTGCCCAACTGCCTCCGTCGTCGAGTGGCTCCCCAAGGGCGACATAAAGGTCCCGCGTTANNCCCGCATCAATCGCCGCTTCCGTCATGGGCATTTGTTGTACGAGGTAGATTCTTTTTTCAGGATTGAGAATGGCCGTCAATCGACCATCCTGAAGCACGGTGATGGTCCCTGTTTCGGCCAAATAGTTTGGTCCCCGCTGCTGATCAATGCCATCAAAGCGAAATGTGAAGTCACCCGTCGTGTAGGTATCACCTGGTGCCATCTTCACATCCTTTTCAACAGAGTAGGTCGAGGTGAAGGTAATACCGATAACAAAGACCCCAAGCCCGATGTGGGCAAGACTCATGCCGAAGACGGCGCGTGGGGTTCGAGAAAGATCCTGCCATCGTTGACCCGGGCGGGTCCGATCCCGGATTCCGCTCAGTGCCCCGAAGATAGTCCAGAGCCCAAGAATCCCACCAAACACGGCGATCCATCGATAGCTTTCAAAAAATACTGGCCAGAGCAGGCCAAGTAGTACCGCAAGCGCGAACGGCGGACCCAGAGGTTGGATCAGTCTTCCCAGTCGGTCTTTTTTCCATCGCAGCATCGATCCAATCGCTACGAGACCAGCGAGGGGTGCCGTTAGTGGAATAAATACCGAATTAAAGTAAGGCGGGCCGACCGAAATCTTACCGAGCCCCAGCGCGTCGATCACTAACGGATACAAGGTGCCAAGCAATACGGTCGCGGCGGCGACCACCAGCAGGACGTTATTGAGTAAAAGTGCAGCTTCCCTGGAGACCAAGTTAAAACCACCACTGCTTTTGATTGCGGGAGCACGCCAGGCGTAAAGCACCAAAGAGCCGCCGACCACCACTGCAAGAAAGATCAGAATAAAAAGCCCCCGTGCGGGGTCAGTCGCAAAGGCGTGAACTGACGTCAGAACGCCCGAGCGGACCAAAAAGGTCCCGAGCAGAGACAGCGAAAACGCAAATACCGCGAGGAGTACCGTCCAGGCTTTGAAGACCCCGCGTTTTTCCGTTGCGGCGAGCGAGTGAATAAGGGCAGTGCCCACCAGCCATGGCATAAAGGAAGCATTTTCAACCGGATCCCAGAACCACCAACCGCCCCAGCCGAGTTCGTAATAGGCCCACCAACTGCCAAGGGCGATACCTGCTGTAAGGAAGACCCAGGCGGCCAGAGTCCATGGGCGTGACCAGCGGGCCCAGGCAGAATCAAGGCGTCCTCCCAAAAGCGCGGCGATGGCGAAGGCGAAGGCAACTGAGAAACCCACATACCCCATGTAGAGCATCGGTGGGTGAATGGCGAGCCCCGGATCCTGGAGTAGGGGGTTAAGATCACGTCCATCCAGCGGCGCAGGAAACTGGCGTTCGAAAGGATTGGAGGTAAAAAGAATGAATAGTAAAAAGCCCACGCTCACGATACCCATAACGCCGAGTACCCGGGCGACCATCCGGTCCGGAACACTCTTGCTGAACCAGGCAACGGCCGCAGTCCAAAGCGCCAGCGTGAGCGCCCAAAGCAGAAGTGATCCTTCGTGTGCGCCCCATACCCCTGAAATGAGATAGATCAGAGGCAGACGTGAGTTGGAGTTTTGCGCCACATAAACGACACTGAAATCGTGGGACAGGAACGCTACGCTCAGGCAGCCATAGGAGATGGCTACAAAAAGAAGTTGCGCGAAGGCCGCGGGCCGCGCTATGCCAATCCAAGAAGGATTGTTTTGGGTTGCACCCACAATGGGAATGGTACTCTGAAGAACTGCCATCAATAAGGCCAGAATCAGCGCAAAAAGACCAATCTCCGGAATCATTGAACCCCCATGGCTTTGGCTTTCTCTAGGGCCTCTGTGACCTCGGGCGGCATATAGGTTTCGTCGTGTTTGGCGAGCACTTGAGTTGCATTGAAAACCCCGTCTGCTCGGAGACTGCCTTGTGCGACGATTCCCTGACCCTCACGAAAGAGATCAGGGAGTATCCCGGTATAAGCAACCGAAACTGATTTCGCGGTATCGGTCAGCTCAAACTGGATTTCAAGGCTTCCGTCGCTGCGTCGCACACTGCCGTCAACGACCATGCCGCCGAGGCGAAACGGGGTCTTGGCAGGCGCCTCGCCAGCGACGACCTGGGAAGGACTGAAGAAGAGATTGATGTTCTCCTGCAGGGCGAGCAGAGCAAGGCCCACTGCTACGGTAACACCCGTGAGCAGTAGACCGACCAAGAGAAATCTTTGCCGTCGTCTGGGTTTCATTTCGGTTGTTGGTTGTCCCGCTGGGCGGCGATGGTGGAAAGCTCTCGGATTATGCGGGCCCGACGGCGAAGTGGTGCAACGAGTGTCACAACAAGCGCCACGGCAGTCACGAGATAGGCGGGCCAGACGTAAATCGCATAACCCCCCATTTGGAAAAACTCAGTCATGACGTCCTCTGGGTGACTAGCGCGTTGACCCATGCGGTGCGGCGTTCACTTTCTAGGATCTCCACACGCACCCGAGCCAGCATGACGCAAAGGTAGTGAAACTTGAAGGCACCGGCCATGAGCAGTAGGGGAATCAGCATGCTGAGTGCGATCGACGGTTGATCGAACTTGGTCACGGTCGGACCCTGGTGGAGTGTGTTCCACCACTCGACCGAAAAATGAATGATCGGTAGATTGACGACACCAACAATTGCGAGGACCGCCCCTGCCCGGGAGGCGGTACGCCGATCATCAATTGCGGCCACCAGCGCTATATAGCC
>NHDO01000012.1 GCA_002171735.1 Proteobacteria bacterium TMED61 | reverse complement strand
AGATCAAAATTGGGAATGTGGCCGTTGATGAAATCCGTCCAGTACTTCGCCATCTCTTCGGGGGGCATGGGCTCGGACATGTTTACGGTGTATTCATCAAAACCGTAACCCGAATAGACGCCCTGCATACCTGGGTCCGTGAGAAACACAGCCTTGTGACCCAGCTTTTCGCAGGCCTGCGCGATCCCCACCGAATTAAGGGCCGGCCCGAATGCGGCTTCCGGAAAAAATGCGATGACTTTGCCCGACATGTCTCCTCCTTGTTCTGCTTATTATTCTGGCCAGCCGTGCGGCCGAGTCACGAACAGAAGGTCTTATTCCGGGAACAACTGATCCCAGGACGTGCGTCCTTTTAAGGTGCCGTCGCCGGGCTTAAGAGCCTCGACCGCAATTTCTGACGACTCATCTGTCCCACTGCCGGCAGTATAGCGGTTGTCTCCAATGATAGAGACGCCGGTTGGGATACCGTTTTTAGAACTGTACTTCTTGCCGGCATAACCCACCCGCTTTTTCTTTCTTCGCCCGTCTCCGCCGATTACTTCAGTATCGCCCTCTGGATCGACGATGCCGTTTTCATTAAAGTCAAAAGCCGGTGCAATCGGACTGCCGCCAGTAAGCGCATCCACCGACATCATCCAGCCGGTGCCGCCCGCGGCACAGGGACGTGGATCTGTCGGCACCANGGTGTTGAAAAANACCAGGCCATCCCGGTAACGNGCGTCCGTCACCACACGCTCACCCTTNTCNGGAAGATCAAGATACCANCCATAACGGTCNCCTGCGCTNGCCTTTTTGTAATCCACTTTGAGTTCCTGCCAACGATCAGGGTCGGTAATCCGCCCGCCGCTCTGGTCGGTACGCAGAAATACCTGCTCCACAAGGTCNGTGCGCTTGAGCTTGCCCCTGCCCTGATCCCAGACAGCATAAAAACTCTGCGTATCNGTTGTCGTGTTGTCNCCTGCCACGAGGTACTGGCCCGTACCAAAAAAGATCATNAGGTTTGGTTGATTACCCTGCTGGGGCATTTTGGGATGCCGGATGATCTCGGGCTTGGCCATGATCGGCTGACGCTTTGCGCCGCTGAAGAGCGCGCCGCCATGGGCCACTTTCCAGTCNCCGGTCAGTTTNCTCGACAGATCAAACGCCCACAGGTTGCCCTGAATATCCCCNGCGTANACCCGATCAGCAACACGATCGCCATCGGTATCGATGACCGCTGGCGTCGACAATCCGTTGCGATGAGTGACCGACCCTACCCCCGTTGGAATGCGGAGGTAATCACGCCCTTCGGTCCACTTACGGTCGAGACCGCCATCAAGAAAGATGACAAAGAGTTCGGCCTGGCCGGAAGTCGGCGTACCGGTGGCGTTGTGTTCATAACCATTACCGACAATCGCCGCCCAACGGCCGTTTGGAAGTAGTGCAATGGTCGGCCGCGCCAGCGTGTGTCCCAGGTGCGGATCGTCGTTACTTGAGAACTCCCACAGNGCGATATGTGTGGCCTTGCTTTCCTGGAGCTGATCNGGATCGGTGAGATCGAGCGCAAAGAGGCCGCGTCCNCCNGANCCCTCGATNCCCACCAGTACGCTACGCCACTGNGGNGCGCTTGAGAACCTTGANGANATAAACACATCGGAAACGGNCGGNGTGCCATCAACATAGTAACGATGGCTGTAATCTGGATCAGTCAGGTAATGGTAACCCTGGCTCTTCCCCGTTGAGAAAAGATTGCCCGGCAGATAAGCGAGGAGCTCCTTCCCGGTGTCTGCTGCAAAGACATGCAGCATGCCGTCGTTGGCACCCACCGCGACCACGCCGCGACGGTCNCGGTTGTCCTTGGCAAACCGNCTGTAGGCCTGACCACCTGAAGGGAAGGCGCCACCCGTGGGCCAGTTCAGTGAAGGTTTGCCGATATAAACGGCAGACGAGTGAATGATGTCGCCCAACAGGCTTTTTCTTTCACGAAAACCCCAACCGCGCTTTTCGTTACTGCGCTCCCCGCGCAGATAGCGAAGCCGGGCCTTGCCAATTGCGGTACTGATATGCGAGCTCCCCGGGCTTGAGAACTTCTGTATCCGGTAGTTGTAGGCATCCGCCACAAAGAAACTGCTGCCCTCACACACGCCGCCATCAAAGACTGCAATACCGCGGGGGTATCTGAACTGTCCGTCTCCCGAGCCGGCCGAACCCCACTTTTCGATGAAGTTCCCTGCCGCATCGAACTGCTGCACGCGGTTGAAATACTCGACCACAAAAACATTTCCGCTGCCGTCGGTGGCAACCCCATAGGGATAACGAAATTGCCCATCCGCTGTACCGTAACCGCCCCACTGGGAGAGAAAATTTCCCTNAGTATCAAACTTCTGGATACGGTGATTGACGTAATCGGAAACATACACATTGCCCCCAAGATCAATCGCAATTCGATTAGGGTTCCAAAAACGCCCCGTGCTCGAGCCTTTGCCGCCCCATTCGCGAAGGTAGCGCCCAGCCGCGTCGAAAACCTTTATCCGGTGGTTCTGCAACTCCACCACATAGAGGTTGCCGGATGCATCCACCGCCACATCAAAGGGGTAATACATCTGGTCGGGTTCAAGGCCATAACTTCCAAAACTCGCCAGAAGATCTCCGGTCGCGCTGAATTTCTTGATCGAGTGCGATCCGTGCTGGGCAACGTAAATGTTATCGTCTTTGTCGGTGGCGATACCCACCGGGTGATTAAGGTGCTGACTGCCTGAACCCAGCCCGCCCCACTGCGTCAGGAAGCTGCCGTCCCGGTCGAACTTCTGGATCAGATGATTGTTGTAGTCGACAGCATAGACGTTACCCTTGCTGTCAGTGGCAACATCAAAAGGCAGACCAAACTGTCCGCTGCCGGAGCCGGCACGTCCCCACTTGCGCTCATAGACCAGGTTGCCAGACGCGCTTGCCTGATCCAGCAGATCGCCCTGCTGCAGCGTCGACAGGTAATCCCAACGAAACGGGATACCACCGGGACGGGCCTTGGATGCCACGGATTTTTTTGATGAACCCGGACAGGTGGAAGTAGGAGGCTTATCCTCGCTGTTCCAGGTGAGCATGACCCGGGTATCGGGGTCACTCGCAGTATCGAGCTTGTGGGCCGCGGACCAACGCTTGCCCCCGGGCCGACCTTTAGCGTCGAGCCTGCCGGCGATGACGTCTCCCGTCCAGTGCTCGGTATTGAAGGTCGTTAGATAAAGATCCGTTCCGGCCTGCAGCAAACTGGTGCTGAAGGTTGCCGCTGAGGCAGAACCACTGGTATGCGCCAGGATATCGTCCCCGATCTTGGCAAAAGCCGCTTTGAGNTCAGCCTCGTTATCAGCCTCGAAATAGAGCCCACCCCCCTTTTTTGCGGTCTCCTTGAGCAACGTCTGGCTGGTGTGAAAACCGATCGTGTAGGTGACGAGATTGTTTTTGGATTCGCTGCCGTCAAACTCATCGACATCGGGCCGAAGATCAATGTCATTCAGCGCTGCCGCCACACTGATAAGCGGGTGGTAACAGGTCGGGCAGTAGTTGCGCAACGGCGCCGATGCATTGCCCCAGCCCCAGCCATCAGTCAGCAGTATGAGGAAATTTTTCTGGCACCAGTGGCATATTGGGGACGGCGCGGTCGAACGCCGCCAGCCCTTGTTGGGCCCGCTCGGCAGAACTTCATTCAGGGAATATGCGCGCGGTGCATCATCGGGATGCAGTATCAGATCCCCCCGGTATTGGCCATTGGCAGTGCAGTTTGCCGATGTACTGTTTCCCGGATTGGCTGTGCCACCGAGGCCCACCAGATAGCGGCCCATGTGCTGCAGGGTCCCGACCAGTGGCGTGCCCCCTCGAGGCGTGAGACTGCGGATCGCCTTATAGATGAGTGCACGGTTGGTATCGAGATCGACGACCGGCTGATCGAGTTCACCGCCAAAGTTGTAGCGGCTGAATGAGCCCACCCCCACCCGGACATTGCTCAGAGAATCCAGCAGCGCGACCGCNGCATCCTGTGCCTGCTGCATCGGCCTTTTGGGTTGACCCGATCGGCGCCAACCCATCGATCCGGAATCATCAACCACAATGAGGATGTTGGGCGCACTGGCTGCCGACGTCAAAATTGGTGACTGGGCCAGTGGGCCCGGGTCAGCCAGTGCCGTCATCACGCCAGAAAAAAGAAGGCATACTGCTGCCGCCCACGCTCTGAAACAGCTTCTTCTCTTCGACATCATTTACTCAGGCAGCAGCGGCGGCATTGCCGACGGAGGCGGGGCATCGACAGGACCCTTGATCTCGAGAAAACGTTGTCGGTGCTCTGTGATTGCCGTATCNATTTGCGCAAGCGTCAAAGTGATGTCTTCGGAGATNGCNCGCCACAGTTCCAGTTCTTCAACCCCNGCCGGCATCGNTGTNGCCTGGAAGCGTTTTTGCTCCTGAAGAATCTCGTACCGAAGGCTCTCTAGACCCTGGATGACGCGCAGTAACGACTCGCTTTCGTTTTGGTCCGCTTGCCCCTGAATCGGCATTGCCAGAGCCGCAAACAGCAAAATCCGCATCAGCGGCCTGAGGTATCCGCTGACCCCGGTGCGCACACGCGAAGCAATGCCAGAGAGCATGCTAGAACCAGCCGTGCCGGGGTAACCAGTCGGGTGAAGAGGCATCTTCTGCCTTGGTGCAGCCTTTCATATCGTTTTTCAGAAACTGGTAGGCGCTACGCATATCGATCCGGTTNCGACTCACTCCGCTGCGCTCTATGGGCTCGCCCGAACACGCGAGCGCCGTCTGCAGCTGGGATACCGAAGCGTTGGGGTCATAACTTCTTAAGAGCGCAAAGGCACCTGCGACATGGGGAGCGGCCATCGAGGTACCGCTCATCCGCCGATACGACCGGGCTGGCACACCGGCCGTAATCGCCTCACCTGGCGCCAGCAGATCAATCAGTGGGGAATGGTTGGAAAAAGACGAAAGGCCGTCGGCTTTGGTNGAGCTNCCCACCGCAACTGCGTTACTGATGCAGGCCGGATAACTGATATAGCCGTTCATGCCGCTGTTGCCCGCCGCAATCACGACCGCAATNCCGGCATTGGTCAGGCGGTTGATGATCGAGGCGATCGCGGGTGCACGGCTGTCACAGGCTGAACTGTAGTAACCCCCACCNAGNCTCATATTGACGGCTGCGATATCGAAGGTNTTGCGCAGGCTGTAGACATACTCAAGGCCNCGCACCTGATCAGACCCATAGGACATGACGCATGGAGCATAACCGCCGCACCAGTAACGACTGGTGAACTTTGAAAAGACCTGCACCCGAATAATGTCGGCATCCCGGGCCACGCCCCGCAGCGAACCATCATCGCCCGCGGCGATGGTCGCCACATGGGTGCCATGATCACAACCGCCGACGGTGGTAGGACAATTGGTTCCCGCCGAAAGCCCCGTGCGCGAAGAGGCCCTCCCGGCACAGAGCGACTCCGATGGGTAATAGGCGTAATTAGAGGAAAANCAGCCGCCCGCCACGATACGACCCTTGAGCATCCTCTCATGATTGGTGCCGGTATCCAGAACCGCAATCGCCTGTCCCTTGCCGCGCAGCGTGGGTGTCATATTCCAGACCTGGTCTGCCTGAATCACATCGGTACTGTCCTTGAGCATTGGTTGAGCGACCGAATCCTCCTGCACGCTTACTACCGCGGGATCCAGCAATACTCGGCGCAGTTGGCTTCGGTCCACTTCAAGGGTCATGAAGGGGATATCACGAAACTGCCAGAGTACGCCGGACTGCTCTGCCGCGTCATAAACACGCCGNGCAATACTGCGCTGTACCGTTGCCATATCCTGCGCCTGCGCTTTGACATCGCTTGCCGATAATTCGTGCGGCGCCACCATATCGAAGTCAATGCCCACAAGAACCCGGATGGTTTTGCCCTCTTCAACGAGTTCCAAAAGCATGCGGCCAGGCCCGTCTTCATCGGGGCCGGGTGCCATCCGGGTATAGACCACAATCGGGATACGCTTNGCTCCNGGCGCCAGTTCATCGGCGACAGTCGGCNGCAACCCCGCCACCAGCAGTGCGAGAGCNAAAAAAGACGCAAGATAACGTCCTGAAAAAAGAAAATNTGTTCTCATGCCCTGTTCCGATTTTTCACGAACACCCNTGACGCCCTGGAAGAATTTTGACCAATATGCATGATGAAAGTCACGATAAATGTGACAGGGATCACATTCCCCGGCAGGTCAGNACGCAGAACTTAAGCCTCAAGCACTCTTTCCCACGGCGGNGNGTCGCCAAGGTGGTCCACCAGAAAATCNACAAANTGGCGCACCCGGGGGGGCAGATACTGACTGTGTGGATAAAGCGCAGTGATTGGGTATGAGGCCGGCGGGAACTCCGGCAANACCTCGATGAGTCTGCCTTCTTTTATATAGGGCGCAACCTCCCAAACATCTTTCATNGCGATCCCCTGACCTGAAAGACACCATTGGGTCAGNATNTCCGAGTTGTCAGAATCCATCGTTCCCGAAAGNCTCAAGGTCTCATGACGACCCGAGGGATGCACCAGCGTCCATCGCCACTGCTGAGAACCCGGAAAACGCAACAGCAGGCAGTTATGCTCTACAAGATCTTCCGGGNTTTTGGGCGTNCCNGCCCGGGCGAGATAATCGGGNGAGGCACAGAAAACCCGCCGGCTGGTNGCNAGCCGCCTTGCCACCATATTNGAATCCTTAAGNTCAGCGACCCGAATTAGAAGATCAATCTGCTCATGAAAAAAATCATCAAAACGGTCGCTAGCAACCAGCTGTAATTGCACTTGTGGATGCCGTTGGGTGAACTCGGCCGCCATGGGAGCAAGGTGCAGTCGTGCAAAACTGACCGGTGCCGACACCTTCAGTGCCCCTGCCGGGCTGTCACGGCTCACGGCAATCGCGCTTTGCGCCTGATCCACCGCTTCGAGGATATTGAGGCTGTGTTGCAGGAAGTGGTGCCCATCCGGGGTGAGATCCACCTGGCGGGTAGTGCGGTTCAATAGCCGCATACCAAGTTTCTTTTCGAGACGGATCAGGCGAGAACTCACCACCGCCGGCGTGAGCCGAAGATCGCGGCCGGCGGCCGTCAGGCTGCGCAGCTCCGCCACGCGCACAAAGAGCAGAAGATCATCCGTTTCCATCTATTTTCAATTTTTTCGATATAGTCCTTTGTGATTGTAGCGATTTTTCTGAAAAGACAATCCGGGTAGGATGCGCCTTTGCGGCGACGCATCTCGGCAAAACTATGATTTTTGGAGCCAAATGACCTTGACCATACCCTGGGTAGAGTGGGCCAGCCTGATGATCCGCTGGCTACATCTTGCAGCCGGGATCGCCTGGATCGGCACCTCTTTCTACTTTATCTGGCTGGATCTCAGCCTTCGCTCCCGGAGCAGCCTGGCAAAAGGAGTGCTGGGTGAATCGTGGAGTGTGCACGGTGGGGGCTTCTACCACGTACAGAAATACACCGTCGCCCCCGAGGAGATGCCTGCTGAACTCCACTGGTTCAAGTACGAGGCTTACTTTACCTGGCTTTCGGGCTTCGCCCTGCTGGTGGTGGTCTACTACTTCGGCGCCACCAGTTACCTCATTGATCCCGCCCGCGCCGACCTCACGCCAACTGCGGCTATCGCCGCAAGTCTTGGATTCCTTATCGGCAGTTGGCTCATTTATGAGGCGCTTTGCCGCAGTCTAATCGGCCGCTCAACGCCTGCACTCGCGGTATCCGTGTTTTTGTTGATACTGGCAAGCGCTTTTTTGCTCACGCAGATTTTCAGCGATCGCGCAGCCTTTCTTCACGTTGGGGCGCTGATCGGAACGATCATGTCAGCCAACGTATTCGTGGTGATCATTCCCAACCAGAAAAAAGTCGTCGCTGATCTTGTCGCCAACAAAACGCCAAACCCTGCGCTTGGCGCACAAGCCAAACAGCGCTCGCTGCACAACAACTACCTGACCTTGCCGGTGTTGCTGCTGATGGTGAGCGCCCACTATCCCATGCTGTTTTCTGGGGGCATCCAATGGGGTTGGCTGGTCATCGCATTTATTGTGGTCGCGGGCGGCGTGATCCGTCACTTCTTTAATACCCACCACGCTGGAGGACGCGGCAAAGCCCTTGCCTGGCAATGGCCCGTCGCGATACTTCTCGCGATAGGGCTCATTATTTTCATTGCCTCAAGGGGGCCTGGATTATCTGATGCCGAGATCAGCGATAGCCGGGCACTTGAAATCGTGACTACCCATTGCGCAAGCTGCCATGCGGTGGAGCCCAACAATCCAGCCTTCACAGCCCCTCCGGGTGGGGTCGCGCTCGATAGCCTGAGCGCCGTCAGGCGCCACAGTGGCCAGGTGATGGCCCAGTCCGTCATGAGCCAGGCTATGCCTCTTGGCAATGCCACAGGCATGACCGACTCAGAGCGTGCAGAACTCGGCCAGTGGCTGAGGATGCAACACTGACCTTGGGACAAAGGAAATCAAGGACTTCTCAAAGCCAATAGACGTGTCCTCTGCTACCAATGTTCTATAAGCCATACCTGCCAGCACTTTGAACGTCTTGGCTTTCCATCGGCATGCGGGTATCCGCAACAGTAGGTTTTAAATGACCCTCTTCGCTAGACAAAAAGTTGCCCAACTGCCGATGTACGACTGGCCTGAATTCACTCAGGCGACTGATCGTTTGTGGGCATCGATACGTGATAACTTAAGCAGGGCAGGAATTGATGCACCGGCTTTGCTCGACCGTACGTCACCGCCCGCCAAAACCTGGCAGTCGCCCAACCTTTTACTCAGCCAGACCTGTGGCTTGCCGCTCGTTGCTGACCTCTCTGGCAAAGTGAACGTGCTCGGCAGTTTCGCTTATCAAGGAATAGAGCCCGCTGGGAGTTATCACAGCGTGATCATCACTCATGAGAACAACAACGAGAGTTCGGTCTGTCTTGAGGGTAAGCGCGGCGTCATCAACGGTGATGATTCCTACTCGGGGTGCCTTGCGCTCAAGTGCTTTGTCGCAGACAACGGCTCGGGTGAGAGCCCTTTTGCTTCGATACTCGTTAGCGGAGGCCATCGTGCCTCGCTTTGTGCTGTCGCGACCGGCAGCGCCGACATCGCAGCAATCGATTGTGTCAGTTGGTATTTGGCGAATCAGTGCGAAAGTGCTGTCCGCAACTTGAAAGTGATTGGCCATACCCAGAGCCGGCCGGGCCTGCCACTCATCACCTGCGGCGACGCATCAGCACAAGAAATCTCAGTGCTGCGCGATGTCCTTGCCCAAGCCGTAGATGATGTCGATGAAAAAAGCCGNNCGATGCTCGGCATCCACGGTTTCGTGCCGCGCGATGAAGAAGATTACGCGCCTATTGCNGACGGATNTNGAACGCTGCGGATCCATNNCNCTTTCGGTTAGAGAGTAGATTACGGTCGGCATCCTGAATCGTGCTTAACCAATCGGCAATCGCAATTCGAGTCACGCTTCTTCTTTTCCGACTGGCCGTCACGGTGGATTGGGTATTGTTATCCAGGGCGCTGGTCAATTCATCGAGCAATAATATCCTGGGATTGCTGGCGAAAGCACGGACCATCAGAAGCCTTTGCTTCTTCCCCTGCGGAGATATTTCCCCCGCCTCCGCTGATCATTGTCCGGACGTCGGTTGTCAACAGACGCTCGGGAGTTTGCAGGATTTTTCTTTTAATCCACCAATAGAGAGATAAGTTATGAGCGCACGATCACAGAGAAGGTTGACGATTGCTGCTCTCTTGGCCGCCATTCTCTGCATCGCCGCTTACGCGTTTCGGGATCACGTCAGCTATCTCTGGATGCAGAGCGTCACTGTTCCGCGGATGAACTCTCTGTTCGCCGTGCAAACAGACGGTGTTGATATTTTTGAGGCCAGGGTAGTGCGGAGGATTGCACACAACCGAAAACACTTCGTTCAGGGGCTTCAGTTTGATGGGGATATTCTCTGGGAAGGGACGGGATTGTATGGCCAGTCGAAGTTAATCAAGTACAGATTCGATCGGGCAGCAGGCATCCTTGAGCCCGTTTATGAAACGGCGTTGCCTGCTCATATTTTTGGTGAGGGTCTTGCCGTTCTCAAAGGAATTCTTTATCAACTCACCTGGAAGAAAGGGCACGTCTACCAGTACGATCTATCGGGAACACAGCCCTTGCCGCTGACGCCATTGAGCAACGATCGGGAAGGGTGGGGTCTTACGACCGATGGCCAACATCTGATTGCATCGGATGGCTCAGCCTTTCTGACCTTTCGGTCGATAACGGATTTCTATGTTACCCATGCGATAGAAGTCCAGTTCCAGGGAAAAGCGATTGATCGACTCAACGAGCTTGAATGGATTGACGGAAAAGTCTGGGCCAATGTCTGGATGACACCGTTTATTGTCGTGGTCGACCCCGCTACCGGAAACGTGGCATCGATTGTCGACTGCCGGACCTTGGTCGAGGATGCTAAGGCATCCGACCCAGATATTGATGTGTTGAATGGGATTGCATGGAATGTCCGGAACCGGGAACTCTACCTCACGGGCAAACTCTGGCCTTGGATCTATCAGGTCGTTCTGGATAAAAAACCATCACCCTAAGGTGAAGTGTGGATTCGGCGTACGCTGGAGTAGAGCGCTAGCAGTTCGATTCAACCGAGCCTCATCGGAGTCAACGGCCTGATCGAGATGCTCCTGAGCAGATACATCCAGGCGCCTTCAAGGCACGCTTTTTCTTTTGCAGAAAGTTAAGATTGCGTCATCCAGGTGAGCAACGCGCAACTCCTGTCGAAGGCGTCGAGTTTATTATGGGGTTCTTCGACTGTATTCTTGCGGCGCGTGTAGTCTTTCCGATCTATCTGCCTTTAACCTCCCGGGTAAACCGGGCAAATTTCGAATTTATTGCAGAAAAACGTCACACGGATGACGCTGTACCGACATACTTAATCTGAATCATTAACCAATCGTAATGAAATTCTTCTGGCTGCCCTCCCCAGGAGGCGGGTCATGATGTTAGGATTTTCCACGATACCAAGAGGTCTCAAATGAACAAACTCTTTTTTCGTATTCTCACGATCAGTGGCCTGCTCCTGATGGTGCCGGCCAAAGCGCTAGCAGCAGAAGGCACAGTGACATTCGAAATGCTCAAACCCGAAACCGCACTCACTGCTGCGCAGGCGGCGCTTGAGCGCTGTCGTGAAGAAGGTTTTCAGGCAACGGTTGCCGTTGTAGACCGATTTGGCGGTGTGCAGGTCGTATTGCGTGACCAACTCGCAAGCCCGCGCACGGTGCGCACCGCGGTGGGTAAAGCCAGAACAGCGGTCGGATTCCGTACCAACACCACCGATCTGGTTTCGGTTACAGATCACGGTCAGCCGGCGTCGGGTTTACGACATCTGCCTGGTGTCGTCATCGTCGGCGGCGGCGTGATCATGGAGGCCGCCGGATCACTGGTGGGCGCTATTGGTGTTTCGGGAGCACCCGGTGGCGATATGGATGATTTGTGTGCGTTTGCGGGCATCGCTGCCATCGAAGACGAACTGGAGTTTTAAATCTCAGATACCCAACACCTGGATAACGTGATGACCATCACCTTCAGATCATTAATGCTGATCTAGAGTTAATTGAGACCGTAAAAGACCATCCAAAACTGGAGACACCATTCTATGAAAACTAAAATGATCAGCGCAGCCATCATCAGCGCCTCGCTACTGTTGGCCGGCTGCAGTACGGTTCCCAGTAAACAGGAGCAGGGTGCAGCGGCTGGCGCCGTCGTTGGTGGGGTACTGGGATCGGCACTTGGCGACGGACACGCTGACAAAGGCTGGGCCATTGCGCTTGGCGTCCTTTTCGGTGCCATCGTTGGTGACCAGATTGGCGCACAGCTGGACGAGCGTGATCGGCTGCTTGCCGCGCAGAACCTGCAGTACTCCCTTGAATCCACCAAGAACGGTGCGGTGACGACCTGGCAGAATCCCAATACCGGAAACGGCGGTGCGGCAACACCGACGACGACCGTGGTGAAATCTGACGGCACTCCGTGCCGTGAATTCACGACAGAGATTGAGGTCGGTGGNGAAACCCAGCAGGGTTATGGCACCGCATGNCGNCAGGCAGACGGCAGCTGGAANATTCAGAGNTGAGNGGTTNCAGCGTTGAACGCGGGNCGNCCCTGATCGACAGGGTCGGCCGCTTTAGTCNCCAAAGAGGTTATAGCGAATGATGCACCAGATCGCACGAAGACCATCCNTCCAGCCGATNTTCTTGCCTTCCTCGTAGGTACGCCCGGCGTAACTGATGCCGACCTCAAATATCCGAAGACGGCTACCGTCAGACTTGCGGTAACGGGCCAGACGCGCGGTCACTTCGGGCTCAAATCCAAAGCGATCTTCCCGAAGGTTGATACTCTGGATGATCTCGCGACGGAAGACCTTGTAGCACACTTCCATATCGGTGAGATTGAGGTTGCTCATCATGTTGGAAAGCATGGTGAGCGCCCGGTTACCGACAGAATGCCAGAAATAAAGCACGCGGTGGGAGTCCCCGCCGGCGAAGCGGGAACCATAGACCACATCGGCGTCGTGATGCTCCATCGGCGCAAGCAGCCGTGGATAATCCCCAGGATCATATTCAAGGTCGGCGTCCTGCACCAGCACGACGTCACCGGTCGCCGCAGCAAAACCGGACCGCAACGCCGCGCCCTTCCCTCGATTGGCATCATGCAGGACAGCCTCGATTCCGTCATCGGCGGCGAGCGTCTGCACCAGTTCACGGCTACCGTCGGTGGAGCAGTCGTCCACCAAAATAATCTGGGTCGCCGTCGGCACGTTCTGTACACGCGCCACAATCTTGGCAAGCGTGCCAATTTCGTTATACACAGGAATAACAACGCTGACGATCATACTGGCCGGTCCGGGAGAAACTTCGACTGGTATTTTGCCATCAAACCCACCCGGCTGGAGTCCCAAGCACGCGACAGTGTCAGGGCAAAATGTGCGCGCCGTCACAGTGCAGGGGTTGTGGCACACTTATGCTAGGAGACCGAATAAACCACGCCGGTTTGAGACACTTGGATATCAGGCGATCTAATTACAGGTTCTTTTCCCGACATCGTGTAGCCGCTACAGGCTTCACGCTGATCGAGCTGATGGTTACGATCGCCATTATCGGGATAGTGGCCTTGTTTGGGATACCTGCCTTCAGCGATTTTATTCTCAACAACCGTATCCGTGGTCAGGCCGGCGACCTCGTCGCACAACTGACCCACGCCCGCTCCGAGGCCATGCGCACGGCTACCCGTATAACGTTATGTCCAGGTACCTCGGGTGGCTGTGCTGGCAGCAACTGGGAAAACGGCTGGGTGGTGTTCGTGGATGCCAATGCCAACGCCGCAGTCGATAGCGGTGAAACAGTGATTGGCGTCGGTCCCGCGCTCGATGGCAGCAACACCCTGCGATCCACCGTGTTCTCCACTTATATCTCTTTTCGCCACGATGGCGGATCAACCAGTATTAGCGGTGGCGGTCTCGCGGGTGCTTTCGCCCTCTGTGACAGCCGCGGTTACGGTGACAATGCCCGGGCCATTGCAGTAAGCGCCAGCGGGCGGATGAAGGCGCTTGCCGCTAACGCGTCTGGTTCCGGCATCAGCGACTGCGGAATCTGAAACCGATGAGAAATCACGGCTTCACACTCCTGGAAGTGATGATCGCACTGGTCATCTTTTCCTTCGGCCTGTTGGCTCTGGCGGCGCTGATGGCCAAAGGCCTGCAGTACAACACCAGCGCACTGCACCGCTCCTATGCGTCCAGTCAGGCCTACGACATGGCCGACCGGATGCGGGCTAACCGACTCGGCATCGACGCCGGCAACTACGACTCGGTCTCCGGAGCGGGAACCGATCCCGGCTGTATTACCAGCGGCTGTACCCCTGCCCAGATGGCGCAATACGACGGTTGGGCCTGGAACAGCGTGAATGCAGCCGTACTCCCGAGCGGCAGCGGCACAGTGCTCATGTCGGGCAGCACCTACAGCATCACCCTGACCTGGGACGATGATCGGGACGGCGCTGCCGACGACAGTTTTGTCTTCGAGTTGCAGCCATGATGTGCAGATCGACCCCAGGCGCTTCAACTGCGTGCCCTCCTGCGCTTCGCCGCCAGCAGGGTGTGACGCTGGTCGAACTGATGGTAGCCCTTGCCATCGGACTTCTGGTCACCGTCGCCATGCTCAAAGTTTATGTGGATGCCAGCCAGATGTATCGCTTCAACGAAGGCCTCGCTCGAGTGCAAGAAAACGGCCGATTTTCGCTTGAGTTCATCCGCCGAGATGCCCGGGTAGCAGGATTTTGGGGCTGTTACAGTGATGCGGCGCTCTCCAACGGCGTCTCGGCCGGTAGCGACGCCTATATTAACGTCGCTGCCGGGCACATTACCGGTACCTCTGACGATGGCCTTAACAGCTCGGACAGCATCACCTTTCGCAGCGCAACCGGCAGCGGTTCCCCTTTGACGACCGGAATGTCAGGCACCGGCGCCGGCGTTACTGTTGAAAGCGCAGGCGCCCTTTCAATCGGCACCGCGGTACTCATCAGTGACTGTGAAAACGGTGATCTTTTTCAGGTGACCGGTATCGCAGGAACAACACTCGCCCATGCCGCCGCGGCTGACGCCAATAGCTCACCCAACCTCAGCAAGGCGTATGCCGCCGGCGCCCGAGTGTACGAAGCCCGACAGGCAACCTTCTGTATTGCCCCGGGTGCGGATCCGTCTCAGCCGGCATTGCGGCGCCTGGTTAACCCAACTTCGGGCCAGACTTGTGCCAGTAACGGCGATGAACTGCTCGAGGGCGTACAAAACATGCAGATCCTCTATGGTGAGGATACCGACGCCGATGCCGACGGTACCAATGGAGACGGTACCGCCAATCGCTATGTGGCCTTTGGTACTTCGGATCTCGAAATTGACCGGATCGTGAGTATCCGGATCTCGTTACTGATGCGCTCAATCAATAACAATCTGACCACAGAACCCTCGCCCTACATCTTTAATGGCAGCACCGTAACGCCGGGTCTCACCGACAAATACCTGCGCAAGGTGTTTACCACGACCGTCACGCTGCGCAACAAAGCGGGATAAGACACATGAATATGACAACCGACATTCCGGCTCAGCGCCACCAGCAAGGCTGGGTGCTGATTATCGGCCTGCTGGTGCTGGTGATGTTGACCATCATTGCCATGGCACTGATGCGCACTACTCTGCTCGAAGAGAAAATGGCCGGTGCAAGCCGCGACATAAATCTTTCCTTTGAAGCGGCCGAGGTGGGTCTGCGCGGAGCGGAAACCTTCATCGAAAGTCAGGCAGACGACACCGTGTTCACCGCAACCGGTGCCGGTCTATATGCACAGGGAACCTCTTCCAGCGATCTCGAGCCCGCTCCGTTTGGGACCGCCTGGGACGACGGCAATTCACGAACCCTGTCCAGTGCGCCTGCTGGCGTAACCAGTGCGCCCCGCTACATGATCAAGAAAGTGGGTGAGAGCGGTGGTGAGGGTTCTCTTAACATCGGCGGCTACGGAGAGACCGATCTCACCCAGAAATCAGTGATCTACCGGATAACCGCGCGCGGAACGGGCGGCAATGACAACACCCAGACCATTTTGCGCAGCCACTATGCGAGGGCGTACTGACGCCCGGCCTTGAAATGAACGTCCTGCGTCAGACACTGAAAGCCACGCTCATCGGCATTAGCATCGCCTTCGTTACGAGTCTGCCAACAAAAGCCGGGATCACGACACCGGCACAAGTACCGCTTTTTGTTGCGGGGATCACCAAAGCCAACGTCATGCTGCTGCTGGATGATTCGGGTTCGATGGAGGCCATCGCGCCAGGTGCGCCTTTTGATTCAGATATCACCTATTCCTGTCCGTCTGCGACCACGTTGAATTCCGCTTCGGTGGGCATTCTCTATGCAGACTATCGCTTGTGGGACGGCTACGCACAGTTCTACTGGTATCAGCCGGACATGAGTTTCGGCGGCTGGGGGGAATGGGGGGACCTCAACTACTACGCCTCAGACCCGCAGTACTGCTTTGACCCGGGGCAAACCTATTCCGCTTACCTCGAAGGCTTTGCCGCCGAGTACGGCGGCAACTATCTGAACTGGTACTTCGGTCCTTACGATGGTGGTAATCCCTTCGGTTCAGGCGCTACCCGCAAACCTGCAGCCATCAACCGAATCGAGGCGGCGCAGCTTGCAGCCAATCAGCTGCTGGATTCCATGAACAACGTGCGGGTGGGTGTGGCCGGCTTCAACGGGGGCTTGGGAGCGCGCATCCATCACGGCGTGGCGGATCTTGCCACCCACGAAACCACCATCAGGGCTGCCATCGATGATCTCACAGCATCAAACTGGACGCCGCTGGCCGAGGCCCTTCACGACATCGGCCGCTACTTCACCGGTTTCGCCGGCACCATTAATCCGGGCAACCAGGAAAGCGCTTGTACTGTGAATGGACAATACGACGGCACGCTAACGCTGCATCCTGGCGGATCCGTCATCACAAAAGATGACGACACCATTTTCCCCGACACGCCGGCCCTGTCGGCCGGTGTCTCGGGCCACTCACCCATCTGTTACTGGTGCCAGAAAAACTTTGTGGTGCTGTTGACCGACGGTGAGCCGTACTATGACAACAACATCAGCGCGGACAGCGGACTGCGTGATTATGACGGCGACTGCGCCGGGGGTGATTGTGAGGTCTACGACCGCAAAAGCGATCGGGAATACGGCACCGCCGGCAGTGACTATCTCGATGATGTGGCACAGGCGCTGTATGAGCTTGACCTCAGGCCCGACATAGACAACCTGGATGGAGAAAGCGCGAGCAACAACGTCGTGACCTATACCGTGGGCTTTGCCATCGACCATCCTCTTTTGAGCGACACTGCGGAGCAAAGCGGGGGCTTGTATTTCACAGCAGACAGCACCGAGGACCTGAATCAGGCCTTTGCCGATATCGCCCGCAATATCACCGACCAGATCGGCGCCGCTGCCGGGGCCGGGTTCTCATCGAGCGCTATCGAAGCCGACAGTATGCTTTTTCTGACCCAGTTCAACTCTTCGGATTGGTCCGGTGATCTTCTGGCCTTTGATCTTACCGAGGACGGGTCGGTTTCAACCTTCGCCAAATGGACTGCCAAGGAAACCTTCGTCGATACTTTCTTCGATGACCCGACGAGCGCAAGCCGCGTGGCCTACAGCTGGAACCCCATCCTCGCCAGCGGCGTGCTGATGAAGAACACACTCGATGTGGCTAATCTTGTGGCCGATTACCAAACAGACCCTGACGGAACCAGTGAAGCGCCGGCCACCGATCAGGCAGCTGCCCGGCTTGCCTATCTCCTTGGCAGCCGAAATCAGGAATCCTCCGCTTCGCTCTATGACTTCAGGGCCCGAAACGCCGACAGTATTCTGGGCGACATTGTGCATTCAAAACCGGTCTTTGTAGGCAATCCACAGTTGGGCTGGCCAGATACCGGCGCCTTCGACTACGGCGGCGGCAAACACTACTCAGACTTCAAGAGTACCATGGCCGGTCGGCCGGGCACGGTATATGCCGGTGGCAACGATGGCGCACTGCATGGCTTCGATGCAAGCACCGGCGTCGAGGTGCTTGCCTACTACCCAGCGCACCTGGCGGAGACAGGCCTCGAGAGTGGCTATCACTATCTGACTGATCCCGACTACGGTCACCGCTATTTTGTGGATGGATCACCGGTGGTCGGTGATGCCTTCATTAAAGGCGCTGGCTCAAGCAGCGCCGCCTGGCGCACCGTGTTGCTTGGTACCGATCGTGCGGGAGGCCGGGGCCTCTTTGCGCTGGACGTCACGGATCCCGATGACTTTACCGACACGTCGATCAAGGCAGCGCAAACCGTGCTTTGGGAGTTCAGTGATGCGGTTGACGCCAACCTTGGCTATACCTTCAGTGAGCCGACAATCGCGCTTTTGAACAACGGCAAATGGGCAGCGATCGTCGGTAACGGCTACGGCAACACCGGCAATGGTCACGCAGAACTCTTCGTGCTTTATCTTGACGGCGGCCTGGACGGCAACTGGACCTATGGCTCCGACTACCTGCGTATTTCCACCGCTTCGGGGTCTCCTTCCGACCCGGACGGGCTGTCGACCCCAGCAGTCATTGACCTTGATGCCGACGGGGTTGCCGACCGGGTCTACGCCGGCAGCCTGCACGGAGGTCTTTGGGCCTTTGACCTCAGCAGTACCAGCCCTGCATCATGGGGTATTGCACATGGCGGTCAGCCGCTATTTCATGCTATCAACCCTGCTGGCGATCCCCAGCCGATCACCACAAAGCCGCAAATCGCTCGCCATCCGAGCGTCAGCGACGCACCGGATCCGAATGTGATGGTGCTTTTTGGTACTGGCCAGTATCTGGTGGAAACCGACAAGGCGAGTACCGATACCCAGAGCTTTTACGGCGTGTGGGACCGGGGCACCGGCAACCGCCTACGGACCCATCTTCAGGCGCAGTCCCTCCTGCCCGGCACTGACGCTTCGGTACGCCTTATCAGCGAGAACGATGTCAACTACAGCACCGACGGAGGCATCCTTAAATACGGCTGGTATCTTGATCTTGAGGCTGGCGAACGGGTGGTGTCGGACTACCTGGTTCGAGCCGGTATCGTCTACTTCAACACCCAGATTCCGGATGACCGCCCTTGTGCCTTTGGGGGCAGCGGCTGGCTCATGTCGGTCAAGGCAAGCAACGGCTCCAACCCGGATGCGGATTCACCGCAGTTTGATCTCAATGATGACGGTGACGTACTCATCACCGGGGACACGGTTTCGTACGATGGTTCGGAATATGCGCCAGCCGGAGAGAAATTCTCTTCGAGCAAGGGACTGCCGGCGGCCCCCGCCATCATTGGCGACAAACGCTACACCACCGGCACCCAGACAGCACAGCACCCCGGAGAAGAAGGTACCCAGATGGATGTGAGCGCGATTGCGGCTATTGATGCTTCTGTTACCGGGCGTATGTCCTGGGATCAGTTGAAACCCCAATAATCCACTCTACCGGCGCCTTCAACTAAGTCGACAAGCCCGGCCAGTTTCACACCCTGGGACGGGGTGGTTTATCATCTATCGTCACCGGAATGAGGTATATGAAGCAACTAGTCACCTCTGTCACTGCCTTGCTGTTCTGCTGCAGCATCGGCTGGGCCCAGTCCGGAGCACCAGGGCGTATCACCGTGAGCGCGGCGCGCATCGGGGCGAATCTGCTGCTCACCGCCGAGATTCCTGCCGCCGCAGTAGCCGATACCACGAGCGCCGCCAATACCCGACTTCAAACCCTTGCCGTCGCGCTACGGGACGTATCACGGGCATTCGTACTTCCAGAAGCTGCCGGCTGCGAAGTCAGTGAAGCCGATGTGATCCGACACTTCGGCAACTCAGACTCCGGGCCAGGGATCAGTGCCGGATGGGAATTTATTTGCACCAATCCCGGCGAGATTCAGGCCATCGGTGTTACGCTTTTGTCTTTGTTAGGTGTTGAATCGGTGGACGCCCTCACGTTTCCCGGCGGCCAGCGGGTAATCTTTGCCGACAACCCGGTCCTGGCGCTGTGATGCACCTCGGCCTGCCAAGGCTCCGGGGGGCGGTAATGCGACTGGCGGTTGCCCTTGCATTACTCATGTCATCGACGCTGAGTTATGCCCAGTCGATGTCTGACGCCGGTTCCTGCCGCGCTGACGTTGTCTTTCTGATGGACAACACCGGCAGTATGGGTGGGCCGATCACCAGCACCAAACGCAATGCCTCAACCATCCTGGATGCCATCTCCGGAGGAGATGCGCGCTTTGCGGGTATTGATACCCGATATGCCGTTGCCACCTACTGGGGAGATCCTCGGGAACATATCCCCGGCTCGGGTATCTATTACTGTCATCGGGCGACCTGCCCCTGGTCCTGGTGTCGACGGTACTACTGTGAAAATCCCAGGGGACGTTGTCACAGCTGGTATCCCCGGGAATGCACAACAGCTGAACCAACGGAAGCCGAAAAAACACGGGCAGCCCAAAGGGCATTCAAGATCAATCAGTCGCTTACTGATTCCAAGTCGCTGGTGACGCGAGGCATGAGTCAGTGGCGTCCCTGCAGCAGTCCCGGTGGATGTGGCGGTGACTGGGCCGAGGCCAACTTTTTTGCCCTGCATCAGCTCGCTACCGGTGGTAAACCGACGGATGGAAAGTGTATTGATCCTCTTGCCAGCCATGATGGCAAGCCATCTGCCGGAACGTGTTCGGACAAAGGCTATGCCAGCGGGTATGACGTCGGCTGGCGCGACGACGCAGGCCGAATAATTCTCTGGTTCGGAGACGCCTGTTCCTGGAGTACGACCGTCGACAAAAGTGAGGTCACCGCTGCCCTGCTGGCCAACAACGTCATCGTGGCCGGGATCAATACCTATAACAAAGACCGCGGCATTGATTACCGAAGCAATACCGCTACCGGCTCCTGTGTGTTCGGCTCGGGTGCGCCCGATGGTCAGGCTTCAGTCGTTACCAACGCAACCAAGGGTACACTGACGAATAATGTCCGCGGTACCAGTGCCACGGTTAACGCTGTCCTTGAGGCGGTCGCCGGCGGTATTGCCCAGTCGGGTTCTGCAGCCGCGGTTTCCTTCAGCACTGGCTCGCTGACTGAAGGCAGCCAGCTCTACCAGAGCAAGTTCAATGCCAAGGACTGGTCTGGAGACCTCATCGCGTATCAACTGAAAAGTGACGGCTCGCTTGGCAGCAAGGTATGGGGTGCTGCGGCCAAACTGGATGGCACAAAACCTGGGAGCCGCGTCATGATAACCCTGGGTTCGCAAAAGAGCACAGCCGTAGGCGTGCCTTTTCGCTGGAACACGATCACATCAAGCCAGCAAAATGATCTTCGCACGGACCCGGATGGAGCGCGCGGCAGTGTCTCCAAGGGCACAGCGCGCCTTGAGTACCTGAGAGGAGACCGATCCCACGAAGGCAAAGGCTTTGGCTTTCGGACCCGCGGCAGCGCACTTGGTGACATCTGGCACTCCAGCGCAGTCTATGTTGGCAAGCCAGGCCAATCCTGGCCCGACAGCGGTGGCGGTTTTCCTGCCGGGCCCGACAAGTATTCGGTTTTCGCCTCTGCTCAGAGCAGTCGAACACCGATAGTCTATGTGGGCGCCAACGACGGATTTATGCACGGCTTTCTTGCCAGCAACGGCAAGGAGGTGATCGCCTATGCGCCCAGTGCGCTCTTCAGTGCCAGCATCAGTGCCGGCTATCACCGCCTGAGCGATCCCAACTTCAACCACAACAACCTCTATGTGGACGGCACACCGACCATCAGCGATGTCTTCTTTGCCGGACCCAATACCAAAACCAAGACCTGGCGGACAGTGCTCGCGGGGACCCTGGGTGGTGGCGGTCGCGGTCTTTTTGCACTGGACGTCACAGACCCATCGACGTTTCGCGAAAGCAACGCGGCCAAAACGGTTTTGTGGGAGTTCACGAACGCAAATGACGCTCACCTCGGTTACACCTACAGCCGGCCAACCATCACTCTGATGAATAACGGGCGCTGGGCGCTCATTACCGGCAATGGCCTGGAAGACACCGCCACCGACCGCACAGGGGGTCAGGCGCAACTCTTTATTATTTACCTCGACGGGGGTGTCGACGGCACCTGGACTTACGGCACAGATTACCTTCGTATTTCAACCGGTTCAGGCTCAACCAGCAGCCGGAACGGACTCCTCAGCCCGGCAGTAGTGGATCTTGATCGCAACGGCACGGCAGACCGAATCTATGCAGGAGACCTTTTGGGCAGTCTCTGGAGTTTTGATGTCTCCAAGACTACCGATACCAAGTGGAGCCTCGCGCACAACGGACAGTCACTCTTTAGTGGAAGCTCCGGCCAGTCCATCACCACCAAACCCACGGTGATCCGTCATCCGACGGTGACCGACGGCAGCGCCCCAAATCTCATGGTGCTGTTTGGATCCGGCCGCTTCCTTGCGGACGGCGACAAAACCCGCAGCAATACCCAGTCCTTTTACGGTGTCTGGGACAACAACACCGGCGGCCTCACCCGCTCCAATCTTGCCCGCCAGACATTTCTGCTGGACGACGCCAGCAAACGCGCCCGTGTCCTCGATCCTTACCTCAAAGTGGAGTATGAAAAGATGACCGGCCGCCAGTACGGCTGGTATATCGACCTGCCCGCCAAAGGCGAAAGAGTCGTATCCGAAGCGCTGGTGCGGGGCGGCATTGTCTATTTCAACAGCATCATTCCCGATGTCAGCGTCTGCGCCTCCGGCGGCGGGGGCTGGGAGATGTCGGTGAAAACCGAAAACGGCGGCAGTCCCGATGCCCCGGTGTTCGATTTCAATGAAGACGGCGCTGTCACCGTTAGTGGTGATACCGCCAGCGTGAGCGGCCGGTCCGGAGCAAGCGGTGAAGAAAACATCTCCTACGCCGGCAAGAAACTGGAAGAAGAAAAAGGGATGCCGGCAGGCCCATCGATCATCGGCAACCGACGCTTTACCCCTGGTACCGCTACGGATGAGGGTGCCGAGATGGAAGAGACGCTCCTGATCACCAACGAAGCCACCGTTACTGGACGGCTTTCCTGGGAGCAACTCTTCCCCGATTAATCCCCACGGATCGCTTAAACTGATCGGATACACCACCTGGATACCAGCATGAGAAACACGCAAAGAGGGTTCACCCTGATCGAACTGATGATTGTGGTTGCCATCATCGGCATTCTCGCAGCGATCGCCGTACCGCAATACTCGGACTATGTCACCCGCAGCCGTCGTGCTGATGGCCAGAGTACCCTGCTGCAGGTGGCGCAGGCACTGGAGCGCTGCTATACACAGTTTTCAGCCTATAACAACACGAGCTGTGCAGTGGTCGGCACCGGCGGCGTCAGCCAGGCCTCTCCGGAAGGCTACTATGTGATCGCCGCGGCCGGCAGCGCTCTTGCGGCGGGCGCCTTTACCCTAACTGCGACGCCCCAGGGTGCCCAAGCCACTAACGACAGTGACTGTACAACCCTCACTCTTACCCATCTTGGGGTTCAGGGTGCAACCGGCGCTGATACCGACAGTTGCTGGTGACGGGGACTCATGTCCGGTAATGGACTTGCGTAAATCCAACTAAAGGTGTCGCCCCGGCAGTACGCAGGGCAGAAACCTCCGTTGAAAATAATCCGTGCTTGCGCGGCAGTCACCATGCCAGGAGGTTGCTATGCCGGAACACCCAATCAATCCCGCGTCGCTCGTCAACATCTCGCGCTACCCGGTCGATAGCACTGAAAACCCACAGCACCAGAAAAGCCTCACGCTAACGCGTGCTCAACTCAAGCGCGACGGCTGTGCTGTGATTCCCGATTTCCTGAGTCCGTTTGGGCTCTCCCGGCTGCTTGCTGAGGCAGAGGAACGCAGGAAGTTCGCCTACTTTTCTGCCAACACAAAGACCAACGTGTATTTCTCGGATGATGATCCGTCCCTTGCCCAGGATCACCCAAAACGCATTTTTCTCGATCGCACTAACGGCTTCATCACGAGCGATTGTTATGTGATTACAGTGCAACCCGAGTGCTCTATAACTGGCGGGCGTTGATGACTTTTATTCAGGATTGCCTCGGCAAAGACCGGCTCTACATCTATGACGATCCGATATCGAACATGATCGTCAATGTGTTCACACCAGGAAGTCAGTTCAATTAGCATTTCGACACCAACGAATTCACGATTACCATGCTGCTAAAAAGTGCTGTCAGCGGCGGGCATTTTGAATACGTCCCTAACCTTCGAAACGCAAACGACGAATGCTACAAAGACGTCCGGGCGGTGCTTTGTGGGGAGGCACAACAGGTAACCCGTCTCAACCTCACCCCCGGCGATCTTCAACTCTTTCTCGGACGGTTTTCCCTACACCGGGTCACAAAAAATACCGGCCTGTCCGACCGACTGCTTTTGATCATGTCCTTTGCAGAAAAACCCGGGATGATTGGCAGTATCGAACGCACCCGGGAGCTTTACGGTAAAGTCACGGACCGGCACCTTGAAGCGCAAACCCAGCGCGTCAGGGCAGATAAGTTAATGGACTGAGCAATTTTGCGAAGGCCAAGATATCCATGATCAAGGGACTGCACCACAACGCCTACCGCTGTCGCGACTCGGAAGAGACGCGGGCGTTCTACGAGGATTTCCTGGGTCTNCCTTTTGCNGGNGCNCTNGANATCAGCNCCACCAAGACCGGNCGCGNNNCCCNNGTGCTGCANACCTTCTTNNNGATGGANGATGGNTCGTTTCTTGCNTTNTTTGATGACCCCNACACNCCNTTNGATTTCAANGCGCANCGCGATTTNGATCTNCACATTGCCCTTGAGGTCGATCATCANCGGCTCGAACCGATGTTGGANCGGGGCCGCGANGCGGGCATTGAGTCNCGGGGTATTTCAGATCACGGCTTNATCGACTCNATCTACTTTCGNGATCCCAACGGCTACGTGATTGAACTTACCGCAANGCGNCCNGGNCANGAAGGCAACGTGGGNGACGAAGGCGATCCCCACGAAATTCTCAAGAAGTGGACGCGCGANAAGGCGGCGNNTCAGTAAAACCCGCCGGCCCGNCCCGGNGCCCAANAATCCGGGCACTCCTCACCCAGGCGNCGGTCATCGTCCCGNTACGCAANGCCCTCTTTCATCACGAAGTCCAGCGCATCCACAGCCTCTATCCCCNCAAGCGGATTGGCCCGCATGGCGACAAGATCGGCCCGTTTGCCGACTTCCAGGCTGCCAAAATCATCGGCCCGGCCCAACAGATCCGCCCCGTGAAGAGTCGTGGCAAGCAGGCATTCCTCGGGCGACAGGCCCACATTGTTGACCATCAGACTGAGCTCCAGAAGATTGTTGCCNGCGTGATTGCCCGGTGTGCCGACATCGGTACCCATGGCAATTGCGACACCAAGACTGTGCGCAAGTCTCATATTCTCAGTGCGCATTACGCNCAAAGATGCATAACGCTCCCGGATGTGAGCTGGCGTCTGGTTGGCAAACTCTTCATCGTCAAGAAGCCCGGGGTGTACACATAAGGTGGGCACCAGATACGTCCCGGCCTTTGCCATCATTTTGTAGGCTGTCTCGTCGCCAAAAGAGCCGTGCTCAACGCTGGCGCACCCACATTCAACCGAATTGATGATGGCTTCACACGCATGGGCGTGCGAAGCGACGTGCGTGAAATTGTCGCGGGCAATCTCCACCGCAGCTTTAATTTCATCCGGGCGCAGTTGAATTACATCTGCACGCTCGTTTTGTGATGAGGTCATCGCCCCAGATGCCAGGATCTTGATGAGGTCTGCCCCATTTGCGAGTTGCTTGCGGGCGGCCTTGCGAACTTCGTCAGGACCATCGGCTTCTTCATACATACCGGTCCAGTAGGGTGTGGAAGAAGAAGTCATGGAAATAATCTTGCCCGAGCAGAAGATCCTCGGGCCCGCAATCGTGCCTACGTTGACCGCATCGCGCACAGCGATCTCGTGATAATCCCAGCCACCGACCTCGCGAATAGAGGTCACGCCACAAAGCAACGTCCGATAGGCGGCCCGAGCCGCCGATAGTGCTATCGCGCCTGGTTTGGCGCCAGCCCAAAGACGGGAGGCATCGGGGTTATAGGTATCGACGCAAAGATGTACGTGGCAATCAATAAACCCGGGCACCAGATACGATGATTCCATATCAACGGCGGCACTTTGTGGTGACCCATCAAACCCCATATCAGCGATGCGGCCGTTTTCGATAAAGAGGTAGCCCAACTTGAAGGCACCTGCCCGGACATCGTAGATATTGGCGTTTTTCAAAAGCATAACTGGATCCTCAGTTAAGACCACATTCTCGAAGGTGATCGATAAATCTTACCTACCCCACTTCCAGAGGAAAATGGCACCGCACAGTACGTCCGTCAGCAAGAGAGTGTGACTCCGGGGGCTCCGAAAGACAGCGCTCCTGCCTGAAGGCGCAGCGGGGATGAAATTCACAACCGGCAGGACGATCACGTAAGCTTGGCACTTCACCTTCTATCGAAGCCAATTCTCTGCGTTTGGCTGGGTCGGGCTGGGGAACCGCGTCCAGTAGAACCCGGGTATAGGGATGGGCCGGACTTTTGAAAATCGACCGGGTATCGCCCTGTTCCAAGAGCCGACCCAGATACATCACCGCAATCCGGTCACTGATGTGGCGCACCACCGGAAGGTTATGGGTCACAATCAAATAACTGATCCCGAGCTGCTTCTGCAAGTCCCGCATCAGGTTGAGAATCTCTCCCTGCACCGACACATCGAGTCCAGCGGTGGGCTCATCGGCAATAATGAGCTTCGGTGACAGCGTCAGGGCCCGCGCCACGCCGACCCTTCTTGCCTGTCCGCCCGACAACTCGTGGGGAAACCG
>NHDO01000011.1 GCA_002171735.1 Proteobacteria bacterium TMED61 | reverse complement strand
ATTCGAGCCATATACATCAATCGCTCAGAAGTCTCGATGGTGGGCCCGTATTCCACGACCCCGACTCAGCGCATGGTATGTCGGAAGCCATGCGCCAGTATCTTGCCGGGCTGCTTGGGCATGCCGATGAGATTACCTATTTTCTGGCGCCCAACATTAACTCCTACAAGCGATTTCAGGCGGGCACCTTCGCGCCCACCAAAGCGGTCTGGAGTCTTGATAACCGCACCGCTGGTTACCGCGTGTGCGCCGCCGACAAATCAAACGTGCGGATCGAATGCCGGGTCGGTGGGGCGGACCTTAATCCTTACCTCGCTCTAGCGTCACAAATCGCTGCTGGGCTGGACGGTATCGAAAACAAAGCAACTCTTGAAAGTGAATTTGTCGGCGATGCGTACGGCGGTCAGGGCCGCTATATTCCCGCCACCCTGCGGGACGCAACCCGGGCATTGGATGAGTCGGCACTGCTTCGCCGCGCCTTTGGCGATGATGTTGTCGATCACTACGTGCACGCGGCGCGTTATGAACAACTCGAATACGATCGACGGGTGACGGATTGGGAAATATTCCGCGGTTTCGAGCGGGCCTGAACAAGCTAGGGCAACTTTGTCTTTCTCCTTTAATCCCGATTTGATCGATATTTGCGTGCATCATGACAGTTCATAAAATTGCAGTTATCCCCGGTGACGGTATCGGTGTAGCCGTAACCGAATCGGCTTTGGCCGTGGCAGCTGCTGTGCTTCCGGGCAGTCGTTTTGAAGTCACCATGATGCCGTGGTCTTGCGACTATTACCTTGAGACCGGTTGCATGATGCCGGACGATGGTATTGAGATTTTGCGTGGTTTCGATGCAATCTTCCTGGGCGCTGTGGGCTGGCCGGCAAAAGTGCCTGATGCGGTGTCGTTGCACGGTTTGCTGCTACCAATCCGTAAGGCCTTTGTTCAATATGCCAACATCCGACCCCACCGTTTGCTGCCGGGAGTCGAAGGCCCGTTGCGCACATCGGATTTCGATATTCTGTGTATTCGTGAAAATACTGAAGGCGAATATTCGGGAGCAGGTGGGCGTGTGCATCGCGGTACTTCAGATGAGGTGGCTGTTGAAACGGCTGTCTTTACGCGCACGGGTGTTGAGCGCATTTTACGGTTTGGCTTTGAACAGGCGTGTCAACGCTCTGGCCGGCTGGCCTCGGTGACGAAATCAAATGCACAGCAATATTCGATGGTTTTTTGGGATGAAGTGACGCAGGAGTTGGCTGCTGAATATCCCGAAGTAAATGTGACGCCTTATCATGTGGATGCAATCTGCGCGCGTATGGTTATGGCACCTGAGACCCTGGATGTAATTGTCGCCTCCAACCTTTTTGGTGACATCCTGACCGATTTGGGCGCCGCGATTCAAGGCGGGCTTGGCTTTGCAGCATCGGCCAATATTAATCCCACTGGCAACGCGCCATCTATGTTCGAGCCGGTACATGGCTCGGCGCCGGATATCGCTGATCAGGGGATGGCCAATCCAATAGCAGCGATCTGGTCGCTGGCCATGATGCTCGAACACCTGGGCGAAACAGAGGCTGCCAAACAGGTGATGGCGGCGGTAGAGGCGACTACCGTCAGTGGCGTCGGCTGCGTGTCAGGGGCGCAGAGCACGAATGAGATAACCCAGACGATTTTGGCCGCTTTGTAATGAACGGACAAGCAGCTTCGTTAACCCCTGTGCTCAACAGTTTGAATGACGCTTAAAGAGCACCTATCGGAACTTGTCTAACATGATGTTTGATGTTTTTGTGGTCGGGGGTGGAATCAATGGCTGTGGGATCGCGCGAGATGCTGCGGGAAGGGGTCTTTCCGTTTGTCTTGCAGAGAAAGATGATCTCGGGGCCAAGACGTCCTCTGGCTCGACCAAGTTGGTACATGGCGGCTTGCGCTATCTTGAGCACTATGCATTCAATTTAGTGCGTAATTCATTAATCGAGCGCGAGGTGCTTTGGAGTATTGCGCCACACATCATCTACCCCTTGCGCTTCGTATTGCCTCATCATCGGGGTTTGCGTCCGAGTGCGCTTTTGAGACTTGGGCTATTTATCTACGATCATCTGGGCGGTCGGAAAAAGTTATCTAAGTCCCGCAAGATTTCTTTCGCATCAGATGAGGTTGGCCAACCGTTACGATCGGAGTTCAAAATCGGATTTGAGTATTCGGACTGCTGGGTCGATGATGCCCGCCTGGTTCTTATGAATGCTCGAGATGCGGCAGATCGGGGCGCAAAGGTCATGGTCCACCACGAGGTTGTTTCAGCACGAAGAGAGAGCGGGCTGTGGGTAATTAATACCCGGGATCGTCACTCAGCGACGCATGAGTTTCGGGCCCGAATTCTTGTAAATGCGGCAGGCCCCTGGGTTTCGCAGTTAACGGATTCCGCGATTGAAGGGGCAGTCCATCGCGATATGCGCCTGATTCGAGGCAGCCATATCGTGGTGCCAAAGCTCTATGCACATGATCGCTGTTATCTCTTGCAAAATTCGGATGGGCGTATCGTCTTTGTCATCCCGTATGAGGGTGACTTTTCGTTGATCGGCACCACCGATGAGGAGCATCAGGAAAGTCTTGAAAAGATCGCTATCGAGAAGAACGAAGCGGAGTATTTGTGCGTATCAGTCAATCAATATTTCAAAACATCGATAAGTCTTGAGGATATTGTTTGGTCCTATTCTGCGGTGAGGCCGTTGTTTGATGACGGAACCTCAGATGCTAAATCGATAACCCGGGACTATCGGGTTGTCTCTGAGTTTAATGAGACCGGTGCGCCCCTCATTAGTGTATTAGGCGGAAAGATTACAACCTATCGAAAGCTTGCTGAGGAAGTCATGGCGGAGATCAGTCACTGCTTGGGGGCACTTGGACCCTCATGGACCGGATCGGCCCCGCTACCAGGCGGCTCCTTTGCATGTCTGGAGTTTAAAAATGAGGTCACACGGCTACAGGAAGAATATCCGTTTCTTTCTGATTCCTACGCCCATCGCTTAATGCGACTGTATGGTTCGTTAGCGCACCAGATTCTGCGCGGAGCTAAAAGTTATAAAGATTTAGGGCGATTTTTTGGCGGGCATCTGTATGAGAATGAGGTTAGGTATCTGATGAAGTATGAGTGGGCGATGTCAGTTGAAGATGTCCTCTGGCGGCGAACAAAAGAAGGATTGAGGCTTTCTGATAATGAGGTCGGCCAGCTTAGTAAATTCCTCAAGGAGGTCGCCCATGAAAACAAGTCGGTTGGACCTAATTCTGAGGTATCCTCAACGACGACTGTTGAGAGGTCGGTCGCATGAAAGAGTTTAGTTTTATCCAGAGATTTAAGCGGGGCGGTAGTCTGCTCCGAACCAGCAAAACGGTCGAAGCACAGGTTGAGAGTTTTTATCAACTGTGGTGGAGTCCGGACAGATATTTTCCAAAGCCTTCGATGCTTACCTGTCGGAGGGAGCCTCGACGGAGTTTCAGACCCTGGCCGATGAAATCAGGGAGCTCGAGCGCCAAGGAGATGATTTGCGGCGAGACATTGAGACTGAACTCTATACAAGAACGCTAATACCGGACCTGCGAAGTGATGTCTTGAGCTTAGTAGAAAATATTGACAAGCTCACCAATCTCTACAAAGCAAATCTATTTCGGCTCTCTATCCAAAACCCGGAGATTCCGACGACCTTTCACCAAGATTACAGAGAGTTAACCCGTCTAGCGGTCATCTGCGCAGAAGCGGTGATTGACACGACCCGTTCTTTTTTCACCGACCATCATGCGGTTCGGGCCGGAGCGAAGCATGTTGCAGAGCTTGAGACGCAAGCGGACGAGGTAAGCACGCCTTTGCAACGGCGGATTTTCGAAAGTGATCTCGAACTTGCTCATAAAGTACAGCTTCGTTACTTCGTTGAGAAACTCGATGATGTTGCCAATCAGGCTGAGGATGTTGCAGATCAGTTAGCCATTAGTGCGATAAAGAGACGGATTTAACTATTCCAGGTGGAAATTTCCTTTCTGATTTTCCTCGGTGGAGGGCTGTTCCTTGGGTGGGCGCTGGGGGCAAATGACTCTGCTAACGTATTTGGCACCGCCGTGGGCACCCGTATGCTCCGGTTTGGTGTTGCCGCGACGCTTTGTAGTATCGGAGTCGTTCTTGGCGCCGTAATCAGCGGCGCCGGTCCTACGGAAACCCTTAACAAACTGGCATCAATCGATGCTCTGTCGGATGCAGGTATCGCAAGCGCCTGCGCAGGACTGACTGTGTTTTTGATGACCTGGCGCGGGGTGCCGGTATCTACGAGTCAAGCTGTCGTTGGCGCCTTGATCGGCTGGAATACCTGGAACGGGATTGCGACCGATACCCAGGTGATAACAAAGATTGTGATGACTTGGGCGCTCTGCCCGATTCTTGCTGCAGTCATCGCTGCAATTCTCCTGCCATTAACAGGCCTTGCCTTGCGTATCTCACGGATGCATCTTTTTAGGCAGGATGCCTTGACGCGTTATGCGTTGATTGTTGCCGGGGTTTTTGGCGCGTATAGCCTTGGTGCCAACAATATTGCAAACGTGATGGGACCCTTTGTCGAAGTGGTTCAATTTGATGCGGTTGATTTCTATGGCTTATTTTCGCTGACTTCACTTCAGCAGCTTTTCTTATTGGGCGGCATAGCGATCAGCATAGGTGTTTTTACTTACTCTCGCCGAGTGATGTTCACGGTAGGCAGAGATCTTTACAACCTGTCGCCCGTGGCAGGATGGGTGGTGATCATGGCGCACTCCATCGTGTTGTTTCTGTTTGCGTCAAAAGGACTTTCAGCCTGGTTGAATGGTGTCGGTCTTCCGCAGATGCCCCTCGTACCCGTATCGAGTTCGCAGGCAGTAATCGGAGCGATTCTGGGCATTGGACTCATTCGCGGCCGGCATGGAATCAGGTGGGGGGTACTCGGAGAGATCGGTTTAGGCTGGTTGTTAACTCCCCTCATATCGGCATTGATTTGTATCGCTGCCCTGGCTGCCTTCTATCGATTTCTTGGATAACCGACCTTATGCGTTTTTAATCTTGCGTGATATATGTCAGTAGTTGAACGACTTGGTCCGGCGTTTTCGCCCATGCCATCGCTGCGCCATCGACTTCTTTGAGTGCATGGACAATGTCTTCGTCGTGAAGCGTTATATAGGGCTTGCCCTTTGCAGCACAAAATCCCGCATCAAAAGCAGCATTCCATTGTTTAAACTTCTCTCCAAAGCGGATGATTGCGATATCGCAATTTTCCAGATGGGTTCTCGTTCGTATCGTGTTAACTTTTGACGACTTGTGGTCTCGCCAGAAGGCATCTTGTTCCGCACCGAGCAAATCCCCCGCCGCATCGCTGGACTCGTGGTCAGTGACCGCTGAGGTAAACGTTACGGGAAGATCACTGGCTAATGCGCCATCGATCAGTTGCTGACGCCAATCCGANTGAATCTCGCCCGACAAATAAACTTTCCAGATCATTAGTTTTCCTCTTTTAGGTTCAGATGACTCCCAATGGACGCCACNTACTGCGAGTCGGTATGGAGAGAGGGTGGGTCCAAAAGGGCCCAAACCTTCGAACAATGAATTATGAGGGGACTGTCGTTCCTAGCCAAACNCTTTTTACTTGAGTAAATTTAGCGGTTCAATGCATCTCAGCCCTGCGCCTGCTGTAGCCAAGTAGTAGTGAAGTGACCTGGAGTTAGATACATATTAGGTACAGCAAGAAGGCCGACCNACCACCACTTCTTTTGTTAATTGTTATTGTTAACNAAACTNGACNACAAATTGGAGAANCCTAATGGGNTTATTTTCAAACGAAGAGATGGCGAGACGTCTCGAAAATGCCAGAAGGGTTATGGCTGAGAAGAACATCGATGCCATCGTTATTAANTCTGTCCATAACACTCTCTATTACAGTGGNTTCTGGATGGTGCCATGGGGGCGCTACCAGGGTGTCGTGATNCCGCGCGAAGGCGAACCGGCGGTTATTGCTCCAAGAATTGAGTTTGACCGCCCTCATCGCATGTCGATACTCGACGATGTCCGGATTTACTGGGACACACAATCACCGGTTGACGGTATTGTGAAAATTATCGGCGACGTATTNTCGGAGCGTGGCATCGGCAGCGGCGTCATCGGATTCGAAGAAACGTTTGCTTCATTCGAATTTCACAGCAAACTGCAATCGGGGTTGACGGAGTTCAGCCTGACACCTGTCGCCTACGATCTAATGTATTCCCAGAAAATCAAATCNGCTGAAGAACTNGACATCATGCGCCACGGCGGCCAGATCTGCGATNTCGGCGCCCAAGCGTGTGTTGATGCTCTCGGTGTTGGTGTCAGCGAGGTTGAGATGCAGCGCGTGATGATAAATGCCATGGAAAAAGAAATCTGCAANCGCTTCCCCGANGAAGAATGCGATGGCACTTTTGCCTGGTTTCAGTCCGGCTCCGTCAACACTACTGTGGCCCATGCACTGAACACCAACCGCAAGGTTGAGGCAGGCGACATTCTAAGCCTCAATGTTTTTCCAATGATCGTNGGCTACTACCANCTTTTGGAACGCTCGCTGGTGATGGGNCCNATGTCCGACGAAATNAAAAGATATTTCGAAATTGAAGTAGAAGTNCATCACTCTGGCATTTCGGCGCTGAAACCAGGAATACGGTTAGGCGATATCGACGATGAATTTATTACACCAATATATCGAAAGTATGGACTNGAACACGCCAGAACATTCGGTACAGGCCATTCNTTTGGCATCATGCACTACTGGTATGGCCGGGATGAGATTGGAGAGATCCGACCCTACAACGATGCGATTCTTGAGCCCGGTATGGTGTTGTCCATTGAACCCATGATTTCAATTGAGGGTGTCGGCGGTTTTAAACATGCTGATATGTTTATCGTGCATGAAGANGGCGTTGAGCAGTTGACGAACTTCGATAATGGTGTGATTGTGATTGAGCCTTAGGCTTAACCCGTATAAAAGCAATATTCTTATCGGCTAAGAGTATCGGGCTGATACCNGAAAATTACCTATGAGCAGAGCCTTTGTCAGAGAAGCTGATGGTGATGAGGTTGTCGAACCGCTATACCAACGACAACACAGTGATCTACCGAACTACATCACGTCTGAGGGTCTTTCGCACCTGAAAAACAGAATTCAGGCTCTGGAAAATAGTATTGCTGCCCTGCTGAAAACAGATACGCTGGATAAAAAAGCTCAGGTTGCCAGGGCGCAAGGCGATTTGCGTTATCTGTTAGAGCGAGTACGCCGAGCGCTGCCTGTGACACCGCCCGCATCACCCGACAAGGTCCAATTTGGCGTCACCGCCGTGCTCGAGGACGAAACAGGTCAGTCGTACCGTTTTACCCTGGTCGGTGAAGACGAAACAGATATAGATCAGGGTAGGATCAGTTGGGCGACGCCGATTGGAAAACAGCTAAGTGGTCGGGTGATCGGCGATGAAATTATCTGGTCGAAAGGAAATCAACAAATCCAACTGGAACTGGTCGATATCCTCTCTTAGTGCATCCTATCGACCATACCCCTGCTTAGCCAGGGTACACCCTTGCCCAACTGAAATGAGGAGTTTGCTTTTCGATTGAAAGTAAAAGCCGTCGATCACACTCTGGCCGCATCCTGTAGGAGGCCGATCTCCTTTCCCTAAATTCGGTTTTAAAGATATATTCGAACGAATTGAATTGATGAGGACTACAGGCCAATCATGACCACACCGTATAAGGGAATGGACGCCGCTTTGTTGGAGGCGGAGTACAACCTCCGAGCTCGGCGAGGTTCAGATTTTGAGGATCTGGTAGAAAGGTGGCTGGAGCGTAGCGCAACACAACGGAATTCACCCGGAGCAAAGGTGGATCTTGCCTATGGTGCAGGCGTTCGGGAAAAACTGGACTGGTTTTCAGGGAGCGAACCCGATGGCCCTGCACTGATCTTTATCCACGGCGGATATTGGCAAAGGGGTGACAAGANNATGTACAGCTTTGTCACTGAGNCCTTTGTCGAGCATGGCGTTTCGGTAGCAGTCATAAATTACAATCTGACTCCTTCAGTGCGGATGCCGCAGATTCCGCCCCAGATACAGAAAGCGGTTTCATGGGTCTGGCAGAATGCGCCGGATCTTGGGTTCGCTAGGGACAAGCTTTTCATATCGGGTCATTCTGCAGGGGGCCACCTGACTGCGAGGATGATGGCCACGGATTGGCCATCTGTGGATGCAAGCCTGCCTGCTGATCTGGTCAGGGGCGGTATACCCATCTCAGGGTTATATGAACTTGAACCGCTGGTGCACACTTCGATCAACGAAGGACCTCAGATGGATATTGCGGAGGCCCGGGCGGAGAGTCCGTGCAATATCCCCCCGGTCACGAATGCGCCTCAACTGGTGGCTGTGGGCGGTGGGGAGACTGCCGAGTTTCTGCGTCAGTCAGATGACTACTCGAACCAGTATCGAACTGATGAGCGAATCATGGAACGCTTTGACGTCCGGAAAGACGATCACTTCGATGAGCTGGAGACGTTGGCGAGGCCCGATAGCTTGTTCTTTGAAAAATGCATGCAGCTGATTACCGTTTGATCAGAGTCGTACTCAACCGTTGAGGGAAGACTGATATCGTGTCGAGACTACCAGNATTTGATCTGGGTANGTTGGATGTAGCCCAGGAAAGCATCTACGAAGGAATTGTTTCAGGACCACGGGGGAAGTTCGGCGGTCCATTCTATGCGCTAATTCACGCACCAGAAATCGCAGACGCGACCCAAGCGCTCGGGGCGGTCCTTCGATTCAATACTAAACTGGATCCNCGGTATCGGGAGACGGCTATCCTTGTCGCCGCACGGTTTTGGGTGAATGCGGTGGAATGGGATGCCCACGTGCCTATCGCNATAAATGTGGACGTGCCCATAGAATGTATCGAAGGNATACTGGAACAGAAAATGCCAGACTCAGTTGCCTCNGAATATCAGCTCGTCATTCGTTTCTGCCAGGAGTTGCTGGAGGAAAAACAGGTATCCGATNCNGTGTATTTTGAAACNCGAGAACTCNTCGGGCTNGAACAGGTGGTGGAGTTGGTGTCGGTGATTGGTTATTTTGGGCTGCTCGCTATGCAGTTGAATACCTTTNAGATTACGCCCGACCCCAGGGATGGGAAACCGCCAGCACACTTGATGTTATCCCGCGTCAGGCAGATCGCAGAAGCTTGACAGTGGAGGTTGCTGCGGCAACCAGTCGGTCTTCTTGATGGAGTTCTCCATCAAGGTAGGCGATGTTTCTCCCGGAGTGAATAACTCGACCCGAGCCCGTAAACCTCCCGTTTCGGCCAACCTGCATGAAACTCACTTTCATTTCCAGAGTCGCTACCCCAGTGCANAGATCAGGTAAGCCTATAGCGGCGTAGGCCATAGCCGCATCGAGCATCCCTGATATATAGCCACCCTGAACGATATCCCCAGAGTGACAGAAGCGTTCGTCGGTATCGAAATGCATAACCAGACTGGAGGTGTCTTGGCAAAAACTGATCGCTTGGCCGTTGAGAGTTTCTACAGAAGGAGGCCATTGGCCGTTGAGGAACGATACAATATCNGTGTTTGTCATTTCGTATTCTCGGAAAAATCTCGGATGATTTCCTGTGCGGCATTGTGTCCGGGAACACCGCTTACGGTACCGCCCGGCCATGTTCCAGAGCCGCAAAGATATAGCCCCTGGATTGGGGTTCTGTAGTCCGCGCAGTGGGCCAACGGGCGCAGGCCGAACATTTTCGACGGCATCATATCCAAGTGCATGATATTGGCATCCCGCAGGCCAAACTCGTTTTCCAGGTCGAGCGGGCTCAATGCCTTGTAATCTATCAGACGGTCTTTTAAATCAGGCATGTAACTGCTGATGATGTCAATGCATCGCAAAGCCATGCGATCACGCTCAGTTTCCCAGCTACCCTCGGCGAGTTCTACTGGGGCATGCCAAATATTGCAGCTCATGATGTGTTTTCCTTCGGGCGCCATCTCGGGACTGGTCAACGAAGGTATTAGTCCTAGGATGATGGGGGACTCCGATGCACGTCCATACTTTGCGTCGTCATAAGCCCGCTCCATGTAGTCGAGGCTCGGGGCCAACCTGAACTGGCAACTGGCATACTCACGTTCGAGTCCTGGGGGAGCAGCGGAAAACGACGGCACGCCATCCAGGGCTAATGCTAGNTTGAACGCGGAACCCCGTTGGGGAAGTCTGNCCACCTCCAGTTGGAATTCGGGTTCCCCAGNNCCATCTTGAAGCAGTTCCGAGAGGGTGGTTCTCGGGTGTAAGTTTGAGGCGATACAGCCAGCACGGATAAATTCCCCGTTTTCCAGTTCGATTCCCTGAGCACCCTGGAAGTTTTCCGCGATTCGTACNACGCGAGCTCCAACCCGCACCTCACCGCCGTGCGCTTCAATGCATTTTCGCATTGCCTTGGTGACCGCTCCCATACCCCCCACCGGTAATCCGGTGGACCCCCTCAGATACTGCTTGCGGGGATCATGGAGAGTATCGATACCGGAGGAAGCCAGNGACAGAGGTCGCATGAGCAGTAGGTAAGCAGTCCCTGGCGTATATGGACCCGCAAGGTTTGANGTCGCGCTGATCGCCGCAATCACGGATTTGAGCTGTTCGGATTCGAGCCATCCATCGAGTAGATCCTTGAGGCTACCCAGAACGATACTCGAAAATGCCTGTTCATCTTCAGGAGACTGTAGTTGCCCGGCCACCTCAGCGAGAGTTGGCGGGGGTTTGAAAAGGGATACGCCTATCTTTCTCGCGAACGAATTGAGGTATTCGAAAAACTCTCCGTATGCGTTGACGTCGTGATCGGAAAACTTCCGTATCTCACGCGCGGTCTTTTCTGGGTCACGCCACGCGACCATCGCTCTGCCATCGGGAAACGGTACGACCAGAGATGGATCCGGCGGAATAAATCGCAAACCAAATTTTGAGAGGTTCAGATCTGCAACTACCTTGGGCTCAAGGGATCCAGGAGAATTTGGCATCGATGCCNTATAGCCCGGCAGGAACTCATACTCTGTACTCAATCCTCCCACCTGGTTTCGCTGTTCNAGCACCAGTGTCTTCAGTCCGGCTNTAGCCAGGTAGCCGGCACAGGTCAGGCCGTTGTGCCCGGCCCCGATGACAATCACGTCATAGTCACTATTGCCGGGCATTATTTGGCACTCCGGGGTCGGGTGGGAGGGGTGTGTTACCCAGCAGATGGTCTGCAATTTTCTCCGCAATCATGATGGTCGGAGCGTTGGTATTGCCACTGGTGATATCNGGCATGATTGAGGCATCGACNACCCGCAGCGCGTTGACTCCGTGTACCCGACCCTGATTATCGACAACAGAGCCGTCATCCTGCCCCATCCTGCAGGTGCCGCAGGGATGCTTGGTGGATCGCAGGGACTGCCGGATAAATAGATCGAGTTGGTGACTTTTTGACACCGATACGCNCGGGGTAATCTCNTTGCCGACATAAGGAGTGAATGCGTCGGTGNGGAAAATTTCACGAGTCTTTTCAATTCCACAACGTAATTCCTCGTAGTCCAGTGCTGATTCCAGATAGTTGAAAACTATAGAAGGGGGATCGGAAGGTCGTGAGCTTTTGAGTTCTATCTTGCCGCGACTATTAGAGCGAAGCAGAGACGCAGTAACCTGGAATCCGTGGGACTGTTGCGAAGCCTGTCCGCTTTCATCCACTAGCAAAGGAATGAATAGGAGTTGTAGATCTGGACGNTCTATTCCTGCCCGGGATTTTATGTATCCCGCAATCTCGAAATGGTTCGTTGCACCAGGACCATTATTGGCCAGGAGCCACTGTAGGCCAACCAGCGCCTTGCGATAGGGCTTGAGCAGAGGGGTATGGGTAATGGGCTGGGTACATCCGTACTGGATATTGACGTTGACGTGATCCTGCAGATTTCGTCCGACGCCGGGCAGGTGCTGGATCAGGCCAATGCCGTGCTCGCGCAGATGTTCGGCGGGACCAATCCCAGACAGCATTAACAGTTTCGGAGATTCGATCGCTCCCGCACTCAGGATGATCTCCTGTCGACANCGGATTAATCTGTTTCTACCCCCCGAGATGATCTCCACACNGTTAACCNGATTACCATCTAACAGAATGCGNGAAACAGTGCTGTTGCACTCGACATGTAGGTTTTTCCGATGCCTGGCTGGCTCGAGGTAAGCGGTTGCGGCGCTCTCGCGTCGGCCATTTCGGATCGTCTGATCCATGGGTCCGAATCCGTTCTGACGTTCGCCATTGACATCGGGATTCCAGCGATAGCCTGCTTCCCTGACGGCATCAGCAAACACCCCACACAAAGGATTAGAGAACTCCGGCACCATTACTGAAACTGGTCCAGTACCACCCCTGAACTGACTTTCTCCGCCGCTAAATGTTTCAAGTTTCTTGAAGTAGGGCAGACACTTCTCATATGCCCAGTCAGCAAAGCCGGTGGACTTCGCCCATAAATCGAAATCTAAAGGGTTGCCACGTACGAAGCACATCGCATTAATGGAAGACGAGCCACCCAGTACCCGACCCCGTGGACAATGCAATTGTCGATGATCCAGATAGGGTTCAGGATCACCCATGAAATTCCAGTCGTACTTTCTACTGTTGATGGCGTGAGCGAAGGCGCTTGGCATCTTGAGAAAAATGCTGTGGTCTCTGGGNCCGGCTTCCAGCAGTAACACTGATACATCGGGTCTTTCAGAAAGCCTGTTAGCCAGCGCGCATCCAGCAGATCCTGCTCCTACAATGATGTAATCGTAACCTTGGCTGGATATGGGCATGAACTGTACGAAAGAATCTTAAAGTCTGACATTGACGGACTTGAGTTGGGTATAGCTTAGTAGTTCGTGAATACTTCCTTCGCGGCCACTACCGCTGGATTTTACTCCGCCAAAAGGAGATCCCAGTGCGAATGAGACCGGCCCGTTTACCTCCACATATCCACATTTCAGGAGATGAGCTGTGTGATGTACGCGAGCCAGGTCTTTGCCCATGATGACTGCAGCAAGGCCATAGGGAACAGAGTTTGCGATCTTTACAGCGTCCTCATCCTCTCTCCATNTGATCACGGTAATAACCGGGCCGTATATCTCCTCCTGGGCAATACGCATATCAGGTGTGACATCTGAAAATACCGCAGGAGAGATGAAATAACCATTAGCCATTTTTCCATCTGAAATACGATTCCCACCACACACCAGGGTAGCGCCTTCANCTATCCCGGATTCTATGTATTCGTTGACTTTTTCGAATTGTGTTTTATTGCTTATAGGCCCCATTTCCGACAANGGATCAAACGGCATTGCAACATTCACCGCACGAAACCGATCGGCGAGTTGNTCAACGAAATCATCGTGCAGAGATTCATGAACGAGTACCCTGGATGTGGACGTACAGGAATGTCCCTGCCACTTGAAATTCATACCGTGAAGCGCTGTGTTCAGACTCAGTTCGAAATCCGCGTCGTCAAAAATAATCATCGGCGTCTTCCCACCGAGTTCCAAGGTGATTGTTTTCAGATGTTCTGCTCCTAGCCCGAGTGCCAGCCNACCCACATCAGTACTCCCGGTTACCGACATTCGGGGTATTCCGGGGTGTGCTAACAGGTTTTTTGCAACCCGCTCGTTACGACCACTGACTACATTAATTACCCCTTTGGGGATGACATCCTTTATCAAGTCCCCAAACCGCAGTGCTGACAGCGTGGTATGCGGAGAGGGCTTAAGAATGATCGTGTTCCCGGTCAGCAACGGNGAGCCGATTCCTGCTCCNAGACTTTGGATGGGGTGGTTGAATGGGAGGAGTTTCGCGACTACACCATACGGTTCCAGGCGGGTGTAGTGTAGGTTGTTGTCTACTTGGGTCGACTCTCCCTTCAGTTCAGTCGCGATACCACAGAAGTAATCGAGCATAAATGCGCCGCGCTCTGCATCGTGACGCATATGGGAATACACGTTTCCATTTTCAAGTGAGTCAAGAGCGCCTAACTCTGCAGAATGTGTGCGAAGAATCTTAGAAATTTCCCCTAGGTATTGCTGGCGCGTATCTAAGGAGAGGGATGACCACTCGGGTTGTGCATACTGTGCTGCTCTGACGGCACGATCTAGATCTTCATCAGCAGCATCTGGAAAACACTTGATGACTTCAGCGTTCGCAGGATTGATCGTATCTAGGGTTTCAGAATCCGCTGCTTCACACAATTCCCCGTCGATCAGCATTCGATGCGGATGTGAAATAATTTCGTGCAGATCGATTTCGATCATGTGTAATGTCCAGGCTTGATGTTACGTTGAGTATCACAGTGTAATCAGATAAATTTTACTGGAATCGGAGTAAAAAGCGTCACGCTTCAATACAAGAACAAAAGCAGTGATTGGACCGCGTCTTAGCACATACCGGATTTTAGATTTATGCACATAGCTATATTTCAGTCTGCCTGTTCGGGCCTTTCTTCCGCAGAAAAAATCGAACGCCTTGACCACTATATCTACGAATATAGTGGTGACAAACACTTTGATCTTGATCTGGTGGTTTGCCCTGAACTCTTTGTGACTGGCTACAATGTTGGTGACGAACTAATCGAAAAGGCAGAGCCTGCTCGAGGTGCGTCATTTAGTGCAATGTCCAAACTATGCCAGAAACTGAATACAGCACTCGTTTATGGATATTCAGAAGTCTACGAAGACCAGTTGTTTAACTCGGCGGCTTTCATTAACAATGAAGGCGATTTAATTGCAAATCATCGCAAACAATTAAATTCACCAGGCAGCTTTGAAGAAAAATACTTTACGCCAGGAAGTAGTAGCACCATGGTGGAGTACGGTGGTTTCAAGATTAGTGTTTTAATTTGCTATGAAATCGAGTTCCCAGAATCATCAAGAAAAGCAGCTCTAAGTGGTGCGCAGCTAATTGTTGTACCAACTGCGCTGGTAAGTAAATGGGATGTGGTTGCTTCGAAGATTGTACCCACNNGAGCTTTCGAAAANGGANTCTGGTTGGCTTACGCAAACCATGCAGGNGAAGAGAATGGACTTGATTACCTGGGAGGCAGCAAAATCGTTGGTCCGNATGGTGCGATTATTGCTGACGCTGGAAAGGAAGAAAAATTAATAACCGCATCCATAAATACCAACGAAATCGCGCAGGCGCGAAACAGGCTTCCCTATCTACGCGATTTTTCGAAATTCTGACTTCTAGAGTTGAAGGCCCTAATAAAGTAAATCACCCTTCAGTGAAACCTATTATTGATAGAAATCCTCGTACCCTAACCTTCAAGAAATCGGACTCAAGCATTAGCAGACACAATATTTAAGTTTATTGAGCTAAAAGGCAGTAGATGATGAAGAGCGCAAGGCCATTCTGGAGCGGCACACGGCTTATAGTCCGGATATGATTAAGACATGTTCTAGAAACATGCTGGATTGNTCTTGGGATAACTNTCTGTGTTTAATTTGCGCTCCTCGATTACAGATGCCGTGTCGATGATCTCGGTAGATGATGTCAGCGTCATCGTGACTCAAAAGAGAATCAAGCATTGTTACATCAAAGTCGATCGAGAAAACGGTAACGTTTGCGTATCAGTTCCGATTGGATGGAATGTAAAGGCCGTAGAGGAACTTGTCCGGTCTAAGGCAAGTTGGATAAAGAGAAAGCAGACTGCAGTCTCAGATCGCGTTCTAAATCGAAAGTTTGAATTCAATAACGGGGAGCTTCATCAGGTGTGGGGAAGTGAGGTGCCTCTGATTAATACGTCTAATTCTGGTCGGCGTGGGGTGAAGCGCTCTCAGTATGCCTTGGTTATCAATGCGCCTGCAGAGAGTTCCTTGGACACCAGGGAAAAGTTGCTGACCGCTTGGTATGCACAAGAAGTGAAGAGTGCAGCTCTTGTCTTAGTCGATAAATGGGAGCCTGTCTTGGGAGTCAAAGCGGGACGCCTATCAGCCCAGAAAATGAAATCGAAATGGGGTAGCTGCAATATTCAGAATGGGAATATCCGACTCAACTCGGAGCTCGCAAAATTCCCTAAAGGCGCGTTGGAGCATGTGATAGTTCACGAGTTGGTCCACCTTCTTGAGCCGAGTCACGGAAAGCGGTTTTATTCACTGATGGATGAGTTCTTGCCAAACCGGAAGGCTTTGAAAGCGTTGACTGGTTAAAATCTAAGGCGCCGTGCGCGTATCGGCTCCGAAAACGACTTCCACGCACCGGATGGAACGCTATTGCCTGATAATGTAAGTTCATTAGCAATGTTGAAACCGGCCATTCGAGACATGGATTGCTACCCCGACCAACTTGAAAAATTGTACCAAGCAAACACCTTCTAACTCTTGGAAGATTAAGATGCCTCATATCTTTTCTCGCCACACAAAAATAACAACTCCTGTCGCCGTGACCGGTGACGGATGCTATCTGATCGACAGTGCAGGTAAGCGCTATTTCGACGGTTCAGGTGGAGCAGCAGTGTCCTGCCTTGGCCATGGTGATGCCGAGATTGTCGCTGCGGTTCAAGAACAGGTCGAAAAACTTGAGTTCGCTCACACTGGTTTTTTTACCTCGGAACCGGCCGAGGCATTGGCCGATCTGTTGATCGAAAACGCGCCGGGCGAACTCGATCGGGTCTATTTCGTTTCCGGTGGCTCCGAGGCGACCGAAGCCGCCATCAAGCTGGCCCGCCAGTATTTTGTTGAAATAGGCGAGCCACAACGTCGGCACCTTATAGCGCGACGTCAAAGCTATCACGGCAATACTTTGGGCGCCCTTGCTGCTGGCGGCAATGCGTGGCGGCGCGAGAAGTTTTCTCCATTGCTGGTGGATGTTTCGCATATTTCACCCTGTTACGAGTATGCAGAAAGGCAAGAGGGTGAATCGAGCTATGAATACGGTCAGCGCGTGGCCCAGGAGCTGGAGGATGAGATCCTGAGGCTGGGACCCAACACGGTAATGGCTTTTATGGCAGAACCGGTTGTAGGTGCGACCTCTGGAGCGGTGCCTGCAGTCGAAGGCTACTTTCGGCGCATCCGGGAAATCTGTAACCAATACGGTGTATTACTGATACTCGATGAGGTCATGTGCGGCATGGGTCGTACGGGACACCTGTTTGCCTGTGACGCGGACGGTATTGCTCCGGATATCGTGTGTATTGCGAAGGGTCTGGGAGCTGGCTATCAACCGGTCGGGGCGATGCTCTGTACAAAGCAGATTTACGAAGCCATCGAAAACGGCTCGGGCTTTTTCCAGCACGGCCATACCTACCTGGGCCACCCGGTGGCGACTGCGGCAGGCCTGGCTGTCGTCAGGGCAATCCTTAAGCGCGATCTTCTGCCCTATGTAAGGGATATGGGTGAAAAACTTCAATCGGCTCTCAAGATGAAATTTGCAGAGCATCCTCATATTGGCGATATACGAGGCCGTGGACTATTCTGCGGAGTCGAACTTGTAAAAGATAGAGAGACTAAAGTTCCGTTTGCCCCTTCGAACGGGTTGGCCGGGAAAATCAAAAAAGCGACCTTTGCAGCCGGCTTAATTTGTTACCCGATGTCCGGCACCCGCGATGGAAAATTAGGCGATCACGTTTTGCTCGCCCCGCCTTTTATCCTCGGCGACGAGCATATCGACGAAGTGGTTGCAAAGCTCTCGGATGCCGTCGAATCCACAATAGCAACGACTCCAGATTAACCGGAGTTTAGTTGGTGGGCTCGGAAGGGCTTTAGAGGCCAGGAACGGACAGTATTCTTGAAACACCTACTGAACTCCATGCGGGTGATCCTGAAACCACAGGGTCATGTCTTTCAGGGTTGGTGGATTGTTGGCGCGGGTGGTCTGGTGCAGTTTGCCGGTGCGATGCTCTTCTTTCAGGCATTCGGTGCCTATTTTCTGCTCATC
>NHDO01000010.1 GCA_002171735.1 Proteobacteria bacterium TMED61 | reverse complement strand
CGACACCCCCGCAGGCCTGCTTGCGGGCAACGCGGATCCGAGTCTCTCGGATCTTGGTGAGGTACTGGGGAATCAGGAGGGCATCGATTGGATTTCCATTTTCCCTAAGAGCCCTGACGCAGCATTTGCCCAGATACAGTTTGGATTCGAGTTGGATACGCTAAGGATGGTGCAGATGTTGGACCCGTTGCAGCAAATCACGCGCATTCGATTTTGGAATGTCAATGTGAATCTGGATATGCCCGTTGGGAAATTCAGTTTGACCCTTCCGGACGGAACCGACATCATCCAGGAGGGCAACGCATAGTGATCAGTCACTACCTTGCAGTTGGCGCAGGGGGGGCTGTGGGCGCAATGTTGCGCTATTGGTTAAGTGTTCGCGTGACAGGGGTGATGGGTTTAGGCTTCCCGTGGGGTACGTTGACCGTAAATATTCTGGGGTCGTTCTTGGTGGGGATCTGTATGGTGCTGTTTGCCGGAAAAGCTACCGGCGCTGAAATTTGGCGGCTGGGACTTGTGGTTGGGATTCTTGGTGGGTTTACAACCTTTTCAGCGTTTTCCAGTGACGTCTTGAATCTGCTTCAAACTGAACAATGGTTCAGAGCGATGATATTTATCAGTTCAAGTATCTTATTGTGTGTGTGCGCAGCGGCGGCGGGCGTCGCGGCCGCCCGCCAGGTTTTTTAGGCAGGAGTCCGTCGATGCTCGATCCTCAGTTGTTGCGTAGTGAGCCAGAAGCGATAGCAAATCGCTTGGCGGTAAAAAAATATACTCTAGACGTGGATCGACTCCGGTCGCTCGACGATCAGCGCAAAACGTTGCAAACTGAGTTGCAGAATCTCCAGGCGGAACGAAACCGATCGGCGAAAGAGGTCGGCCGATTGAAAGCTGCGGGGGAGGATGCGGCAGACCTTATCGGACAAACCTCCGGAATTGCTGGACGCATCACTCAAATCGAAGGGGATCTTGATGGGATCCGTGCAGAGCTTAATGAGCTCATTCATGGGATCCCAAATATTCCGCACGAGTCGGTCCCGTCAGGGGACACTGACGCAGATAACGAGGAAATGCGTCGATGGAGAGAGCCCACCACATTCGGCTTTGAGCCGGCTGACCATGCCAGCTTGGGATCAGGACTCGGAATGATGGACTTTGAGACGGCCGCCAAGATCACGGGAAGTCGTTTCGTCGTGATGTCGCGAGAGCTTGCAAAGCTGCATCGGGCGCTTACTCAGTTCATGCTGGATTTGCATACGGTGGAGCATGGCTATCAGGAAACCTACGTCCCCTATCTAGTCAATTCGGAATCACTGTTTGGCACAGGACAGTTGCCAAAGTTTGCGGAGGATCAGTTCATGACCGCAACCGACCCAGCCTATTTTTTAATCCCCACGGCGGAAGTGCCCGTCACAAATATTTATGCTCAGACTATCGTGTCGCAGGACGAATTACCTATTCGCCGCGTTTGCCACACGCCTTGCTTCAGAAGCGAAGCGGGGTCTTATGGAAAGGATACCCGCGGCATGATACGACAGCATCAATTTGAAAAAGTTGAGTTGGTCCAACTGGTTCATCCCGACAACTCGTGGGATGCTCTTGAGGAGTTGACCGGGCATGCCGAGACCGTGCTCAAGCGCCTAGAGTTACCCTACCGAGTGGTCACCTTATGCGGGGGCGATCTTGGATTTTCTTCCGCTAAAACCTATGACCTTGAGGTGTGGCTCCCGGGCCAAAACCAGTACCGGGAGATCTCCTCCTGCAGCAATTTTGAGAGTTTCCAGGCGCGGCGGATGCAGGCGCGTTGGAGAAACAGTGAAACGGGGAAACCTGAACTACTTCACACACTGAATGGATCCGGTCTCGCAGTGGGCCGAACTTTGGTTGCATTGATGGAAAATTATCAGGATGCGAACGGGGCGATTACGGTGCCGGACGTACTTCGCGGTTATATGGGCGGGATAGAAAAGATTTCGGCATAAAAAACCCCGGCATCAAGCCGGGGTTTTCCAGAGTCTCGGAGGTTAATCGTCGCCGCCGAAGATACCCAGGATCTGTAGCAAGCTCAAAAAGAGGTTGTAGATAGAGACGTACAACGTGATCGTCGCCATGATGTAATTGGTTTCGCCTCCGTGAATGATTGCGCTGGTCTGATAAAGAATCATTCCGCTCATCAGAATGATGAACATTGCGGAAACTGCTAGGGAGAGCGCTGGAATGCTAAATATCGCAGCGCCGAGGCCTGCCAAAAACGCAACTAGAATTCCCGCGAACAACATGCCACCCATGAAGCTGAAGTCTTTGCGGGATTTAAGCGCATAGGCAGACAACCCGAGGAAGATGACACCGGTTCCACCAAGGGCCGTCATGACGAGTTGATCGCCGTTGGGGACTGCATTTATGTAGTAACCGACAATCGGGCCAAGTGTGAGGCCCATAAAGCCCGTAAGTGCAAAAACAAAAACCAGGCCCAATGCGGAATTTCTAAAGCGCCCGGCCAAGAACAACAAGCCGAAGTATCCTACCAGGGTAATTACTAGGCCCGGATGAGGCCAATTCATTAGCATAGACAAGCCAGCGATGGCGCCACTGAATAAAAGTGTTGCCGAAAGCAGCGCATAGGTATTTTTCAAAACCTTGTTGAATTCGACGCCTTCAACAACTGGGCGTGACGCACTCAGAGTCTGACGGGTAATCATTTTTGGGAAGTTCTCCGTATTGTTAACCGAAGCGGTCGCATTAAACGTATGGGGTAATTATGCCAGAACTCAATGGCCTTTACTTTGGTCTGAAGCCTCCAGCTTCCCAAATACGCCTATAATTTAAAGGGATCATTTGTGTCTACAAGTAGCTAGAATTCTCAGCGACCTACGGAGAGGTGGCAGAGTGGTCGAATGCGGCGGTCTTGAAAACCGTTGTACCGCAAGGTACCGGGGGTTCGAATCCCTCCCTCTCCGCCATTTACGATCTAGTGATCGATGGTGAATTCGTAAGTGATTGGAAAAGGTCATGGTCTCTACCTATCCGCGGGAGCCGAGACTACCTCGATTACGATCTCTCAATTATTGAAGATTTGGATTGCGCACACGCAACATATCGCTGGCCTGTTGTTTTTAACCTGGGCAGGGCCCCGTCTTTTTGCGGTAATGGGGGTACTTTGCGGCATTTTTAGAAAACAACGCTCAATGCTCACGGGGGTTGCCTGTTAGGCCTTAATTCATTCGGCAATGATCTTAGGGATTTCTCTTGAAATCTCCGAATTTTGGTAATGATTCCGGGTTTATAAGCGCTTAGACAAATGGGTTAGTCTGAGGATTTAATAAATAAAACGCACCGTTCGTTGACTTCGCTACGCTCACGATCGACAGGCGCGCCAAGCAGATTGGAAATTGAGGTTCACATTAAGCATACCCGACACACGTTTGACGTTGCAAGGAGTTGGCCTGCCCGATGATAATACCCGCCCGAAATTGAATGATTACAGGAAGATATGCGCGCCAATCTAGTTAGCGTTAATGACTTGGATCGACTGTCTCGTGACGGAACGGTTGTGATCCTGGACTGTCGGTTTGCCTTGAATGACCCGGATGCGGGTCGGGCAGCCTATGAGGGATCCCATATCCCCAAGGCCCGTTATGTAGACCTGGAGCGAGATCTCTCGGGAACTATTTCATCGGAGAGCGGACGCCACCCACTCCCTGATTTCTCCGTATGGTGTGAAAAGATATCCAATCTTGGCATTGACGACGGCAGTCCCATTGCGCTCTATGACGGGGGTCCCGGTGTATTTGCCGCACGGTTGTGGTGGATGCTTGCCTGGGCGGGGATCGATAATGTCATGCTCGTGGATGGCGGTTTTTCTGAGTGGCGTAAGCAGGGACTTCCACTTGAGTCGGGAGATGCGCAAGACGATCGGTCGGCTCTCCAGGGAGCGATGCATGCACAAGATAGAGAACAAACTACCCACGTTAATGCCCAGTTCCTACTGGAGCAGCTTAATGACTCGCAGGTCTTAATCCTGGATGCGAGGGAAGAAGAGCGGTTCAGTGGGCGAAAAGAACCATTGGATAAAAAAGCGGGATGCATCCCTGGGGCGGTAAACCGTCATTTTGCCTTGAATCTGTCGGAAGGCACCTTTAAGTCGCCAGCTGTACTTGAAGTGGAGTTTAGGGAAGTGCTCCAGGGGATGTCACCGAAGTCAGTAGTCCACAGCTGTGGCTCCGGGGTGACTGCTTGCCATAATCTCTTTGCAATGGAATATGCAGGGTTAAGCGGATCCCAGCTTTATCCTGGGTCCTGGAGCGAATGGATCGTCGATCCGCTTCGCCCGATCCAGGTTCAGGGATAGATCTGCACTCAAGAAAGGGCGTAAAACAGCACGGAATAAATAATGGAAAATCTATAGATGAAAGTGCACGAATATCAGGCAAAGGAACTCCTGCGTAACCGCGGCGTTCCCGTGCCGCGAGGTGAACCTTGTTTTAATGTCGGCGACGCCCTACGCGTTGCTGACGATCTTGGCGGCGATCGTTGGGTTGTGAAAGCGCAGATACATGCAGGAGGCCGGGGTAAGGGCGGGGGCGTCAAGGTTGTCGATTCTCGAGATGGGGTACAGGAAGCGGCAGAAGAGATGCTGGGTATGATGCTGGTTACGCATCAGACCGGTCCGACGGGTCAGCAGGTCAACCGGCTGCTGGTAGAGGAGGGCGTAGACATCGCCCGAGAGCTTTATGTAGGCCTCGTCATCGACAGGAGCTCCCAACGCGTTGTGGTGATGGCGAGTGCCGAAGGGGGAACGGAGATTGAAGACGTGGCGGCTCGTACTCCAGAAAAGATCTTTAAGGCCTTAGTCGACCCCAAGTTCGGTCTCTCGCAGACCGATGCGCTAGCGTTGATGGAAAAACTGGGTCTTGAGGAGCAGCAGGCGAAAGAAGGGGCGAAGTTTCTGCAGCGGCTTTTTGAGGCATTTTGGGAAACGGACGCGTCCCTTGCGGAGATCAATCCTCTGGTGGTTACATCCGATAACCGGGTGATTGCACTGGATGCAAAGTTTAATTTCGACGACAACGCCCTTTTTCGACACCCGGAAATTGTTGCAATGCGGGATACGGACGAGGAAGACCCCGCGGAACTCGAGGCCTCGGCAGTAGGGCTCAGTTACATCTCCCTAGATGGAAACATCGGTTGCCTGGTCAACGGTGCAGGATTGGCAATGGCCACGATGGACATCATTAAACTGTATGGCGGGGAGCCTGCGAACTTTCTTGATGTGGGGGGTGGGGCGACTACTGACCAGGTTACGGAGGCGTTCAAAATTATGCTGCGCAACCCGGAGCTCAAAGCGATTCTGGTGAACATCTTCGGAGGTATCATGCGGTGTGACGTAGTTGCGGAGGGCCTGGTGCAGGCTGCGCAGGTCGTTAAGTTAAAGATTCCGCTGGTGGTTAGGCTAGAAGGGACAAACGTGGAACGCGGACGCGAGATTCTTGAAAAGTCCGGTCTTGACATGATTACGGCAACTACCATGGATGATGCAGCCGAAAAGGTTGTTTCGGCTGCCGGAAAGTAAACAATGACGATACTAATCGACAGCACCAGCCGGGTAATCACCCAGGGGATTACCGGGAAAACTGGACAGTTCCACACGCGAAACTGTCTCGACTACGGAAAGGGTTCGGACTGTTTTGTTGCGGGCGTGACACCCGGAAAAGGCGGCCAGGATTTCGCGGGTATCCCTATTTTCGACACGGTTAAGGAGGCTCGAGCCCAGACCGGCGCTGATGTTTCGGTGATCTATGTTCCACCTCCGTTTGCAGCGGCCGCAATCGACGAAGCGCTCGAGGCAGGCATTGGGACTGTGATCTGTATTACTGAGGGTGTTCCAGTCAAGGATATGATCCTGACTCGGGACCGCATGCGGGACAATCAAGCGGTGTTAGTTGGGCCCAATTGCCCCGGAGTGATTACGCCCGGCGAGATCAAAATCGGGATCATGCCGGGATATATCCACACNCCTGGCCGGATCGGGGTGGTATCCCGTTCCGGGACACTCACTTATGAAGTCGTCGATCAGTTGACCAAACTGGGAATGGGTCAGTCGACTTGCGTCGGCATTGGCGGTGATCCAGTAAACGGACTGAAACATCTCGATGTGATGAAGATGTTTAACGATGATCCCGATACTGATGCTGTAGTGATGTGCGGTGAGATCGGTGGTTCGGACGAAGAGGAGTGTGCGCAGTGGATCAGCGATCACATGAAAAAGCCCGTGGCCGCTTTCATTGCCGGTGTAACCGCTCCGCCGGGAAAAAGGATGGGACATGCTGGGGCGATTATTGCAGGGGGTCGTGGCACCGCAAGTGACAAGATCAGCGCTCTGGAAGACGCTGGCGTGGCAGTAACAGCAAATCCGGGGGAGATTGGCCTGGCAATGCGTGAGGCAATCGGGACAGACTAACCGAGCCTCAAACCAGGGCTTGAGTTACAGGTTGGCGAGAACGGCGCTGATGCTTTCTTTAGCGTCGCCAAAGAGCATTCTCGAGTTATCGCGATAGAAAAGCGGATTGTCCACCCCGGCATAACCGGTAGCCATGCTTCGTTTCAGGACGATCGTGGTTTTCGCTTTCCACACCTCAAGCACCGGCATCCCCGCAATGGGACTGTCGGGGACTTCCTGAGCAGCTGGGTTGACGATGTCGTTCGCTCCAATAACCAGCACCACATCAGTTTCCGGAAAATCAGAGTTGATTTCATCCATTTCAAGAACGATGTCGTAAGGAACCCGAGCCTCTGCAAGCAGCACATTCATGTGTCCCGGCATTCTTCCAGCGACCGGGTGGATTGCAAAACGAGTCTCTACCCCCCGATCTTTCAGACTCTTCACGAGCTCTGATACCGGGTGCTGGGCGTGGGCGACTGCCATCCCATAACCCGGGACTATAACTACGCTCTTCGCGGAGGCCAGCAGTTGAACCGTTTCTTCAGTTGATACCGCGACCGCTTCCCCCTCGATCTTGGGTGCTGAGCCACTCGAAGTTTCCCCTCCAAAACCGCCCAGAATGACAGAGAGAAACCGGCGGTTCATCGCTCGGCACATGATGTAACTGAGAATGGCGCCGCTCGACCCCACCAGGGCGCCGGTGACGATAAGGAGGTCATTGGCTAGCATAAAGCCAGTAGCTGCAGCTGCCCAGCCGGAATAACTGTTCAACATAGAGATAACGACGGGCATGTCGGCACCACCGATAGCGAGCACCATGTGCAGACCGAAAATAAATGCGAGCCCGGTCATAATCAGCAGCGGCCATATACCGGCGCCGAGAGAATCAGCACCAACAAACAGAATTCCTAGCCAGATGCAGGCTATACCGATTGCAAGGTTAATCAGGTGTCGCCCGGGGAGCGTCAAAGGCCGGCTGCTGAGAATCCCCTGCAGTTTTCCAAATGCTGCCACAGAACCCGTAAAAGTTACTGCGCCAATCAGGACCCCGAGAAAAACCTCGATATCGTGCACTATCTTTTCGGCACCACTGAAATGGCCAGCGGGCTCAAGGAACGACGCGAAGCCAACCAGGACCGCAGCGAGTCCGACAAAGCTGTGCAAAATAGCGACTAACTGAGGCATCGCGGTCATTTCTACGCGAGCGGCTAAGGTGCTTCCTGCAGCGCCGCCAATAGCCATGACACCGAGGACNAGGCCGTAGCTTGTTGGNGTAAACGCCAACAGCGTGGCTCCGATCGCAAGTGTCATTCCTGCGATNCCAAANAGGTTGCCTTGACGTGCACTTTCCTGGTGACTNAGTCCGCNNAGGCTCAGGATGAACAAGATNGANGCGGCAATATANACCGCGGATATGAGTCCCTGCGCNATCACGTGTCTTTCCTGAACATGCGCAACATGCGCTGGGTGACCCAAAATCCTCCAAAAATATTAATGCTCGAAACAAACAGCGCGATTGCCGCCAATAACATCACTAGCCCCGAAGTCGAACCCATCTGAAGAAGAGCGCCCACCACAATGATCCCGCTGATCGCATTGGTGACACTCATCAAGGGGGTGTGAAGTGCTGGGGTTACATTCCAGATGACTTGCCATCCTACGAATACCGCCAGAACAAAGACAGTGAAGTGACCCATGAAGGACTTGGGTGCCACTGCGCCCACACCAAGAATCAATGCGATGACCACGGCGATGCCGACAACGCTTCCCCCAGCAGACCGCTCTTTTGATTCTGGTCTAGCGACGGGAGCAGGCGTGGGCGAAGTCTGCGCAGGCGGTGGCACCGCGGATAGCCGGGGAGGCGGTGGCGGCCAAGTTACCTCCTGGCCGTTAACCACGGTTAACCCACGAATTACCTCGTCCTCCATATCAACATTAAGCTGCCCGTCTTTTTCCGGGCAAAGCTCATCCAGGAGATGGACGACGTTATTGCCGTAAAGTTGACTGGATTGAGCGGCCATGCGGCTCGGGAGGTCGGTAAAGCCGATGACCGAAATCCCTCCAGCGGAAACTACTTCACCAGGACGGGTCAGTTCGCAGTTCCCGCCTTGTTCCGCGGCGAGATCCACGATGACGCTTCCCGCCCGCATCAGTCGTGCCGTTTCGGCAAGGATCAGTTTCGGAGCCGGTTTACCGGGGATAAGCGCCGTGGTGATGATGATATCGACGTCGCGTGCTTGCTCCTGAAATAGCTTCATTTCAGCTGAAATGAAGGCCTCGCTCATCACTTTTGCGTAGCCGCCTTCTCCTGAGCTGTCCTCGTCGAAATCGAGCATTAGAAACTCCGCGCCCATGCTCTCGACCTGCTCTTTTACCTCGGGTCGGGTATCGAACGCACGGACTACGGCTCCCATTGCCACGGCCGCGCCAATCGCGGCAAGGCCTGCAACACCGGCACCAATGACAAGCACTTTTGCTGGAGGAACTTTCCCCGCCGCTGTTACCTGACCGGTAAAAAATCGGCCGAAGTGATTTGCTGCCTCGACGACTGCCCGGTACCCCGCGACGTTTGCCATGGAGCTGAGGGTATCGAGTTTTTGAGCTCGGGAGATTCTCGGTACTGCATCCATGGCGAGCGTTGTGATGCCGTGCTCAGCGAGTGATTCGAGCAAATCTGGATTCTGTCCTGGGGCGATTAGGGAAATCAGGATCTTGTCAGAACCTAACAGGGAAAACTCGTCGGTCCCTCGGGCCTCAGCGCGGAAAGGGGCGCGGATCTTGATAATGATCTCGCTAGTCTGATAAAGCCGCTCGACGGTCTCGACGATCTTGGCCCCGTGTTCCCGGTATTCGTCATCGGAAAAACCGGCGGCATCCCCCGCGCCCGTTTGAAGACACACCGTGAATCCCAGTTGGCTCGCCCCTGCGACAGATCCCGGGCTAAGTGCGACACGCTTTTCATTGCTGGCCAGTTCGGCGGGGATTCCGATGATCATTAGGGATTGCAAGGAGAGTAAGTTAGACGGAGTTCGGCATTGTCCTTGAACGCTGAATAACAGACAAGTTGGTTGGGGCCTGGTTTCCCTCTCATTAGGGGTATTAAAAAGGATCGCATGGGATACACAAATCCAGTGCATACGGGTGCCCGAAATTTCTGTATCCTTCGACTATTCAGGGTTTCATGGTAAGACCAGATGATCGAGACAGGAGAACTTTCGCAGCGACTGCGAGACATGGCGGAGCGGATTGAGACGCTAAGGGGGTATCTTTGACTACGATGCTCGGAAGGAGCGCTTAGCTGAGGTTTTACTGCGGCTCGAGGATCCGGACGTCTGGAGTAATCCCCAAGAGGCGCAGCAACTTGGCCAAGAGCGCGCGAGTCTCGAAGCCAGCACCACAGCGTTAGATGAACTCACGGTAAAAACCGAAGAGGCAGCAGAACTGTTGGGGCTTGCCCGNGAAGAGGAGGACGAAGAGTCAGTCAATCTTATTTCCCTTGAAGCCGATCAGGCGCTTTATCAATTGGAAAAACTCGAGTTTCTTCGGATGTTCTCTGGGGAACTNGACGGCGCCAACGCGTTCCTCGATATCCAGGCGGGTTCGGGCGGGACTGAGGCGCAGGACTGGGCGGAAATGTTGCTGCGAATGTATCTACGCTGGGCCGAGCATGAAGACCTGGCGGTAGAGCTCGTTGAACGCTCGGACGGCGAAGTGGCCGGNATCAAGAGCGCCACNATTCATGTGAAAGGGGAGTACGCTTTCGGCAAACTCCGAACCGAGACCGGAGTGCACCGCCTGGTTCGAAAGTCACCATTTGATTCGGGCAACCGGCGGCATACGTCATTCGCCTCCGTGTTCACCTATCCCGAGGTGGACGAAAACGTTGAGATTGAAATTAATCCTGCGGACCTTAGGATCGATACCTACCGNGCTAGTGGCGCAGGTGGCCAGCACGTAAACCGCACGGATTCAGCGGTCAGNATCACGCATCTTCCCTCGGGGATTGTGGTGCAGTGTCAGAACGACCGNTCCCAGCATCGCAATCGGGCAGAAGCAATGAATATGTTGCGAGCCCGTTTGCATGACGCCGATATGCGCGAAAAACGCGAGAAGCAGCAGGAGCTTGAGGATTCCAAAGCAGATATCGGCTGGGGNAGTCAGATTAGGTCGTATGTTCTTGACCAGTCCCGGATAAAGGATCTCCGCACAGGCGTTGAGACCGGAAATACCCAGGCGGTTCTGGATGGGGGGCTCGGATTATTTATTGAAGCGAGCCTGAAAGCGGGTTTGTAACGTAGACTCAGAAACTATGAACCAGAAGAACGATACCGATACCGAGCAGGTTGCACAACGGCGCGCGAAACTCCAGACAATTCGCGAGAGCGGGAACCCTTTCCCGAACGATTTTCGGCGGGATGCGGAAGCTGCNGAACTTCATGGGCAACATGACAGCGCCGATCCCGAGGGTCTTGAGTCACAGCAGATTGAGGTTTGTATTGCAGGACGCCTGATGACCCGAAGGGTTATGGGTAAAGCTGGATTTGCCAATGTGCGCGATGAGTCTGGGGATATCCANATCTATGCCCAGCGTGACGCTCTCCCGGAAGGCGTTTACAACAACATCTTCAAGAAGCTCGATATNGGCGACATCGTTGGGGTTTCAGGTGTNCTGTTTAAGACTCGCACGGGGGAGCTGACGGTAAATGTCCGCGGCCTGAGATTGCTGGTGAAGTCTCTACACCCGTTACCGGAGAAGTTTCATGGGCTGACAGACGTAGAAACCCGATATCGACGCCGCTACGTTGATCTCCTGGTTAACCAGGATTCGCGCGATGTTTTCCGCAAACGGGCAGCTACGGTCAGCGCATTGCGACGGTTCCTGGATAAACGGGGGTACCTTGAGATTGAGTCGCCAATTATGCAGTCGATTCCAGGTGGGGCAAACGCGCGACCGTTTGTGACGCACCATCATGCTCTTGACGTGGANCTCTATTTGCGTGTCGCCCAGGAACTCGCCATCAAGCGGTGTCTGGTCGGAGGCTTCGAGAAGGTTTATGAGTTGAATCGGAATTTTCGNAACGAAGGTCTCAGTACTCAGCATAACCCTGAGTTCACAATGCTGGAGTACAACGAGGCATACGTCGACTTTATTGACTACATGAACTTGACCGAAGAGATGTTGCGGGAAGTCGCGGGCGAGGTGGCCGGCAAGACNNATCTCGTCTATCAAGGCGACCAGATCNATTTTTCAAAACCATTCGCACGGGTTTCGATGGCCGAGGCGGTATGTGAGCACAATCCAGGACTTTCCTTAGATGATTGCGCAGACCCGGAGGCCCTCTCACAGCATCTTCAATCGGTAGGNTTAGAAGGCGCTGGAGNGNGAACCGCTGGCGAGCTGCTCCTGACACTCTTCGAGGAAACCGTCGAGGACAAATTGATCTCACCCACCTTCATCACCGGATATCCGGCGGAGGTCTCCCCGCTGTCGCGGCGTCAGGATGTGAATCCAGACTTCACTGACCGTTTTGAACTGTTTGCAGCAGGTCGGGAACTGGCTAATGGGTTTTCAGAACTGAATGATCCGGAAGATCAGGCAATGCGGTTTCGAGAACAAGCCAAGGCAAAGGCACAGGGNAATGAAGAGGCCATGTTCTACGATGCGGACTACATTACGGCGCTTGAATACGGATTGCCACCGAACGCAGGTGGAGGCCTNGGGGTTGATCGNTANGTGATGATTCTTACCGATAGCGCCTCNATCAGGGACGTTCTGTTGTTTCCNCACATGCGCCCCGAAGCNGCTGANTGACGCTGTAGGGNCAGCGAGGCTGAGATGATCCGTCCGGTTGCGCTGTTCATTGGGCTTCGGTACACGCGTGCCCGACGGCGCAACCACTTCGTTTCTTTTATTTCGGGAGTCTCNATCCTGGGGATCACGGTGGGTGTTTGGGCGCTGATCACGGTCCTCTCCGTCATGAATGGCTTCGAACGGGAACTCCGGGAGCGAATTCTAAGCGTCGCATCACACGCTACGGTGAGCGCCCGAAGCGGCTGGCTGGACGACTGGCCCGCGCTAACCGAATCGATCGNTGAGCATCCAGAGGTACTTGCGACCGCTCCGTTTATCTACGGCCAAGGTTTGCTGACCCGTGCTAATACTGTATCCGGCGCCCTCATACGTGGAGTACTTCCGGAAAGGGAGGCTGCGGTTTCGACCATCCTCCAACATTTAATAGCCGGTGATCGAAACCCGCTCAGTAAGGGTGACTGGAAGATTGTTTTAGGCGCACAACTCGCGAGGTCACTTGGCGTTGGGGTGGGTGACCGGGTCACGCTTATTGCGCCGAAGGGTCGAATCACCCCGGCAGGATTGCTCCCTAGGATGCGTAGATTCGAGGTGAGCGCAATCTTTGAAATGAACATGTATGAATATGATTCTGGCATAGCGTTGATTCATCTTGACGATGCCGCGCAGTTACTTGAGACCGAGGGCGGTGTTAGCGGGGTAAGGATCAGTCTTCAGGAGATCTATCGGGCCCCATTGGTCCGTGCGCAACTGCAACAGCGCCTTGGGGGCGCGTTCCANATTAGTGANTGGACGCGTGAGCATGAGAATTTCTTTACCGCGCTAAAAATTGAACGCCGCGTCATGTTTGTAATCCTTATGCTGATTATCGCGGTCGCCGCTTTCAATATCGTATCGACNCTGGTTATGGTCGTCACAGACAAACGTGCCGATGTCGCTATCCTTCGTACGTTGGGGCTTGCGCCGTTGCACGTCATGGTGGTGTTTATCGTGCAGGGCGTCGTGATCGGATTTGGAGGGACTCTGGCCGGTGGAGCATTGGGTGTGCTCACGGCCATCAACATAGAGACTCTGGTGCCTTGGGTGGAGAATCTTTTCGGAATTGAATTTTTTCCAGCGAGTGTTTATGTCATCAGCGATTTCCCCGCCCAGCTTCGGTGGCCTGATGTTTACCTCATTTCGGGAGTTTCTTTTCTTGTCTGTTTAGTCGCCACCCTGTATCCCGCCTGGCGCGCATCCCGCACGCAACCTGCGGAGGCATTGCGCTATGAATAACATTCAATCGGCGCTTGAATGTCGCGACGTGTCGGTGAGTTTCTCCGAGCCGGGGCTTTCGGTAAATGTTCTCCGGGGGATCAGTCTGCGGGTTGAAAGGGGACAGAGCCTATCAATCGTCGGGGCCTCCGGCAGCGGGAAGAGCACTTTGCTTCACACCCTGGGTGGGCTGATGACTCCGACGGCTGGTGAGGTNTTCTTGACTGGCCAAGCATTAAAGGGACNGTCTGCGACACGCCTTGGAGAGTTGCGCAATCTTCATTTGGGATTCGTGTATCAATTTCACCATTTGCTTCCGGAGTTTTCGGCGCTCGAGAACGTAGCGATGCCGTTGCTTATCCGTGGANCGTCGGTTCCGACTGCAAAAGGGCAAGCAGGCGCTATGTTGGAACGTGTGGGGCTCGCTCATCGGTTAAGGCATAAACCGGGCGAACTTTCTGGAGGTGANCGTCAGCGTGCGGCCGTTGCNNGGGCGCTNGTCACGAAGCCCAGCTGTATTTTGGCGGATGAACCTACGGGAAATCTTGATCAGAAGACCGCCGGGGAGGTCCAGAGTCTGTTGCTGGAACTGGTNGAGNGCGAGCAACTTGCCTTGGTGGTCGCCACACATGACCTTCAATTTTCCCGCCGCCTCTCCCGTCAATATGAATTACGGGATGGACGACTGACCGAGTCAGACCTCATCTAGACGTTTTCCCCTCTTCGCCCCCGTAACACACCCGACAAAATATTGGGAGGGTGAAAACTTCACGGTGGTGCGAGCCCTCGCGCTCCTACACTCNTTCAGACCGCAATAAGGAGTCGGNTTGCACTGAATGGATAAACGCCTAGTGTGGGCAGTGGCTTTCGCTGTTGGCATCTGCAGCGTTCTCCTGCAGAGATCACTGATACCCCCCACCATACTGGTTGCGCTTTCGGTAACCAGTGTTGGCCTCATGGTTGGAGGACGCGGTGTCTTCGTTGGCTTATTTATCCTCGGATGGGCCTGGGGAAATGTGACTTCTCATCATGCCCTGGGTGAGCGTATTTCGGACACCAATATTGATGGCCAAAAAATTGTTGTGGGGACNGTAACCGGAGTCCCGCAAAGAAGGGGCGGACTCGTCCGATTCGACTTNCAGATAGNCCAGACCCCGGCTGAGGAAAAAGGTGGTTATNCAGGCCGTCGGATCAGGCTTAGGTGGTATGAGGCAGGCGAGACGCCAGTGTCCGGTGAGAAATGGCGCTTTGTGACTAGACTCCACGCACCGCGAGGCTACCGGAATACGCATGGCTTCGACTACGAATATTATCTTTTACGCAGCGGGATACACGGTACCGGGTATGTGCTGGAAGGAAAAAGGTATTCGAAAACCAACNGGCAGATTTGGGCTGCGGTAGACCGCTTTCGATCGAGCTTTAAAAAATCCGTCGAGGNTTTCTCAGGCGTTAGAAATAAGGGAGTGCTTACNGCTCTCGCGGTTGGTGAACGGTCNGGCATTGATCCTGCGACTNGGCAATCCNTACNGGAATCTGGGTTGAGTCACCTAGTAGCTATCTCGGGTTTGCATATTGGTTTGGCNGGTCTGTTCGCCTACTCGATTGCCGCAGGATTNTGGAGAGTATTCCCTCTGGCCTGCCAACGAGTGCCNGCCCGTTTNGCGGGCTGGGCGATGGGGGTCACGATCGCTCTGGGCTANGCGTTCGTTGCAGGTTTCCCGATCTCNACTATTCGCGCCTTCGCCATGGTTTTCACTGGAGCNCTGCTTTCATGGTCATGTACCAGAACCTCTCCGGAAAACGTGCTGGCAGTCGCGATGCTCTTTGTTTCGTGCTTTTGGCCGCTCAGCGTTCCGTCTCCAGGATTCTGGTTATCGTTCAGTGCCGTGTGGCTGATGTTTAGATTTCTACCCGATCGGCACGNGGATCGTCCCGAAGAGCGCGGCNGGGAAACCTCCATGGCGGGCAGACTCATGAGAGTTTCGTTCCGGTACCTGTCCAACCTGACCAAGCTTCAAATAATACTCCTTATTGGGATGTCTCCATTTTTGGTGTTCATATTCGGAGAAATTCCATTGTCGGCACCAGTGGCTAACCTGTTAGCGGTGCCGGCTTTCGGCTTTTGCGTCGTCCCATCTGCGCTCGCAGCACTAGGACTNCACCTGTTGGGCTACAACGNGTGGATTCTCTGGGTACTGTCGCCAGCAGACCAACTGATCACAGGAATCTTGTGGACCGCGGAGCACTTTTCCCAGGGAGCCCTCTCGGTAATTAGGGTGACCCCGATCATGGGTGCGAGCCTGCTAATCGGAATTGGGATCGGTGTTGCAGGAATNTTCCACGCNAANAAACTNGNCGCGATACTTCTGGCCATAGGGATCTTNTGGGGCGCAAGCNCCTTNCTAAATAGAGATCAATTGAATATNGGGGAGTTCAATTTGGCGATGTTGGATGTCGGGCAGGGTCTCGCTGTCGTGGTGACTACCCGTCACCACGTTCTGATTTATGATTTCGGCCCGCGCTTCGGTGACTTTAGTCTCGGTGAAGCAGTGGTCTCCCCCCACCTGTTAGCAGAGGGTCTCAGCGTTATTGACACAGCTGTGCTGAGCCATGGCGCTAACGATCATGTCGGAGGATTTGCCGCTGTGGCGGATAACTTTAGGGTACGACAACAGTTCAGCGGAGATCCTGAGGCAATTGGAGGCATTAGCTGCCACACCCAGCCTCAGCCTAAATGGACATGGGACGGCGTTGGTTTTACCTTTCTTAACTCACGGCCAGCAAAGGTTGGAAATGAAAACGATCTTTCCTGTGTGCTTCAGATTCAAGGGGCACATGGAAGCGCCTTGTTGACGGGCGATATAGAGAGTGCGGCAGAAACTGCCCTCGTGAGACGTTATAGTCCGAAACTTGCAACTGATGTGCTGCAAATCCCACATCATGGATCAAAGACGTCATCCACCGATGGGTTTCTGAAAGTGTCAAGTCCAAATTATGCTTTGTTGAGCAGGGGAAGACGAAACCGATTTAAGCACCCATCACCAGAAGTGATGGATCGTTACAGTCTTGGGAAGATCCGTGTCTGGGATACTGGCGAAGACGGTCAGATTGACTTGCGGAGTACCGGCAGCGGCTGGCAAGTCAGAACATTTTCCTCTGCTTCAGCAAGATTTTGGCATTAATTTCAGGCGCGATTGGGTAATAAATCCGAAGCGAAGGTAGAATCAGATTCCCGGCTGATTGTCGTGGTCCCATGTCCTTTCTCCTAAAAGGTAGACAGCGTGCTTGAGTTTCTTCGAAGCGGGGGGTGGCTGATGTTGCCGATTCTCGCTTGTTCGGTTTTCTCACTTGCAATAATCATCGAGCGGTCTTTGGCGCTTCGGCGTAGTGTCGTAACGCCGGCGGGTCTTTCTGCGGATATCGATCGGGCCATCGCTCAAGGCCGATTGGACGTAGACCGGATCGCGACCCTCAGGAGGGGTTCCGCTTTAGGCCATGTTCTTGCAGCCGGGCTGGCGACGGCTCAGAGCGATCCCACCCGCGTGAAAGAGGCTGTCGAAGAGGCCGGACGACATGTCGTGCACGGCCTGGAGCGCTACTTGAACGCACTAGGCACCATTGCCGCGACGACGCCGCTTTTGGGGTTGCTGGGTACCGTCATCGGCATGATTAAGGTCTTTGCGGCAATCACCACCTCTGGAGTCGGGAACCCCCAAGTCCTCGCCGGCGGTATCCACGAGGCCCTTATCACGACGGCGGCAGGGCTCTCTATCGGCATTCCCAGTCTCATGTTCCACCGNTACTTCCGNGGCAGGATCAATGAGTTGACNNTAGAAATNGAACAGCAAGCACTCAGGTTGCTGGACATGCTGCGCCAAGGAAACTTTCGATGAAGTTTNCAACGCCAGTTACCGAGGAGGTGTCGATCAATCTGACACCCCTNATTGATATTGTATTTTTGCTTCTGATCTTCTTTATGGTGTCGACNACGTTTCAGCGCGAAACNGAGCTGGANATTGCACTACCGGAGGCTAGCGCAAAANCGAAGNNNNCAGAGGTTGNNAGTGCNGTGGTGCTTGAGATCGATTCAGNNGGGNTTTATCGACTGGGGATCCGGGCGGATGGGGAATNGTCCNAGGTTATCNCCGTGAGTGCGGATAANTTGTCGGAAACTCTGGGTGGGATTTCCACNAAACANGAGACGACAACGCTGATNATTAAGGCAGANGCCAAGACCNGTCACCAGGCAGTAGTGCGCGCACTCGATGCNGCNCAAAGAGCCGGACTCAANAAAATTAAGTTCGCAGCGGAGATGACACCGTCGTGANCGNAAACGAGNTCCCGGTTAAGGGCTTCTCNCTTTATCGGCGCCTTTTGGGTTTCGTCTGGCCGTATAAAGGNATCTTTTTGATCAGCGTTCTTGGAATGGCTATCGTAGCGCTGTCGGAGGTCGCTTTTGCCGCCCTCCTCAAACCGGTTATGGANGGCGGGTTTGTTGAGCGNGATCAGGAAATAATTNGAATGACCCCGTTTTTGTTGATGGGTATTTTTGTCGCGAGGGCAGTGGGCGCCGTAGCTGATGAATACTGTATAGCGTGGGTAAGCCGCCGTGTAATTTTTGATCTTCGTGAGTTGTTGTTCGCAAAGATACTGCGTTTGCCGGCGCGATATTTCGACCTCAATCCGACGGCGGACCTGATCTCACGGCTTATCTACGATCTTGAGCAGGTTTCCACCGCGTCGACCATGGCGATACGGGTGATGGTGAAGGATATTCTGCTCGGACTGGGACTTGTGGTTTGGATGTTTGTCCTCAGTTGGCACCTAACCCTGATTTTTCTACTCGTCACACCCCTGGTCGCCTTAGTGGTTCGTAGAGCATCCAACCGATTTCGACGCTCCAGTAAGGGAATTCAGGACTCCATGGCCGGAATTACCCATATTACCAAGGAGGCGTTGCAAGGGCAGAAGGTAGTAAAGGCCTACGGAGGATATGCTGAGGAAGAAAGTGCTTTTCTAGAGGTCAATAAAGCGAACCAACGCCGATCTCTGCGGAGAGCCGTTGTGGCGGCCGTCAGTGTACCGATGCTGCTTTTAATCTCAGGTGCGGGGGTGTCCGGAATAATTTACCTTGCACTTACGGACACGGTTGGCGGGTTCGTCAGTGCGGGAACCTTTGTATCGTATATGGGCGCCATTCTGTTGTTGATGAGCCCCATCAAACGCCTTGCCCGGATCAATGAATTCATCCAGGCCGGTATTGCGGCCGCAGGCAGCATTTTCAGATTGATAGATGAGAAGGAGGAGTGCGACAGTGGAATCGACTCCGGGAAACAGCTCTCAGGGCAGTTCACACTTCAAGGTGTTGTTTTCGAGTACCCGAGGGGGCAGGCGAGGGCGCTCAACGGGGTGTCGTTTCAGGTGGCTCCCGGCGAAACGGTCGCGCTTGTTGGCGAGTCGGGCAGCGGAAAATCAACAGTCGCCTCTTTGTTGCTCGGGTTTTACGATTCCACTGCGGGCCAGATTTTCTTAGACGGAGCACCGATAGAGAGTTATTCAAAAAAGGAACTCAGAGAACAGATTGCGTTGGTGCCTCAGGAGGCTATATTGTTTGATGGCTCAATTGAGGGGAATATTTACTATGGTTCCGGTCATGATCCGGACATTGATGCCGCAGCCCTGCTGCGTGCTACCGGAATTGATCTTTTTTACGCGGACAATGACGGTGTAGGGGAACTTGGGTCAAGATTGTCAGGTGGTCAGCGTCAGCGGGTTTCGATTGCCCGGGCGTTATCGCGAAAGGGTGCTTTGCTGGTGTTAGATGAAGCGACTTCAGCCTTAGATATTCTGTCGGAACAGGCGATGAAGCAGGCCATCGCTCAGTTCCGGAAGGCCAGGAGCGTACTCCTGATCGCGCACCGACTGAGCTTTGTTACCCATGCCGATCAGATCCATGTATTCGCCGCCGGGAGGATCGTCGAATCCGGCACGCACGATGATTTGCTCGCCCAAAACGGCACCTACGCAAAAATGTGGTTTACGCAACAGGCTAAGGCACAATCGGACGAGAGTGTCTCGATGGACCCATGAGCCTGTCGAGTCGTCTGCAGCAACACTGGTCCCGCGTTGACCCTGTAAGTCTTATGTTGATACCGCTCAGCCTCATCTATTGGGTGGTCATTTTCGTGAGACGAGCCGCTTATGAGGTCGGGATCTTCAAGATTCAAGAGTTTTCTGTCCCGGTTGTAGTGGTGGGAAACCTCACAGTTGGAGGAACAGGTAAAACACCGTTTGTGATTTCTCTCGCTGAGCAACTCAAACAGCGAGGATGGAGTCCAGGGGTGGTTAGTCGGGGGTATCAAGGGGAAGCGTCCCAGCCGAGAGTGGTCCCTGCTGATGGTGACGCCGGGTTTTTCGGCGACGAGCCGGTTCTGATTTCACGAAAAACCGGACTTCCTGTCGTTGTAGCCTGTAGACGAAGTAAAGCGGTTAATCGAATTCTTGCCGAATCGGTTGATGTTGTAATTTCGGACGACGGTCTTCAGCATCTTGCCATGGGACGCGATGCTGAGATCGTCCTGATTGATGACACCGAGCAATTTGGAAATGGCCTGCTGTTGCCTGCGGGCCCCCTCAGGGAGCCTATAAGTCGACTCAGGTCGGTAGATATCCGTGTTCGCAGGGGGGGTAGTGCGCGCTCCGGAGAGTACGTGATTGAACCACGTCTCGGGGCGGCCCGGAATCTGGTGACAGGTGAGGAGGTGTCGCTGGATCTTTTTCGCGACCAGTCTCCAGCGGCTGTTGCCGGCATTCACCGCCCGGAACGGTTTTTTGAGATGCTGGCGGAGGAGGGCTTAACCGTAACCGAGTATTCGTTTGCCGATCATCATCAGTTTTCGCCGGATGATTTGCCAGCCAATACGACTGTTTTGATGACTGAAAAAGATTCAGTGAAGTGTGCTAGTTTTGCGGATAACAATTGGTGGAGTGTGGCCCTTTTCACAGAGGTTCCCGAAATGCTGATCGATGAGCTAGAAGGGCTCCTTGGCAAAAATTCCTTATCCCTTAAATGAGCGAAACGTATACCGTCATTATTCCAGCCCGTTTTTCGTCGGAAAGGCTGCCGGGTAAGCCGCTTCGTGATATCGCGGGAAAAACGCTGATCCAGAGAACATTCGAATCGGCAGGGCGTTGCCGCGCCGGTAATACCGTGGTGGCGACCGATGATGAAGGTATTGCCCAAGCCGTTCGAAGATTTGGCGGACAGGCATGTATGACGTCGGCCACCCATCAGAGCGGCACCGATCGAGTGGCCGAAGCCGCGCGGATTCTCGAGTTAGGCCCGACGGAAATCGTTGTGAACGTGCAAGGGGACGAGCCGGATATGCCTGGGGAACTCGTGGACCAGGTAGCGGGCCTATTAAGCACAGATCCTGCTGCGAGGGTGGCGACAGCGTGCTGCGCGCTCGACAGCCCCCAGCAGTATGTAGACCCGTCCGTGGTCAAGGTGGTAACGGATGCCCAGGGTCATGCGATTTACTTTTCGCGTGCGGCTATACCCCACGCCCGAGAAGCGCGGGACCAGGCTCTGGATCGAGTTCCGTGGCAAAACGTTCGTCGCCACATTGGTATTTATGCCTACCGGTGTGAATATTTGCAGACATTTTCGCAAACACCGCCATGCAAGCTCGAAACGACAGAAGGCCTTGAGCAATTAAGGGTGCTGTGGATGGGAGAAAAGATCGCGGTCGCGGAGGCAAGCCGTGCCCCAGGCCCCGGGATCGATACGATCGTTGACTTGGAACGGGCAATCCGGGATTTCTCCCGTAAATAGGAATATCAAATGCCCGGCCAGTTAATGGTGAGTATTGAGGGCATCAGGCTTGATGCACCCACCCGTGCGAGACTCTCGCGGCCTGAAATCGGGGGCGTCATTCTTTTTGCCCGGAACTTCACCTGCGTAGACCAGCTCACCAGCCTTACCAGCGAAATNCGCGCCGTTAAAAGTCCNCCGCTGCTGATTGNGGTTGATCAAGAAGGGGGGCGTGTNCAGCGATTTCAAGAGGGATTCACCTCCTTGCCTGCGATGAGNGTGGTGGGGGAATGTTACGACGTGGCTCCTGCNGAAGCCTTGGCTTTGGCGCAGGCGATCGGGGTGGTGCTGGCTGGTGANTTGCGGGAGTCCGGAGTTGATTTTACTTTTGCCCCGGTAGTCGACCTGCGATCNAGTAACCGGGCTATCGGTACAAGAGCGTTTCATCAANATCCGATCGTCGTCCAGGAGCTTGCCCTGCAAGTAGCAAATGGAATTACTTCGTGCGGCATGCGGGCCGTTGCCAAACATTTTCCAGGACACGCCGGGGCAGTAGAAGACCCTCACGATGAACTGCCTCGTGATGAAAGAGCGTTAGACGCCCTTCGCGGACACGATCTTCGGGTGTACCAGGATCTCAACCCGGAGCTCATAACCGGAATCATGAGCTGTCATGTTTGCTTTCCTAAGATCGACTCCGTGCCTGCGAGCCTCTCTCAACGACTCCTTACAGGCGAACTCAGAGAGCGCATCGGCTTTAGGGGTCCATTGTTCTCGGACGATCTCATGATGGGTGCGCTGCGCACATTTGGCGATGCCTCAACTCTTGTGAGAATGGCTATTCANGCGGGCTGCGACATGGTGCTTTTATGCAATGACGACACCGCTACTGATGGCGTGCTTTATGGAAACAGTTTGCCGCCTCAGTCCGAGGCGAGTAGCGAGAGACTCGAGAAAATGCGGCCTACATCAGCCGCTTTGCTCAATATCGAAGCCATGAAGCAGGCGANAAAGTTGGTCAGAGAATACGCTTAAGTCTCCGAAGGATAGTCAGACTGACTTACCCGTCCGCGCGCTCCATGTACTCCCCAGTATCCGTGTTGACTCGAATCTTGTCCCCTGTATTAACAAAGGGCGGCACCATTACGCGAAGCCCGGTCTCAACAATCGCGGGTTTGCCGGAACCAGCCGCAGTCTGGCCCTTAACGACTGCCTCGGTCTCGGNAACCTGAAGCACNACACTTGCCGGAAGCTCAATNCCGATCGGCTGATCGTTATGGAAATTGATCTGGACCTCTTCATTGGGCAGTAAGAAATCAGATTGGCNATCTAGACCGTCCGCNGCAATGGGAAACTGCTCGAAGGATTCCAGATCCATAAAGACGAAGTCGCTGCCCTCGGGATAAAGGTACTGCATTTGTCGCGGCTCGACATGGGCCTTCTCTAGCTTATCCTCGGAGCGAAAACGCTCGTTTAACTTGGTATTATCGGATATAGCCTTCATTTCAAGCTGTGCAAAAGCGCCACCTTTGCCCGGCTTTACGTGGGCCTTTTTTAGTACTCGCCAGAGCTTGCCCTGATATTCGACTAGATTTCCCACGCGTACGTCTGAGGCTGATATCTTCATNAGCTTGGTGTAACGGCTGTATTGGGCGCCCGGGATTCTAAAGGTTTGCCGACAGCACAACAACTGAACGGGTTACCTCATGCCAGAAAAGAATGTGATCGACAAGCCGCGGACAGCCTTATCCAAGCGCTACTACAACCCTAGTTGTATAAAGTGCGCACGTCTTGCTGATTTTTTGAGGGTAGTGCGGGGACGCCATCCTGACTATGCCTGTCGACCGGTGCCATCGTTCGGCACATTGGGATCTCGGTTGCTCATCGTGGGTTTGGCACCGGGGCTGCATGGTGCGAATGCGACCGCACGGCCGTTCACAGGTGACCATGCCGGCATCCTCCTGTACAAGACACTGCACAAGTTCGGATTCTCCTCAGCACCGGATTCGAGACCCGGGGATGACCTTTCACTTCAGGACTGCGCTGTGACCAATGCGGTCAAGTGTTTACCTCCGGAAAACAAGCCTGTCGCGGCGGAGGTAAATGCCTGTCGAACGTTTTTGATAAACGAACTTGATGCGGTGCCGNCAAANGGGGTGATCCTTGCGCTGGGAAAAGTCGCNCATGACAGTGTCGTTCGGGGTCTCGGCCTCAGTGTCGGCTCGCTCCGGTTCCAACATGCAGGAGAGTACGCCTTACCTGGTGGGCGTACACTGGTGTCGAGCTATCATTGCAGTCGATACAACACGCAGACCGGACGTTTGACCGCCNAGATGTTTGATCGGGTATTTTTTCGAGTAAAAGAAATTCTTTCCTGAGCAATGCCAGTAGATAAAGAAAGCGTCGTTAAAGGGCTGAGCCGGGGACCGGGAGTCTATGTCATGCGTAACGTGGAGGAGAGTGTGCTCTACGTGGGCAAGGCGAGAAATCTNAAGGCTCGGTTATCAAGTTACTTTAATGNGCCAGAGGAAAACAGACGACTCAGGNTGATGATGAGTCANGTTGAAGGAATCGAAATNCAGCGCACCCGAACCGANACAGAAGCNCTTCTNCTGGAGTGCAATCTCATCAAGGAGTTGCGGCCCAAGTTCAATATCCTGCTGCGCGACGATAAGAGTTATCCCTACCTCAAGGTGTCAACCACTGAACGTTTCCCGAGGCTGTCGTTTTACCGGGGCAGCACTAAGGTCGAGGATCGTCTATTTGGCCCCTACGCGAGCGCCGGCTCGGTGAGGATCATGCTCGCGCAGCTCCAGAAAGTNATCCCAATACGTCAATGCGATAACAACACCTTCCGCAACCGCAGTCGGCCCTGCCTTCAGTTTCAGATTGGCCGGTGCTCTGCGCCTTGTGTAGGGCTGATATCTGAAGAGGAGTATCGGGAGGACGTGCGGGAGCTGATGTTGCTGCTCGATGGCAAAGACAACGAGATCAGCGATGCCTTTGCCGGCAAAATGGATGAGGCGTCCTCAATTCATGATTATGAGTCCGCCGCGAANTATCGGGATCGGATTCTTGCACTCCGAACACTTCAAGAGCGCCAGTACGTCTCCAGCGGCCAGCATAATACAGACGTTGTTCTGCTTGTTGTTGAGGACGGCGTTGGAGTATTTTCAGTCATGAAAATACGAGGAGGTCAAAATCTGGGAAGTCGGCATTACTCCCATAAAAACCCTTTAGAACGCCTGGAAGGGGAAGTGCTTCAGAAACTATTGGTTCAGCACTATCAGAATCATCCGATTCCAGGCGAAATCATCGTTATGCCAGCGGTTCCCGAACCGCAACTGTTGGAGGATGCGCTCAATGACCTCGCGGAGCAACGGGTCCNCCTTAAGTCCCGCGTCCGCGGCATAAGATCACAGTGGGTACAGATGGCAAGGCTCAATGCGACTGACCACTTGAAGCGCCAACTGGCCTCAGACGCAGATCATCTTCAACGGCTCGAAGCGTTAACCAAGCTGTTGGGCCGTGCAGAGCGACTAGAGCGTATCGAGTGCTTCGATACAAGCCATAGTGCGGGAGAGCACCCGGTGGCGTCCTGTGTGGTGTTCGACTCATCTGGACCTGTCCAGTCTGAATATCGGCGCTTCAATATCAAAGGAATAACGCCGGGCGATGATTTTGCCGCGATGGAACAGGTGGTCAGCCGGCGAATTTCACGTATCAATGAGGGCGAGGCAATCCGGCCCGATCTCATGGTCATCGACGGAGGTCCCGGTCAGCTCACACGGGCGCAAAAGGCGCTGGAAGAGAATCTTGCAACCGATGTGGCGCTCCTCGGGATCGCCAAGGGGTCCGGTCGGCGGTCGGGGCGCGAGAGCCTCTATCTGCCAGGGCATAAATCGCCATTGTTACTTGACGGCAACTCTCCCGCGCATCTGCTCTTGCGGCAGATTCGCGATGAAGCCCATCGGTTTGCCATTACTGGTCATCGGAAGAAGAGAAATGCGTCACGCATCAGGTCAAAGGTGGAGGATATCCCGGGAATTGGGGCGAAGAAACGCCAGGCGCTGCTCCGCCACTTTGGGGGAATCAAGCCACTGGAGCGGGCCACCGTCGAGGATCTTGTCCAAGTCGATGGAATCAGTGTTAATCTCGCGCAGCGTCTTGTTGACCACCTACGTACGGGCTAATTGATGCGCTGGACCATCTCCAACATCCTAACGCTGCTTCGAGTCGCGTTGATCCCTGTGATCGTGACGCTATACCTTGGGGGAGCATCCGGCTATCTCACCGCAGGTGTGTTTCTGTTGGCGGGGGTAACGGACTGGGCGGACGGATTTCTTGCCCGACAGCTAAACGAGGAATCGCCTTTTGGCGCGTTTCTTGATCCTGTAGCAGACAAACTAATGGTGTCAGCTGTTTTGGTATTGATGGCGGCCGATCCCCAGATGCGCGACCAGGTACATAGTCCGGGACTCTTCACTATTATTGTTGCAATTATTATTGGCCGCGAAATCACAGTCTCGGCTTTGCGCGAATGGATGGCAGAACTTGGCCGGCGAGGAGTCGTTGCGGTAGGTGGAATGGGAAAAGTGAAGACGACTTTGCAATTTATTGCGATTACTGTCTTGCTCTTCGCTCAGGCCGGAGCCCAGAAATGGGCGGTGGTATTTGGCGAAGCGCTCCTGTATGCAGCCGGCACGTTGACGCTGTGGTCAATGGTGGTCTACCTGCGCGGTGCCTGGCCGTCTTTGTCTGAGCGTTAACTTCCTCAACTTGACAAGGGGTTACGGCCAGATAGAATTCCCTGTCCTCATGCGGGAATAGCTCAGTTGGTAGAGCACAACCTTGCCAAGGTTGGGGTCGCGAGTTCGAGTCTCGTTTCCCGCTCCAATACGCTGTAATAGAAGGCTCCCGTGTTGGGGGCTTTTTTGATGGGGTGCATAAAAACGCATATTTAGGCGCAGTTTTGGGGACGTTTTGGGGACGTTTTTGGGTACGTTTTTTTTACAGCGCAATTGCTGCAACGGCCTCTTTTTTCAGCTTATTTGTAGACTTCAGATAGAGCTGAGTTGTCGTGATCTGAGTGTGTTCAATGACCGTTCTGTGGAGAGTCACTGAGCAACTGTATATCTAGTGCCTCAACGGCTAAGATAGTCGAATTAAAACAATCGCTCTTATCCTCTCTTTACTTCTTCTCACCTCTTGCTCCAATCCTGATATATCAGGCGGCGTGACGTTAATAAGGAGTGGTGGTGAATCACTCGAACGACACGGAGGTGCACATTGGTGCGGACCAGGCGGCTGCGACTA
>NHDO01000009.1 GCA_002171735.1 Proteobacteria bacterium TMED61 | reverse complement strand
CAAGACTACCTTTCATATCTGCCGCACCCCTGCCATGCAGCATCCCGTCAATGACGTCACCCGAAAAAGGAGGGTAGGCCCACTGCTCCTCGGGGCCAGTAGGTACGACGTCCGTATGTCCCGCAAAAACAAATAAAGGCGGATTTGTCCCATGCTTTATCCAAAGATTCTGGACATCGCCAAACTGCATAAATTCGGGCACAAATCCATAAGGCTCAAGCGCATCACTCAGCAAGCGCTGACAGCCTTTATCATCAGGAGTAACAGAGGATTTCCGAATTAGCGCTTGTGCGACCGCCAGCGTTTCTGAGATCTCAGTCACTAGAGTTTCCTTGATGCGAGACTGATACGTGGTCCTTGTGGCCAATCATGCTCAATCAAAGGTTTGACACCTACTCGGCCACAATCGTCAGAGGTATAGCTGAATAATTCCCATCTGGCAGGCGACGGGGCATAGCGTAACTCGGCGTGGTGATTAAGCCGTTAAGTCCTGCATCTCGACTGGCAACGAGGGCTGGACTGCAGAGTTCCCACTCATTCGCGATCTCATTACATCGCCCAGCCTGGGCACCCATCAAGGATGTTACGCCCCAATAAATGTATTCAGAGACCTGACAATTGTAATCACAACTGGGGTCTTCATAGTGATACCAAGATCCGTCGGGGTAATTGGCAACAGGTTGCCCGCCTCCTTGATAGCCCCCTCTAGCCTTGTCCATAAAACTTGCGACGGTAGACCCTTTCTTCTCTCCCCAAACGCCAGGGTAAGCGTAGGAATATCCTTGTGTTGTAACAACATGCAGGATTTCTTCAAACGCTGCATTAGGACCTGGAAGCGAACCCGGAATAGTCTCATTCGTGAATAAGTCTTGGCAACCCGGTCGTGCGCCACCTGCACCAGGACAAGACATCTCCAGGCAGGCTTTTCGATTTTTCATGGTGTTAATCAGGAGAGCATTATCGGCAACACCGTTTTCATCTTGATCTAGGTATTCAGCCATGACGCGCGCGGCGTAAAGAAGCTTATCGTCACTGACACAGGCTTTTCCAGCGACATTGACACCAAAAACATCAATACTTTTTGCAAATGTGCCACTACTGACACCTGAGTCGCTGCCCCCACCTCCGCAGCCTGAAAGCAATAGTGCGCCGAGCGTTACAAGAACAAAAAATTTCATGAATTTTTCTCGTTGATTGTTGTTAATCCGGTTCCAGACCTCGTTTGTCAGGCCCGATCAGGTGTTGGGGTAGCTGGGTTGTGGCTTTGCAGATGTCTCAGCCAGCGTTTTTCCCAGAGGCGAAAAACCTGGCTGATCAAAAATACCAGCGCCATATAAAACAGCATGGCGGTGATAAATCCCTCATAGGCCAGATAATATCGTCCGTTCAACCAACGGCCGACGCCGAGTATATCCTGAAGCGTAATCGTACTGAGCACAACGGAACTGTGCAGCATGAAGATCACTTCGTTGGAATATGCGGGCAGCGCACGCCGGAATGCGCTGGGCAACACGATTCTTCGCATCGCCTTGGTCGGCGACATGCCGCAGGCGCGTGCGGCCTCAACTTCCCCTTTGGCCGTGTTCTCAATAGCGCCGCGTAGAAACTCTGTGGTATAGGCGGCTGTATTGAGACTGAAGGTAATCAGCGCGCACCACCAGGGACTGGAAAGAATCGGATTCCAAAGAAAACTTTCCCGAACGAAGTCAAATTGGGCGAGGCCGTAATAGACAAGGTAGGTCTGGACCAGCAGAGGCGTGCCCCGGAAGAAATATGTAAAACCGAATATCGGTGCGTTCAACCATCGGTAGCGGTATGCGCGGGCGATTGCGAGGGGAATAGCCATGACGCCGCCGATTAGTAGCGCGAGAACGGTAATCTCAATTGTCAGCAGCGCGCCATAGAAAAATTTGTCTATATGATCGGCAATGAGCATGAAATCCAGTGGCGAGTGGTTCTCACTCACATAGACCAGATACTCAAATAATGTGCGGTCGGTTTCGGCCATGTCGTTATGCCCTGTCGACACCGACGTTGTAGCGCCGATCCAGCCATCGCAGACCCACGTCCGAGCAGGCTGTCAGGACAAGATAAATGATCAGGACCGCAAACATGAAACTGAAGGGTTCCCGAACCGACCGTCCAGCTGTAGACGCGTTCCACACCAGGTCGTGCAGACCAATTATCGAAACCAGAGCCGTGGCCTTAATCAGAACCAGCCAGTTGTTGGTAAACGAGGGTAGAGCGTGGCGAACCATCTGAGGCCAGGTGATCCGCCGGAAAATCAGAAACGGGTTCATGCCGCACGCAACACCCGCTTCGATCTGTCCTCGCGGAATCGCCAGAATCGCGCCCCGGAAAGTTTCCGTCATGTAGGCGCCAAAGACAAAGCCGATCGACCACACCCCGGCAACGAACTGGTTGATTTCTACGTAGTCCCACCAGCCGGTCAGGCTGCCAAGATCATTGGCAATCTGCTGACCCCCGTAAAACAGCAGCATCATCAGCACCAGATCGGGTACGCCGCGTACAAGCGTCGTGTAGGCACCGGCAATCTTCTGCGAGAACGGGTTGGCGGCCAGTTTTGCAGTCGCCCCTAAAAGGCCGAGAACGACAGCAAAAGCGAGGGAGGCGAGAGCGAGCTGAACCGTAACCGCGGTTCCGGCAAGCAGCAGGTTTCGATATTCCCAGACGGAATCCATCGGCGGGCTAGAAAAGGAACGGGCCCACTAGGGGCCCGTTCAGATCAAACAGAATGCAACGAGACAGCTTAGTTGCCGTAGATATCGACAGCAAAGTATTGATCATTCATGGCCTTGTAGGCGCCGTCAGCACGGATATCGAGAATGACCTGGCTGAGCGCATCACGTAGCGCGGAGTCTTCCTTGCGTACGGCAAAACCGGCACCAACACCTTGGCACTCGATGTCATCGAGGGCGTCACCAAGAAAATCAAACCCCTTACCAGCGTCAAGTGCGAGGAACCCTTCATAGGCTTGCAGTGAGTCCGAAAGCTGAGCATCCAGACGCCCGGCCGCGAGATCCTGCCAGACTTCTTCCTGGGTTCCGTACAGAACGAGTTCAGCACCTGGGTACAGTTTCTCAGCTGAACACTGATGTGTGGTGGCGCGTTGTACGCCTAACCGCTTTCCGTTGAGTCCCGCAGCAGTACCGGCAAACCCGGCATCTTTCTTTGCAACCAGCTTGGCAGGCGTATTGTAGTACTTGACCGTAAAGTCGATTTTTTTCTTGCGTTCTTCTGTGATCGACATCGAGGCAATGATCGTGTCAAATTTCCTTGCCAGCAGGGCAGGAATCATGCCGTCCCACTCTTGCTCGACCAGCACACATTCACGATTCAATCGTTTGCAGACCTCCATCGCCATGTCGATATCGAAGCCCTTGAGTGTGCCATCGGCTTCTTTCCAGGAAAACGGCGGGTAGGCACCTTCAACGCCAACGCGCAGCGCGTCGCCGGCTGTTGCCGTTCCGGTAACCAGAGCGAGCAGGCCGGCGAGGCCCAGCATCGTCAGTTTCTTTTTCATCATCTCTTTTCTCCCTTCGGTTGTTGGAAAATCCAGCCTGTTAATATTACACCGAGTACCCAGGACTTGCCGTCTGGCCTGCGTCAGTGCAGGGCATTGGCCAAAAACTGGCGAAAACGCGCAGATGCNGGGTTATCGAACATCTCAGCGGGAGTCCCCTGGGACTCAATGGCGCCTTCATGCAAAAAGATCACTTTGTTGGACACATCCCGTGCAAAGCCAATCTCGTGGGTGACAACGATCATGGTCCTGCCCTCGTCGGCGAGCGCTCGCATAACCTTGAGCACCTCACCGACGAGTTCAGGATCAAGTGCTGAGGTGGGCTCATCGAATAGCATCACGTCGGGCTCCATCGCCAGNGCCCGAGCGATCGCCGCCCGCTGCTGCTGACCTCCGGAAATATGTGCCGGGTAATAGTCTTTACGGTCCAGCATACCGACCTTATCAAGGGTTTGACAGCCGCGGTCGTGCGCATCAGTTTTAGACATCTTCAACACATGGACGAGCGCTTCAGTGACGTTCTCAAGAACCGTCATGTGCTGCCAAAGATTGAANCTCTGAAAGACCATGCCCAGACGGGCTCTAAGCCGAATTACCTGATCCATATCAGTGGGGGTCGGATTGCCGGATCGGTCAACCGTCATCCCAATAGTCTCGCCCTGGACTGTGACGGAACCGCCATCAGGAATCTCCAGAAGATTGATACAACGAAGAAAGGTGCTCTTACCTGAACCAGACGCGCCCAACATCGATATTACATCGCCAACAGCTGCATCTAGGTGAACCCCTTTAAGNACTTCCACATCGCCGAAACGCTTGTGTAAATTATCGACTTTCAGTGCGGAAACCGTCTCGGTAGAGTTATCCACGTTATTACGGTTTGGCTCAGGNGGGACGGATGCCACGTAGCCGCTCGCTGCGTCTTCGCAGCAACTCTACGGTGGTNAGCAGACAGATAGACAAAATAACGAGAATCGTNGCGACCGAAAGGATGGTGGGACTGATTTCCTGACGGATACCTGACCACATCTGCCGCGGAAGCGTGATCTGGTCGGGTCCGCCAACAAAAAGCACGATCACGACTTCGTCAAAAGAGGTGATAAAAGCGAACAGCGCCCCGGATATGACTCCCGGCAGAATCAATGGCATCTGAACCTTAAAGAAATTNCGAATCGGCCCGCCACCAAGGCTCGCGGCAGCTTTGGTGAGATTGGTATCAAAGCCGACTANTGTCGCAGTTACAGTAATGACGACAAACGGTAGTCCNAAAATGGTATGCGCAAGGACGAGGCCCCAAAAGGTGGCTACCAAATCCAAACGCGCGAAGAAAAAGAATGTTCCGGAGGCCGTGATAATGAGCGGTACGATCAGTGGTGAGATCATCATGGCCATAATCAACTTGCGAAAGGGCATGACGGGTCGACTGAGACCTAATGCCGCAAGAATCCCAAGCGTGGTCGCCAGAATAGTCGCCGTAATACCAATTTTGAGACTATTTAGTGCGCCAATTTTCCAGTTATCACTGCAGACGGTCGTAATGCCGGGATCAGAGCAATCTCCTATCATCATGCGATACCAACGCAAAGAGAATGCATCGGGATCTAATCTCAACATCTCTGGTGTGAACTGTAAGAATGGCGTTGAGGTAAANGAGATCGGAATGACCACAAGCAAGGGCATTACTAAAAAGAACAGGACGATGCTACACATCGCAAGATAGANGTAATGCCAGATGCGCTGCGCAGGAGTTGCGTAAGAGGGAAGCGCCATCGTCTTAACCTAATTTCATATTGTCGATGCCGACAACCTTGTCGTAGATCCAATAAAGGATAAGGATGCCAACCAAGAGAATTGCGCCCATCGCAGACGCAAGACCCCAATTCAACGACTTCTGCATGTGATAGGCCACCATGTTTCCTATCAGTCGGCCATCCTTGCCTCCAACCAACTCCGGAGTGATGTAGTACCCGATAGCAACAATAAAGACCAGGATCACGCCCGCGCCCACTCCCGGTAAAGTTTGTGGCATATACACTCGCAAAAATGCCAGGGAGGGTGGGGCGCCGAGATTCTGAGCCGCTCTCATGTAACTGGGTGGAATCGTTTTCATGACGCTGTATATTGGCAGGATCATGAACGGCAGCAAAATCTGAATCATGACAATCACGGTGCCGGTAAAGTTATACATTAACTGCAGCCGACTATCATCAGGCCATCCGAACGCTACCAGCGTATCGTTTACCACACCTTCGGAGCGCAACATCACCATCCATGCAACGATGCGAACAAGAAGGGAAGTCCAAAAAGGCATTAGCACACAAATCATAAGNAGATTTGAGTGTCTAAGCGGAAGGGTAGCTAAGAGATGTGATACCGGATATGCGAGCACCAGACATCCAATGGTCACAATTAGACTGAGCCAGAATGTACGCTGCCAGAGCATTACATAGACGCGTCTTTCTTCAGGCTGCATGACAATTTCGCGATCAGCATCCCATTTGCGGTCAACGGCGTTGAGGTAATAAACGCTGGTCTGCGGGTCTTGCATTGAGATAAGCGCTTTCCAGAAATCGATATCTCCCCAGCGTTTATCTGCTTTGATAAGTGCTTCTTTATAAGGCCCTTCGTTAATTTTTTTAAATTTACGCCCAGATTTTCTCAGGAGGCTTTTGAATCCAGGCTTTTCGTAATTCATGCGGGTGCTGGACTTACCGATCAAATACTTGGCTGCGTAGCTGAGATCTTTAAAAAGCGCTTTAAACAAAGTTTCGTTAGGCTCGCTTTTTCCATCCCATTTCAGAAGTTCGCGGTAAAGATTTGAGCACGATGCGTTCTTAAGGGGAGTCAAANTTTTGCAGATCGAAAACTCTGCTTTAATTTTTGCTTTACGCAGATCGATCTCATCCCCTGTCGCTTGTGATGCTTTTGTGGCAATAGCTTTTAGCGGTAGCCAGTTTGTGGGCGAACGCCAGTCTGGCGCTATTTCTAAAATCACATCCCGATACGGTCCCTTACGAGGAATTTTGACGGCCCACGCTGGGTCATCTGGATTTACTCTGACCCCAAAATGATCTTTGATTAAAAACTTATTGATTGATGATAGATCGAGAAATATTGCCTCATAGAGAGATTCGTCTGGTAATGCTTTTCTATCCCAGTTGTCGAGCAGTGCAAATGTCAGCGGCAACTGGTAGTTAATATGAGTGTCGTCTGTGCTTCGGGTTAATAAATCCCCAATCGGCACAATAAAAAGGACAATTAAAAACAGCAGTGGAGGGAAAACGAGACCTATCGCTCGTAGTTTGCTTCGNCGCAGAGATCGCTGCAGACTAACTTTTAGCGGAATGCCGTCAGCTGTCAGGAGTGGAGCGTTACTCGAAGCCCTGCTGTCAGACATTTTTAAAGAGTAAGTTTCAAGTTACGGGTGATTGAAGAAAACGGGGCGCCACGATCGTGNCGCCCCGGAATCATCAAATACTNAACCAATACGAACTGATCGGTTTATTGACCCATCCACGCTGTAAAGCGCTCACTGATGGAATCGCCGTTATCCGCCCACCAACTTGGGTCAGCAAACAGATGCTTTTGGCTCATTGCTGCAGGAGCGTTCGGCATCAGCGGCATGATATTTACGCCCGTGTTGAACCAGGGCTCACCAGCTTCGATGATTTTGATACCGGAAGCACGCATCGGCGCATAGGTGATCCACTTGGCCTGCCCAGCTTGTTGCTCTGGAGCGGTTGCATGAATCATGAACTTCAATGCTGCGTCAGCATTGGGCGTACCCTTGATCATGGCAAGCCACTCTTCCTCAAGCACCTGACCGTCCCAGTTGGTTACAAAAGGCGCGCCTTCTGACAGCACGGCGGCGCCGATACGACCGTTATAAGCGAGTGACATTGACACTTCGCCACTTTTAACCAGCTCAAGCGGTTCGGCACCTGCGGACCAGAAGACCACGTGATCTTTGATCGTGTCTAGTTTTGCAAATGCACGGTCCACACCCTCAGGCGTGCTAAGCGTGTCGTAGACATCTCCGGGCGCAACGCCGTCAGCCATTAAGGCCATTTCAATCGATGCATTACCCCAGGTATGCAAGCCACGCTTGCCCGGGAAATTCTTCACATCGAAAAAATCAGCGATTGTTTCAGGGTTGCCAGCCGCGTTTCCGTCAAAGGCACCCTTCTGATAGAAGGGGACATAAGACCAGAAAACTTGAGGCACGACGCAGTCATTGGGGACTTCAACCATGATGTCGTCGTCCATCGACGTACCATCAGCAGCTGGCGTAAAGACATCACGCGGAAGCTCTTCAAACAAGCCTTCATCGCAACCGACTCGAGCTTCATGAGGCAGGACGTCGATGATATCCCAGGTGACGTTACCGGACTCCACTTGGGCGCGAACTTCACCTAGTCCACCGTTATAGTTGATAAAGTTCACTTTGCCGCCAGTGTAGGTATCCGCATACGCCTTCTGCTGGCTCATCGTATACGCACCGCCCCAGGACGCGATAGTGACATCGGCCTGAGCTGGTGCTACCAAAGCCGCGCTGATGACAGCTGAGGCCAAGGTGGTTGTTATGAGATGTTTTCTCATGGGTTCCTCCTTCTGAGGTTGGTTTATCGTCTACAAGAGACGCTAGGATATATCCCGGGTGCGCTCCTAGTGCGCACCAGAGACATCAAGTGCTCGGCAGTCCTCCATGGACCAGCCGAACTTGACTGAATCTCCCTGATTGAGCGACGCATGATGCGACGCGTTGGGAATCTTAACAATAAAATCATCGTGCCCGCACACGGTCGCCCGGGTGCGGATATGATCACCAAGATAAATGAGTTCCTGAACCTTGGCATCAAAAACATTGGGGAATTTACCCGGTTCTGGATTGACTTCCACTCGCTCTGGTCGTAAAGACAGTGTCGCTCGTTCTCCGACGGCGCCCACGTTGACTTTTAGCGCCTTGATCACCTCGCCGTTGTCTATTTTGACGTGACACTGGTTACCCTCGATCGCCTCGATTGATCCCATCAGCCGGTTGTTCTCACCGATGAACTGCGCGACAAACGCATTTTCAGGGCGCTCATAAAGATCACTTGGGGCGGCGAGCTGCTGAATCACACCATCTTCGAAGACAGCGATGCGGTTGGACATGGTCAATGCTTCGGACTGATCGTGGGTAACGTACACGACTGTCACCCCGAGACTTTCATGGATGTGTTTAATTTCATATTGCATCTGCTCACGCAACTGCTTGTCGAGCGCCCCAAGGGGCTCATCCATAAGTATGAGGTCTGGATCGAAAACCAGCGCGCGCGCGACGGCAACCCGCTGCTGTTGCCCACCTGAGAGCTGCGCGGGTCGCCGATCGCCAAAGGCGCCTAACTGGACCATGTCGAGAGCGCGCTTGGTACGGGTGGCGATTTCAGATTTACTGAGCTTGCGCACCTCTAACGGAAATGCGAGGTTCTCGTTCACCGTCATGTGGGGAAAGAGGGCATAGTTCTGAAACACCATCCCAATGCCCCGCTTATGGGGTGGTACCGCATTGATCGGCCGGTCGCCAAGATAGATCTCGCCATGGGTCGCCGGTTCAAAGCCGGCCAGCATCATCAGGCAGGTCGTTTTACCAGACCCAGAGGGCCCCAGCATTGTGACAAACTCACCGCGCTCAATGTCTAGATTCAGGTTTTTAACGACTAAAATTTCGCCGTCATAACTCTTCTGGACTTCTTTGAAGCGGACAAAGATATCCCCCGTGCTCATACGAAGATTGACTCCTTCCCTTGGTGCTTTATTTATTATTGGCCATGTATTACTTGGCCAGGCGAGCAAATTCAGGTCAGTGTATTAGTTTAGGGCCGTTTTCTCAACAACCTCGTAGATTTGGTTAGATCTTAGTAATTCGCGGGCTAAATCTGCGAAGATTGCAGTCGGTAGCTGGCTAGCGCTTGTTTTCAATCCGCAGTCGATGAAAGTCACCTAGGATAAAAAATCCGCTTTTGAGAAGTATGCGCGAGGGTCGAGACTCTAAAAAAGGAGAATTTCCAGGTGCTGAAAGACAATAGAGCCGTGATGCTTCTGAAAACCGATACACGAGATCAAGCGTGGATCGATGCCTTCTCATCGGCCATGCCGGACCTTGAAGTTCGTCTCTGGCCCGAAACGGGTGATCGGAGCGAGATCAACTGCGCGCTGTTATGGGACCCGCCGCCGGAGTTATTTGATGAGCTTGATAACCTGGAAGTGATTTTCTCGATCGGTGCGGGGGTTGATTCGCTATTGACCTGTCCTACGTTGCCTGAGCATCTGCCGATCGTGCGTATGGTCGAGTCGGAGTTAAGCGCAGGTATGGTTGAGTTTTGTCTCTTTCATGTTTTGCGTTTTCACCGGTTGATGCATCTTTTTGAAAACCATCGTGTTAATCGGCACTGGGCAGCGTTGACGCAGGTTCCGGCAAGCGAAGTCACCGTGGGGATTATGGGTTTTGGCGTATTGGGTCAGGCCCTCGCGCGTCAGTTATTTGGGCTTCGATATCGGGTGATCGGCTACCGGCGCGGGCCGGGTGAAGTTGATGGCATGGAGGTGTTTTATGGCACTAATCAGCTCGAGGCATTTATGGGACATAGCGACATTCTGGTTGCGCTGATGCCATCGACACCTGAGACGAGAAAAATGATTAATAGTCGAACGCTCAGCTGGTTGCCCTCCGGGGCATGCTTCATCAATGCGGGGCGTGGCGATCTCGTTGACGAAGAGGATCTCGTTGAGGCATTGGATCACGGGTCTCTCGCTGGCGCAGCGCTAGATGTTTTTGAAACAGAGCCTCTACCNCAGNAAAGTATTCTTTGGACGCACCCCAANGTCTACGTCACGCCCCATATTGCCAGCCTCACGCATCCACCAAGCGCATGTCGTTACATTGCGGGCGCCATCAGNCGTCATCGACAGGGCGAGCCCTGGCCGCATCTGGTCGAAACCGGGCGGGGCTACTGACGAAGCNGGCNAGCTAGCGTNACCACATCTGTAGTGAATCTTTCGGGAGTGCGCACCGGTACTGATTTTTGTAATGTCATNCTCCATTCACCCTCNGCAGCCCGATGCCAATACTGCTCAAATGCCCTAACCGTTGCCTGACTCTCTAAAGTCACCCAGCGGGCCAGCAGTCGCTCTTGCTTGCCGGGATAGAGGACAAGATCGGTAATNACGGTGGTTCGGTTGACGGCANGACTTGTNGTCCATGCTTCGTGGTGGCCGCCTGAGAGAGACTCCATCGAGTGGTCTATTGACTTGATGATCGACGTGAGGATGTCGTTCCTGGCCTGTTGCACNTGTTTCGCTTCGACCCATTCTGGATCATCATCGATCACGATCGGGANGCCCCGGTGTGATCCAATCTGGGTCAAAAGCTGTTCGAAATCCGGATTACTCAGCGTAATGCACCCTTCGCTGGCTCGTGGACCCCGGTTGATCCAGCCGGGCTCTGTACCGTGCAGCCAGATCCCGTATCCCGTCCGGTTCAGAAACCGGTCAAGCGTATTGGGGTAATCCGTGGTGAGGGCACCCGCTCCATAGCGGGCATGCAGTTGTGTTCCAGGAATATAGCCGTCAACATGGTAAACCCCCACAGGGGTCTTGAGGTCGCCCTCACGTTCTTTCCCGAATCCAGCGCGGCCGATGGTGATGTAGTAATCAGAAAGTCGAACCAGCCCGCCATTTTGCTGGGCAAACACATGAAGTCTCGAAGAGGGTAGATCCGCATATAGGATGAACGGGAGAGTGTCTGAGATTTGCAGAAGCTTTGCGGGGACGAAATGCTTTTTTGCATCGAGCGTTTTTACATGCCGCCAACGCAGGCGTAGTTGTTCGCGAAGTTCCCCAATCTCCGGAGCACTTTCCGCGACGCTCGGGTTGCCCGAGAGCGCCAAAAGAACATTAGCCCGGAGCAGATTCGCGATGCGGCTCAAGGGAAAGTCGGTCTTCAGGCTGTCGATAGCATCTAGAGCGCTCGCGCGGTTGCCGCTGACGACGGCCTCGACGCTTGCGACCAGGCGGGCTTCATAATTATTACCGCTGTCTGCGAGCGTCATCGTTGGCACTAACACGGCCAGCAGCGCAAAGGAGATAAGAACGTGCATCAAGATGAGGCCCTTAATCGGAGGCGATAAACCAACCCTGACTCGATAGAACGCCCGGGATTTTACCTTCAGGCGCTATACGTTCCAAATCTGCGCCGCCCGAACCCTGGAGTAATGTCAGTTTGAGAGTGTCGGAATTTCGTTTAACGTCTCAAACGGCTGGCTTGGGTCCGATTTGGGGTCATTGGGGTCAAGGGCCATACTAAGAGAGCGGGCAGCCTGCTCGGTGTAAATCCGGGTCAGGTTATCAAAGATCATTCGGTAAGTGGGGTCGGTATAAAGGCCCGCACGAAGCAGAGATGACGCCTGATCAAGTTTGCCCTGAGCGCTATAGATCCTGGCGAGGTTGTTATAGGGCTCGGGTCTAGCGGGATAGCGCGTGATGAGCTCGCGGTAGGCATGCTCGGCTTTTTTGGCGTTTCCCGTAGCATCAATTACCCGGGCACGGGCAAAAAGTAAGTCAACCGGATCAGATGTCGAAGAGGCAATCTCGGCGTCGATAAGGTCCAGCGCTGCATCGGTTTCGCCGCTTCCAATCATGGTGTCGAGGACCTTCGGATCGATACCGTATACCGCAGTCGGTATATTGAGCCCTAACGCGACCACCAAGGCCGCAAAAAATTTTGACAAAGAAATTGACCTGGATGAAGCAATCAAGAAATTAGTACGTCCCTTAGCGCTCGACTTCAGATCGAATCGCATCCCACCGTTCTTGCCAGTCTGCNGATACCGCCCCCGGAGGAGTGAGTCCAGCGCTATCGACCCATCCAGCTACCGCACTGATNACTCGCAGGCGGATCCAGTCTCCTTTTCGGCTTTTGACCTCNACCGGCGCGCCTTTGTCCAGCAGGCCGAGGACGTCGGAATCGGCACCGGTAGAGGGCAATGAGCGTATTCTCACCCGGTTATCGTTTATTTGCGCACCGCCACCTGTTTCGCTGATGAACTTTCCGTAGACCCATACGTCCAGCCCCATGGGGCTTTGAATCATCAACCAACTGTCCTTGCTGCCGATCACTTTTACCGGCGTGCCTTTAGTAAGAAGATTCAACTCGGGTGCATTGGGAGCAGGTCGGCCGATGACCGCCGTGTCGGGCACCTTTACCCAGGNCGTTCGGAACGGCGCAGGGGCGGGTGCGGCGCTAGTCGCTGGCNGCGCCTCAGATTTTTCCTGTNCGCTATTTGNNAGCGCATTAAAGTTGTCCAGCCAATCCTGCGTGACTGGATTCTGTTCAGACAGGCCTGAAAGTTGCGCCCAGACGGGCATCGGGGTTTGACTGCTGACANGCTTCCAGCCCCCGGTACTCGAATGGACCGTAACGATGTCACCCCTGTTGAGATGCGCGACGACTCTAGAGTTTTGGCTTGTCGTGGGCCGGTTTCTCAATCGGACCTGGTTGGCCGTAACGCGACCTTCGGGAGCGCCCTGAACGTAGTCTCCGAAAACCCAAAGTCGCACCGGACTTGGAATCTCAACTCTGCCCCAGGACCCCTGGACCNGAACAATTTTTACGGGTGTTCCCTGTCGTAACGTATGTNCCACNGGGGACTGGCTGTTCGGTGCGGAACGCAATGCCAGTTTATCAAGACTGACTTCGGCCGCCCGAAACCGGGTCGTAATGATGACTGGACTCTGCGCCTTGTCCTCAACTTGCTCGACAGGCACCGACTCTACTTCTACCGATCCTGTCTCGGAGGTTTCGACTGAATCGGCGGCGGACGAAGAGATNGAGGCAGTTGGAGCCGAGGGGGTGTTCTGGGTTACAACCTCTTTTTCGCCGATAACGCCGAGGACCCGGTTAGCGTCAGCGTGTCCCTGTTCAGATGCCTGGGTCAGCCAGCTTCTCGCTTTGTCTATGTCTTTCTGNGCGCCNTTGCCAAGGTAGTAAGCAAGGCCNAGGTTGTACTGGGAAGCAACATCACCCGATTCAGCGGCACGNTCCCACCAGTCGACAGCCTGGGAGAAGTTTTTGTTGAGCCCACGACCCTCCCAGTAGGCGACACCAAGATTAAACATAGCCGTCGGATGTCCAGAATTGGCGGCTTTTCGAAACCACGCCAAGGCTTCATCAAGGTTCTTGCTGACCCCGTGCCCTTCAAAATACAAAACCCCCATCGCANACTGCGCTTCGCGGTTTCCCTGATGAGCGTGAGGCTCCCAGATGGCAATGGCTGTCGCATAATCGGCCTGGCCATAGGCATCGACGGCCCGTTGGATATCTTCACTTTGGGCTAAGACCGCATTGCTTGCGACAAGGAGCGCCGCAAGACAGATCGCGCTTCGGATGTGTGCTGAGACCTTCATGGAGATAGTGCCTTTTATTACAGTCTGAAAGTTAAGCTTGGGCGAGTACCATTAACTCTTTAGAACCCTCCCAGATCATGAACAGCGCGACCTGGAGAATCACCACAAGCCCAATGTACGCAATCCAGGAGTAGCGCTCAAGTAGTCGGGCAATCAAGGTCGCAGCAAAGGCCATGAGCGCCACCGAAAGCGCTAGACCAAAGATTAGTATCACCGGCTCATGGCGCGCAATTCCTGCTACNGCAAGTACATTATCCAGNGACATGGATACATCAGCCACAATAATCTGGAATACAGCTTGCCGGAGTGATTTGGTCTGAACCGATGATTCTCTGTCATCTTCTTGAGGGTTATTTCTNCTGTTTCGAAGTTCTCGCCAGAGTTTCCAGCAGACCCAGAGTAAAAGCAGGCCTCCGACAAGGAGCAGGCCGACAATCTGCAGCAACTGCACGGTCACCAGTGCAAAGAGAATCCGCAGGACAGCAGCAGCAGCGATGCCAAACATGATCACACGGGGGCGTAAATTCGCAGGCACGCTCGCTGCTGCAAGCCCGATCACGATGGCGTTGTCGGCTGCCAGCATCAGGTCCACCAGAATGACCTGAATCAGCGGCCAGAGTTGGTCGGGGCTCATGAGGGGTTTCCCAAGAGATCAGGGCGAGAGGAAACCGTGATCTAAATAAAGGTTGATCGCGNTATTATACGAGCCTCGCCGAGCATTTCCGAAAGAGTGCCAACGGCGTAGGCTTTGTCGTTAGCGCGGCCCGGCATCCTCGGGGCGTAGTTGAAGACGTTGGATCCTGTTAAGACTGGAGTGCTGAGACCATGACCAAATCCGAGAAGAGCGTTGCTATCTTTGATTGGGCCGACCCGCTTGCGCTGGATGACATCCTTACGGATGAAGAGCGACTGGTGCGGGATTCAATCCGGCGGTTCTGTCAGGAGGAACTGCAACCCCGTGTTCTGGAAGCGTTCCGCGAGGAAAAGGTCGACCGTTCTTTGTTTCCAANAATGGGAGAACTGGGCCTGTTGGGTTCTACCATCGACGGCTACGACTGCCCCGGGTTGAGTTATGTCTGCTACGGGCTTGCAGCCCGGGAGATTGAGCGGGTGGATTCTGGTTATCGGTCGATGATGAGCGTGCAGTCGAGTCTGGTTATGTACCCGATCTTTGCCTACGGCTCTGAGGAGCAGCGCGAGAAATANCTGCCNCGGCTTGCGACTGGCGAGTGGGTAGGATGTTTTGGTCTCACCGAGCCTGATTTTGGATCAGATCCTGGAGGCATGAAGACCCGTGCCCGGGCAGTTGACGGCGGTTACCGCGTCAGCGGAGCAAAGATGTGGATTACCAATTCACCTATTGCGGATGTCTTTGTTGTCTGGGCCAAGGACGATGAAGGGGTAATTCGGGGATTTATTCTGGAGCGTGAGATGTCGGGCCTCAGTACGCCCGCCATTGAAGGGAAGTTCTCGCTGAGAGCNTCNGTNACNGGNGAGATTGTGATGGAGGATGTTTTCGTGCCTGCTGAGAATGTTCTGCCTGAAGTCAGCGGATTGAAGGGCCCCTTTGGATGTCTTAACCGCGCACGTTACGGAATTTCGTGGGGAGCCATGGGGGCGGCCGAGTTTTGCTGGCATGCNGCCCGCACNTATACGCTNGAGCGAGAGCAGTTCGGCAGACCCTTGGCCGCAAATCAACTNATTCAGAAGAAACTTGCCGATATGCAGACCGAGATCACGCTGGGTACTCACGCGTGTCTTCGGCTNGGGCGTCTTTTCGATGAAGGCCGTGCGGCTCCGGAAGCGATCTCTNTACTCAAGCGTAATAACTGCGGCAAGGCGCTCGAAATCGCGAGAACCGCGCGGGACATGCATGGTGGTAACGGGGTTTCGGATGAGTATCATGTGATCCGTCACATGATGAATCTTGAAGCCGTGAACACGTACGAGGGGACGCACGACGTTCACGCGCTGATTCTGGGGCGCGCCCAGACNGGTCTGCAGGCCTTTACCGGCTGATCAATGGGAGGGGCGCTCTCACATATCCGTGTCCTCGATCTCACTCGGGTGTTGGCGGGTCCCTGGTGNACGCAGATACTCGCTGATCTTGGGGCCGATATCATTAAAGTTGAGCGGCCTGGCAGCGGCGACGATACCCGTCAGTGGGGTCCTCCTTTTATTTGCCCTGATGGAAGCGGGAGCGAGGAGTCCCCATATTTTCTCGCGACTAATCGCGGTAAGCGCTCGATNACGCTAAATCTCTCCGACCCCCGNGGTCAGAGGGTGATCAATGAGCTCGTGCCACATTGTGATGTGCTGGTCGAGAACTTCAAGGTGGGCGCCTTGGCGCGTTATGGGCTCGATTACGAGACCTTGAAGCAGCTAAACCCCGAACTGGTGTACTGCTCTATTACAGGGTTCGGCCAGGACGGGCCGTATGCCGAAAAAGCCGGCTATGATTTCATGATGCAGGGGATGGGCGGTCTGATGAGTGTTACCGGGGAGGCGCAGGATGTTNNTGGCGCNAATCCCCAGAAAGTCGGTGTCGCNATTGCTGATATTGTGACGGGTCTTTATTGCGCCAGCGCTATTCAGGCTGCGTTGATTCATCGCAACCAAACCGGGCAGGGTCAGTACATTGATATGGCGCTTCTGGACTGCCAGGTGGCAATCCTCGCAAACCAGGCTATGACCTATCTTGCGGCGGGAGAGACCCCGGTCCGGATGGGGAACGCGCATCCNAACATAGTGCCGTATCAGGTTTTTGAAACCAAGGATGGCCACATTATTCTGGCGGTGGGTAATGACGGTCAGTTCCNGCGCTTCTGCGAAGTNACAGGACAAACCCAACTGGCAGANGACCCCCGTTTTACTGCAAATCGTGATCGGGTCCNGAACCGAANTGAACTCGTTCTGACACTNTCATCATTAATGAAAACCCGAGACACTAGTGAATGGCTCGCACTCTTGGAGCCCGAGGGTGTCCCCTGCGGCCGGATCAACCGGGTCGATGAAACCCTGAATGATCCCCAGGTGCTCCACCGGCAGATGCGGGTCAGTGCCCAGCACAGCTCCTTAGGANCGATGGATCTGNTNGGCAGCCCGCTCAAGCTTGCGGCCACGCCCGGCGAGGTCCGCCGAGCCCCACCGGTGCTCGGAGAAGATACGGATACGGTGCTCCGTGATCTGTTGGGTTATCCGGAGAAAACTATCAACGCGTTACATGACGACGGGGTCGTCTGAATTCTTCCAAGCTCTCAGCTGCGGGAGTTGATCAAGCGAAACTGTACGGGGATATCGATTACCATGGGAGTGGGGACGCCGTTCCGGGTGGCCGGCGTGAACTCCCATTTTTTTACGGAATCAATTGCGGCCTGATCAAGAATTGCAAAACCACTGGGTTTGCTGACCGACACCCTGGAGACCTGTCCTGAGGGGGAGACGCTGACCGACAGGCCAACTTCTCCTTCGATCCCCCGTCGAATGGCTATCCTCGGATAAACCGGCTTGGGGTTACCCGNTGTAGGAACCGGACGAAGTTCGTGCAAAGCATTTCCCGTTTCTAAAGACGCGGTTGATGCCTGTGCATGATCAAGTTGCTTTTTGAGATTAGCGGTCGTGTTTTCTGAGCGCGCGAGCTCATCCCGAAGTTTATTGTTTTCCTCGCTGATGGAGCGCAAGGCGGATGTCGTCTCAAGCAGACGGGTGTCTGTCTCGCTATAAGCCGCTTCAGCCTCCTGTTGCTCGACTTTCAGCGCTGCCAGGATTTGACGGACTTGATCAGCCTCATCACGCAAGCGCTGATTTTCGTTTCGTTGGGTGTAGAGCGCACCCGAGATCACCTGCACTTCTTCGCTAAGCGTCGCACGCTCTTCAGCCATTACCTGGCGGTCGATTCGCGCGGTTGCAATCGAGCTATCGAGTTGATGCTCTAGTTCCAGAGACGCCTCTCTAGAACTCAACAGCCNCNGTTCAAGCTCCGTNTTTTTTTCGTGCAGCACCTCAAGCGCCAGTTCACGCTCAGCCAGGCTGGCAGTCAGCTGTTCATTTTCCGAATCAATACTTTGTTTTTCTGTCCGAAGCGCCTGTCGGACCGTTTCAGANTCCCGNGCCTTCTCTTTGAGTCGACGGTTATGATCCTGCTGAAGATCAAGGTTCTGGGTAAGTGTTTTCACTTGCCCACTTAGAGAAACCTGTACATGTGTTGCGGCACGAAGATCTGATTCCGTTTCGGCAAGCGTCTTGGCGAGGGAGGTGTTCTCGACCTTCATTGCCTGACGCGTTTCTCGAAGTTGGGTAATGTCCGCCTGCAGGTGTCGATGATCGTCTGCAGCCAACCGGTTTTTTTCTCGAAGCGCGAGTATTTCCTTCTCGTGACGGTCTTTTTCGGCATTGTGTTCTGCCTGGATCTGTTCCAGGTTGGATTGCTGGGAAGCTGTGAGGTCCTGAAGACGCTTTACTTCGCGCTCAAGCGCATCGACAGGATCTGTTGGGTCAGCGGCTGCCGATTCGGCTGCGGCCTCAGATGGCAACAACGTTTCACCTTTATCCTGTACGGCATCGATAAGCACTGCCTCCAGNTGCGTGCTGTANACCAGAGNNGGNTCAGGGGTGAGCGTGGGCGCAGCGTTATGGGAGACCGCAATCACAGCGGCATGCAGCACGCCTGAGAGCGCCAGTGCGAGAGGAAGAGCACGTGACCTCATGGGGAATTCGGATCCCGCTTCACCGCGCAGGAGTGTTCATTTTTCGGCGTACGCGCTGGCATCTTCATAACGAACCCCTCCGATTAAGCGACTGTGTGCGTCGCCCACCGTGGTGGTTCGCGTCCCGATTTTTCCCGATCCTGGACTAGCGACGCCGGTACCGGCAGGTTTCCTGGCTCGCGGTTCGACGCAACGGATCTGCCTTCCCGGTCTTGGACCAGTGGCTTCGATGATCCATTGCTCGCCGCCTACAGTTGCGGGTACAGCCAAGGTTGCGCCTTAGCGCGCCTTGTTCCCTTTTAACCCCGTTAGGGGCCGATACCGTCGCGAATGCTCACGGTTCCAAGATACAAAGTCAAGTTCGCCTGACGAGGCGGAAAATTGGTTTGTCGAGAAAGTGACATTTGGTGTCGCCGAGCTATAGTTTTTGTCGCCTCTGTTGGAAACAAGCCTATATAATCGACCTACTTTCTGGTGTCGCGGGCGTCGTCGTCCGCGGTGAAACGGGAAGCCGGTGCACAATGACTTAAGTCCATTGTAATCCCGGCACTGCCCCCGCAACGGTAAGTGGGTTGGATCGGCTCATGCCACTGCGACAGTTCGTCGTGGGAAGGCGCAGATCCTCTTAGCCTTAGGGCGCTCGCGAGTCCGGAGACCGGCCAGGGAGTAAATCTAATCCACCGCGTGGGGCCGTGGCACTGAAAGTGATCTTATGTCAATGGACCCCTTGCATAAATAGTCGCACGGAGGGTGCGAGGGAGGCTCCAATGGCGCAAAACGCCCGCTTTATCCCATTTGTTTTTTTCTTGATGTTTCCGGGTTTATCTTACGGCCAGGTCGAACCTGTGGTCGTCACTGCAACCCGAACGGCTCAGACCGTTGATGCGTCACTCGCGGCGGTCAGCGTGGTCGATCGAGAAGAGATTGAAGCACTACAACCCCTAACGGTCTCTGACATCTTGCGCACAGTGCCTGGACTGACTGTCAGCAACACCGGAGGACTCGGACAGCCTAGTACCGTTTTTCTTCGCGGGTCTGAGTCAGACCATGTGCTGGTGCTGATCGATGGCGTCAAGGTAGGCTCTACAACTCTCGGTAGCACGTCTTTTCAATATCTCGATCCGGCTCTGATCGAGCGGATTGAGATAGTGCGGGGCCCAAGATCGAGCCTCTACGGCCCGGATGCTATCGGTGGGGTGATTCAGATCTTCACCCGGGATCCTGCAAAGGCGCCACGTGCTTCTGCTTTTGCCACCGGGGGTACTGATGATTACTCCAAATTCGGTGCACGACTCTCGGCAGGTGAGAATGCCACGAAATTCTCTATCGGTGCGAACTATGAAAAGAGCAAAGGGTACGATGTTTGTAAAGGATCGAATAATGGCGGATGCTTCACTTTTGAGGATGACCGTGACGGCTATGAGAATCTATCCGTTCAGGCGAGCCTTGCCGGATCTGTAAATGAGAAGACAGACTTTTCCGTGAGCTACCTATCATCGACTGGAGAGACCGAATACGATGGGTCATTTTCAAATGAGACGGATTTCTCAATCAGTGTTCTCGGAGCAGAGTTGAGTATCGATGCGAGTGAACGTCTGGGAATGAAGTTCTCGGCCGGCCAAAGTAACGATGACACCGATACTTTGAAGAATGGCACGAAGTCTGATCATTTTAATACCGCTCGCACTTCCCTTGGTTGGTTGAATGAATTTTCACTTTCCGCAGAAAACATGGTCATGCTGGGAATCGACTTCTCCAGTGATGAAGTAAATAGTGGAACGGGCTACACCCAAACCTCCCGAGACAATCTCGGCGGGTTTGGCCAGTTTATCGGTAGCCTAGGAATGTTGGATGTCCAGGCCGCGCTGCGATATGACGACAATGAACAGTTTGGTGACTCGGTCACCGGTGACACAAGCGTTGGCTATGACCTGAGCACTTCTTCTCGAGTCACAGCACAGTATGGGACGGGCTTTAAGGCACCTACATTTAATGAGCTTTACTATCCGGGGTTTGGGAATGCGAATCTGGATCCGGAAGAATCAGCCACGGTGGAGGCAGGGTACCGATGGAAGAATGCGGATAGCCGTTTTTCTGCCAATATCTTCTCAACCGAAGTGGATAACCTGATTGCCTACGATGCCGCACTTGGCGCGCCGGGCAATGTGAATGCAGCCATGATCCAGGGTCTCGAGTTGCAGCTGGATACTGCCATGGAATCCTGGAAGATTGGGGGGGCTCTCACGCTTCTATCTGCTGAGCAGGATGGTGGTACCTATGATGGAAAAGAACTGCCCCGAAGGCCAAGCGAATTCCTCGACTTGCGTCTGGATAGGACTTTTGCAAAAGGATCGGTAGGGGCTTCGCTCTTTGCCTCGGGTAGCACCTATGATGATCTTGCCAATACGAGGGTGATCAAAAGCTATACAACGCTGGATCTTCGTGGCGCTTATCATTTGAGCACAAAATGGCATGTTGTGGGTAAGGTAGCTAACGTGACCGACGAAGACTATGAACAAGCAAGTTACTATCGCCAACCTGGCCGACAATTTTTCGTCGGTGTTAAGTGGGCGCAATAAGGAGTCTGAATGCCGTCAGGTGAATCCAGGGGAAAAGCGAGGCAATTAAGCCCTCTGGATCATCTGATCTCGGCGGCGCAGACGGCATTAACCACGATTGCGAGCACGCCCGTGGGTACGGGCCGGACGGATCCTGCTAGGGATCTTAAAGCAGACGTATTGAACGACGCACAAAAGCGTGAATCGGCTGGCTTAATGCGGGTGAATCATGTGGGTGAGGTCTGCGCCCAGGCGCTATACGAAGGCCAGGCGCTGACCGCTCGTGATGGCCGCGTTCGTGATGCTCTGATCCAGGCAGCGGCGGAAGAGCAGGATCACCTGATCTGGTGTGAAAACCGGTTGAAAGATCTGGGGGGAAGAAAAAGTCTGTTGAACCCGCTATGGTATTTCGGCGCGTTTGGTATGGGAGCGCTTGCCGGATGGGCGGGGGATCGCTGGAGTTTGGGTTTTCTCAAAGAAACCGAACACCAGGTAGAAGCGCATCTCGAGAGTCATCTGGATCGTCTGCCCCAAGAGGATCTCCGAAGTCGGGCAGTCGTGAAGCAGATGAAGGAAGACGAGCATAAGCACGCCGAAACCGCCAAAAAGGTGGGTGCCACTGAGTTGCCCTGGCCAGTGCCTGCGTTAATGCGCCGGGTGTCTCGCGTGATGACGGGCACTGCGCGCTGGGTCTAGTATTTCCGTGCGGTTCGTCCTTATGGAATTGCTGCAACACGACGTTTTGGATTCCGGTAGTGAGAGTCTCCACTGTGAAATTCGCTAGCAGATTGCTCCATCGGGCGGTGCCCGCGGTGCTCTGCCTTTTTTTTACACTCCGCGTGTTTGCAGAGGTGGCGGTGGTTGATGATTCCGGAATAAAGGTCTCATTAACGTCTCCCGCGACACGCGTTATCAGCCTTGCGCCTAACCTCACGGAAATTCTCTTTTTTATCGGTGCGGGTGAGCAGGTTGTTGGCGCCGTCGAGTACAGCGATTTTCCCGCGGGTGCGAGACAGTTGCCCTTAGTAGGTGCTCACAATCGATTTGATGTGGAGCAAATTCTCTCCCTTAAGCCTGACCTGATTGTGGCTTGGTTGTCTGGTAACTCACAGGATGGCTTGCAGGCGCTCAAACAGCTGGGGTTGCCTGTGTTTATTAGCGAACCGGGCACTGTCGACGGTATCGTGAGTCTCATGGAGCGGCTCGGAAAACTCACCGGAAATGAGACCGAGGCCGTTGAGCAGGCGTCTGCGTTCAGGGCATCCATCGATGCGTCACGCAAAACCTATTCGAATCGTCAGCCCGTGCGCGTTTTTTATCAGGTCTGGGAGCAGCCTATCTATACTCTGAATGGCGATCATGTCATTAGTCATCTCATCGATCTCTGTGGCGGCAGAAACATTTTCTCTGACCTCAAACATCTGGCTCCGGTTGTCTCACTCGAATCGGTTTTGGCCCGAGATCCCGAAGTGATCGTGGGTGGGGGCGTGTTTGGAGAGATCCCACCATGGGCTGAGCGGTGGCAAAGTTGGCCAACAGTCAAAGCGGTGCAGAACCAGCATATTTATGCGATTGATTCAGACCATATTGCGAGAATGGGGCCGCGACTGGCGCAGGGCATGGAGGCCTTGTGTCTCGTCATTGACAAGGCGCGTAATACCCTCTGATTGGAATCTATCGGGAGCGCATCGTGTTTAATTTTCAGACAGGTCACGATTCACGAAGATTCGGTTGGATCATTTTGACGTTGACTGCGCTGGGTCCCATAAGCTTATTACTCGCGGCATCAGTCGGAAGCATCCCGATAGATTGGGGCGTGGTGTTCGAAACAATCCGAACAGGTAATCCTTCGTTAGACCACACCATCGTTTTTGAATTACGTCTGCCCAGATCAGCGAGTGCGTTCGTGGTGGGTGCTTCTCTTGCGCTCGCCGGAGTCTTGATGCAGGCGCTATTGAGAAACCCGCTTGCAGATCCCTATGTGCTCGGTACATCTGGCGGGGCTGCCGTATTCGCGCTGACCATAATGTTATTGGGATTCGGCCATCAGTTTGTTTCTTTGGCAGCAGCGGTGGGGGCAGTGCTGTCGTTGGCTGTGGTTATTTTTCTCAGCCGCGATTCAGGAGGTTGGTCTTCCACCCGGCTTCTGCTCACTGGTATCGTGATGGCATCGGGCTGGGGAGCACTTATCAGTTTTATCCTTTCTATAAGTCAGGACGGTCAAATCCAGGGAATGCTGTTTTGGCTGATGGGCGATTTTCGAAATGGCGGTCCAGGATTTGCACATTGCTTCGTCCTGTTGGCCATACTGGCCTTCAGCCTTTTCTCATCGCGTGGGTTCAATTTACTTGTCGCAGGCACATTGAAAGCGGAATCGCTTGGTGTTCATACGTTCCGACTTAGATTTGCGATGTTGATTGGTGCAGGTCTCTTAACGGCGGTGGCTGTCACGCTGGCCGGAGCCATTGGCTTTGTTGGGCTAGTCGTCCCTCATATGATGCGTTTGATTGTAGGCTCAGATCATCGCAGATTGATCCCTGCCTCCTTGATGATGGGAGGTAGCTTGCTGGTGATAGCTGAAATGCTCGCCCGCACGGTCCTGGCTCCCCGCCAGTTGCCGGTTGGGGTAATCACCGCATTTGTCGGGGTTCCGCTGTTTCTCTATCTTTTGCGGCGTGGTAGCCGGCAGGAGACGGTATGACCCTTTTAAGCGCCGAAGGGATCGAGGCGGGCGTCGGAAATTTGATCGCCTGTCGTGACCTGGATCTGAGTCTTGAGCCAGGAACCGTTTGGTCAATCTTGGGTCGAAACGGAATAGGAAAGACCACATTGCTGCTTACCCTTGCGGGCCTCAGACCTTTAAAGAGTGGCCAGATCCGAATCGGCAGTGAGCGGCTTGATCAACTGACCCGCCGGGCCCGCGCTCAGAAGATTGGCCTACTCTTTCAGAATCCGCAGATCCAGTTTCCAACAACCGTAAAAGAGACCGTAATGAGTGGTCGTCACCCTTGGATTGAGAGGTGGCAGGATTCGAATGAGAATGATCAATCCATCGTTGATCAAGAGCTGGCCCGGGTCGGGCTTCAGGGTTTTGATAGACGCAATCTCTCTTCATTATCGGGAGGCGAGCGCCGCCGAGTGGACCTGGCCGCGTTGGCCACGCAACAGACAGAATTGGTATTCATGGATGAGCCCGTCAATCATCTCGATCTTCATTTTCAGACCCAACTGATGAAGGAGTTTCTTGCTGATTGTCGGACCAAGAAGCGGGCGGTCGTCATGGTGATGCATGATGTCAATCTTGCAACGCGTTTCAGTGATCACCTGCTTTTGTTGTTTGGTAACGGTGAGACGAGACAAGGACCCGTTGATCTGATCGCAAGCGAAGAAAATCTGTCAAGACTTTATCAACATAAACTTCACCGTTACCCGGCGGGTGATGAGTTTGTCTTTTATCCCGCATGATCCCTCATTCAAGTTTGAATTTGGCCAAAGAATTCCGGGCTCACAGATTTCTCGGGAAAGAGCGATGCTTACCCTGATTCTTGGAGGTGTGCGATCGGGAAAAAGCCGTATGGCTGAGAACTTGGCCGCTGACTTTCCGGGCCCGATCACCTATCTAGCTACTGCTCAGGCTAAAGATACTGAAATGCAGGAGCGAGTCGCTTTGCATCGAAAACATCGACCCAAGCACTGGAAAACGATAGAGGAGCCAATCCGGGTTGCCCAGGTTGTTTCTGACTATCCTGCACCAAAGAATCTTGTTGTGGTCGATTGCCTCACGCTATGGATGACCAACCTCCTGCTGGTGGATGATGCGTTTGAGACGGGAAGAACGGAGCTCGAGGCGCTGATTGCAGAAGTGAATCGAAAACGATCAAATCTGGTTCTGGTGAGTAACGAAACAAACAGCGGCGTTGTGCCTATGGATTCATTGAGCCGACGTTTCTGTGACGAGATGGGTGTCCTGCACCAGAAACTCGCAGGACTTTCTGATGACGTCATTCTCATGGTGGCAGGTATACCCACCTGGGTGAAGAGGGAATCCAATGGAGCCATCTGAGACTGACTGGACTGCTACCCCGGCTTCTCCTGTATCTGCAAATGCCCGCCAGGCAGCGTTGATTAGACAGAACAACTTAACGAAGCCGCCAGGCTCTCTCGGTCAACTGGAGGTCTGTGCGGTTCAGCTGGCCGCCTTGCAGGATACAGATGCACCGACGACGAGACCTGCCTATATCGGTATTTTTGCCGCGGATCACGGGGTAGCTGCTGAGGGTGTCTCTGCATTTCCGGCCGAAGTGACCGGCGAGATGGTAAGAAATTTTTCCCGTGGGGGTGCCGCCATTTCAGTGATGGCAGAGCATCTTGATGCACAGTTGGAGGTGATTAGTCTCGGATTGGTGAATGATCCGGGGGAGTTGGACCGAGTGGTTCGGCTAGATCTCGGCCCGGGAACAGCAAACTTACTCAACGAACCAGCCATGACCGAGTTTCAACTCGCGAGCAGTCTCGATGCTGGAAGACATGTGGCTGAGAAAGTGGTCCAAACACAAAGCCAACTCTTTATTGGCGGGGAAATGGGTATAGGGAATACGACAAGTGCCAGTGCGCTCGCGTGCGCCTTCCTTGCGCTCCCGCCTGAGCAACTTACGGGGTCGGGAACGGGGCTGGACAAGGCAGGGGTAGAGCACAAGTTGCATGTCATTGAACAAGCGCTAAATCGACACAGTTCAGTTCTTCAGCAGGGCCCACCCTTAGCCGTTCTCAGGCACCTCGGGGGGTTTGAAATCGCGGGACTGGTTGGCGCCTATATCGGGTGCGCTCAGATGGGTAAGCCGGTCTTGGTTGATGGATTTATTGCGTCAGTGGCGGCGCTTGCGGCGGTAAGGATTAATCCCTCGATTAACCCATGGCTCTTTTACTCTCATTGCTCGGCGGAGCCGGGGCACCAACATGTCCTGGCGGCGCTTAATTCAACGCCGCTGCTTAATCTAGGCATGCGATTAGGAGAGGGCAGTGGAGCCGCCGTCGCGGTTCTGGTGCTCGAGGCCGCCTGCCAACTGCATAACAACATGGCGACTTTTTCCGAAGCGGGGGTTAGCGGGGGATCCGATTAGTGGGCTGGGATAGTTAAGAATGAGTGCATTGAACGACTATTACATCTCGCGTGAAGTGCGCCGTCTTCGGGTGGCGGTTGGATACTTCACTAGAGTGCCGATGGGGACAATCTCTGGTTTTTCAGACGGCGACCTCGATCACGCTAGTCGGTATCTGCCATGGATCGGACTGGGCATTGGGGCAATTGTAGCCGGGGTGTTTGGGCTCTCTGCGCTTTGGCTTCCTCAAGCAGCAGCAGCGATTCTGGCAATTGTGGCTGGACTGCTGTTAACAGGCTGTTTTCACGAGGACGGCCTTGCCGACGTTTGCGACGGGTTCGGCGGCGGGTTTACCGTAGCAGACAAACTGCGAATCATGAAGGATTCCAGAATAGGGACCTACGGCGCCTCGGCCCTGTGGGTTGTTCTCTCCCTTCGGACGGCTATTTTGGCAGTAGTGGAGCCGACTTTAGGCGCGGTCCTTCTTGTTGTCGGGCATGCGCTTTCAAGGATAGCCCCTATTGCTTTGATCTATTTTCTTGAATACGTTCGGGATACCGCTCAGGCACGCGCCAAGCCAGTGGCCGAGGGCATGACTTTAAGTGGCTTCCTTATCGGGCTTGCTGTCATTGTCCCTCTGGGAATATGGCAGCCACACCTTATCGTTGTTACCGGGATTATTTTGGCAGGCGCCATCTTGTTAATGGCGAGACTTTGCATACGCCAGATTGGCGGCTATACAGGTGATTTTCTGGGATTCTCTCAGCAAATCGCAGAGGTGCTTATCTATCTCGCAGCAAGTGGTCTATGGCTCTCCACTTGATTCGGCACACTCGTCCCCGAATAGCGGAGGGCGTTTGCTATGGTCGTCTAGATCTTGACGTCAGCGATACCTTTCCCGTTGAGGCACAACAGGTTCAGAGTAAGCTCGAAAATACCTACTCGAACGTTTTTGTGAGCCCATTGCGCCGATGCCTGAAGTTGGCCGAGTACCTGAATTTATCTTTCGAAGTGGATCATAGAATTCAGGAGATGAATTTTGGAGACTGGGAAGGTGTCCCATGGTCGGATATCGATCCAGCTCAAATTAATGCTTGGGCAGACGACATTGTGGGTTACCGGGTACCGGGTGGTGAGCGATTTCAGGATGTAATGGATCGTGTGGGAAAATTTTTGTCCGAACTTCCGGGAGGGGAAAATCTTCTCATCACCCATTCGGGGGTCATTAAGGCGTGTTGGGCTTTGCGCGAAGGCGTTAGTGTCGATATTGCAGCCAAAAGATCGATGGGCTTTGGTGATTATTTAAGTATCCCGTAACTAAATTTCCCAAGTAGGCTCCACTCAGTTTTACTGAACCAGCCGCCGGCGGAACAGAATAGTGGCAATCCAGGTGCTGACCAGTCCGAAGAGGATCAGGGCGCCCAGATGGAACCCCAAATCCGTGACCGGTTGGCCAACAACAATCGGCCGAATGATTTCCACCGCGTGGGTCAGCGGAAGAAACTGCACCGCCGATTGAACCGGACCTGGCAGGCTGCTAACCGGGTAAAACACGCCGCATAGGATAAACATCGGTGTCATGATGAGTGTCATGTAAAAATTGAAGTACTCGTAGGCCCTGGCATATGCGGTGACAATGAGGCCAGGCGCAGCGAAGCAGACTCCAGTTAGGAAGATCACNGGNATNATCAGCAATGCATCCCAGTCATTGACNGCNCCTAGCATTGCCGCAACNGCCAGGATNGCGCTACCGCTCATCAGNCTTTTTGTNCCNCACCAGAGNAGTTCACCGATCACGATATCGTCGACTTCTGCAGGCGTTGCAAGGATTGCTTCGTAGGTTTTTTGGGGCACCATCCGCGTGTAGACTGACCACATGGATTCCATGCTGGCCACATTCATCGCCGACCAAGCAATAAATCCTGAAGCGAGAAAGGTGAAGTAAGGCATCCCGTCGATCTCGCCAACGAATCTGCCCAACCCGTAACCGATACCCAATAGGTAGATCAGGGGTTCACCAAAGTGCANCAGCAANCTCGCTGCCATCAATTTGCGCCAGACCAAGGCATTGCGTCGCCAAACTGTCAGGGATTCAGGGCGAAGGATGGGAGGGCTGNTACCATTCATCCGCGTAATGCTCGTCCCGTCAGTCGCAAGAAGACATCTTCAAGGCTTGCGTGACGATGTAGGCAGACCATGTCGGCAAGATTCTGGGAAAAATNGACCAGGGCCTGGGCGTCGTCAGCGTAGATGTAAAGACTCTCACCGGCCATTTCAGCCCTCCAGTTGTTAGGGAGGGTTTTAAGAGAGATCTCGCTGACGTTTCCGCGGATCTCAAGAACGTCACTTTCGCAGTGCTGATTGATGAGCTCAATCGGACTTCCCTGCGCCACAAGGCGACCTTCATCGATGACGATCAGTTCGTCACAGAGCCGCTCCGCTTCTTCCATATAGTGCGTGGTAAGCAGGATGGTTTTTCCCGCACGCTTCATCTGGTGAATCAGCGACCAGATCATATGCCGGGCCTGAGGATCCAGACCTGTTGTGGGTTCGTCAAGTACNAGNAGTTGCGGATCATTTACCAGTGCCCTTGCGAGGGTGAGACGCCGTTTCATGCCGCCAGACAATGTGCTGATGGAGTCATTGGCCCGTGGTGACAATTCCACCATATCGAGCAGCTTTGGAATACGCTCACTCAAGACTTTCGGGTCGAGCCGAAAGTAGCGGCCGTACATCAAAAGGTTCTCTTTGACAGTAAAGTCAGGATCAAGATTATCTGCCTGAGGCACGATGCCGGTACGGTGGCGAATCTGTCGGCGGCCCTGACCGATATCCTGCCCAAAGACTTCAAGAATGCCGCCAGAGCGAGGGGATTGCCCAAGCAACATACGCAGGGTCGTGGTCTTACCCGCCCCGTTGGGTCCCAGCAGGCCAAAGCAGGTCCTCGGCGGAATATCAAAACTCAAGTCAGCAACGGCAGTTGTGTTATCGAACTTCTTGCGAATATCGCGGCAGTGGACTACCACGGGCACATCGGTCTGATCGGTCACGNAGGCAGTGCTGGTCGATTCAGTCCGGGAACTGAGCATTACACCATTGAGGTAAATCGGCAATAGAATCCAGNGCACCATCACAGCCGGTGGGCACCGGATCNGCCGCACTGTTTCCCGTTCGGACAAGCAGGCTGCGCAGCCCCGCATCAATGGCGCCGCTGATATCTGAGGCGATGCTGTCTCCAATCATTACGGTATGTTCCCGGNNAAAGCCCGTGCGCGCGAGTGCGGCATCAAAAAATGCGCGTTGCGGCTTGCCGATGATCGTTACGGGAGCTTCGATTACCGACTCCATGGCTGCAACGATCGGGCCGAGACCTATGCGGGTCACTTCTCCATCCGGCCAGATGGCGTCGCGGTGCAGGGCGACTACCTCAGCACCCTGTTCTACCAGCCGCCGGGCAACATCGATTTCACCAAAATTAGCCCAGAGGGATTGGCCGATAACTACTGCATCGGCAGCCTCTTCTTTTCGGGACACGATGTGNCCNTGCTCGCCAAGAAGGCGCTCAAGGCTTTCGTCTCCNATAAGAAAGCATCGGGCGCTACCGTATTNCTTGCCGAGATATTCTGCTGCCGCGACCGANACGGGCAGAATTTCACCAAGANTCACNNGNTAACCGAACCCGGNCAGTTTNTCACNGATCTGACTTGAGTNCATCCGGGAAGTATTGGTCACTAAAAGAAAGGGAAAATTTCGGCGACGAAGGTATGACAGCACCCCTGGTCCTTTCGANATCGGCGCAGTACCCCCGTAGAGCACTCCATCAATATCGATAAAAAAGGAGGGTCTGGACAAGAATCTGGANAGGCTTAGGTTAGGGACGCGATAGTCTAACGTTCAGTGTGAAGNCGGGATACCCTGATCCGGTATCATATTCNANATANCCCGATCCCATGCATCGCCAAGGATGCTTTTCGCTATGGATAAGCAGACCGTCGACCTCAAGCCGCAGTTTCTGGCCTGGCAGTGTCTCGTTCGCCAGCGCGCGATGCGAGTGGGGGACGGGCGGCCCACGACTGGAATGTGTCCACACCTTTCGCTCGCCGATGGCGGAAGTTACTCCGGTCAGGTCACGGTTCTCATCATCCGGACAGATGTTGCAGAGGATGTGTCTCAGTTTAGACACATGGTGCAGAAGACGCACGATCCAGCCGATCGGTACAAAGCAGCCATAAAGTATCTGTCGGCAACCTATTANCAGAAGCCNCAGGAGTTTTCAGANGAGATGACAGGCTTGTTCAGTTCCGAGGGTCTNCTGGCTCGGGCACTNTGNGCCAGGGGGNCCTGTATTCTTGAATTCAGCCAGTTTGGCTCGCGCTATCANNTNNCNTGTTCGGTTCGNGAANTGGANNAGGAGNCNGANGCNTTTGAAGCNACCTACTGGCATAACCGGCTATTCAATTCCCGGATGCCGGCNGACNTCAAGATTCTCGGTTTCTTGCCTGACTGGANCGNAGCNGTATTCGAAGAGGTTCGNAGNGGTNTCTAATTCGAGCGTGTACGNGCGGCNCCAACAAGATCGCTCCGCGCTTTGTCGAGATGGTCGTAGATAGTATCNAAGGCGGCGTCCAGATTACGCTTGGCGATCATGTTNTAAAGATGTCGNTGGTGTGCGTTGTATTGCGCNATCCGTTCNGGCACCAGNATNGATTCNTTCATTGCNGNCCATTGGNCGTGGCTNCGGGNTTCATTGACNAGTTGATATAGCCAAACCATAAGGCGGTTACGTGTGCATTCCGCCANAGCNAGGTGGAATTCAGCATCNGCTCGGGAAAAAGCTTCTNNATCCNCTGAAGCGCTTTCTACNTTTATCAGCGCTTTTCTCATNCTCTCGATATCCATCGCCGTGGCATTGGCNACCGCAAGNCGGACAATNTGAGGCTCTATTCCNAANCGAACGTCAATCANTTCGAGTGGACTGGTGACGTCGGCGATNTCNGTGTGCTCGGAAAACTGTCGNTANGTGACNAAAGTGCCNCTCCCGATNTGCCGATCAACCATGCCGAGTTCTTGAAGTCGACGCAGNGCTTCGCGGATNGTCCCCCGAGANGTCTGAAAGAGTTCAGCTANCTCTCGTTCCGCCGGAAGGCGCTCNTTGAGGCCGTAGGCGCCNTCAATAATTGCCCGACGCAATTTNGCCGCAATTCCNGCGGAACCGCCGACNGACACNGCCTCGGGTAGTGNTGGNAGAGGGTCTTTGTNAGAGNCNANTTCTTGATATTGCTGACGCATNCGGNANNCCTCATNAAAATTTTTNANNGACCATAGTGTANNCCANANCTATACCAANTNNCNNAAAGGTATTANTTNGGNNANAAATATGACNGTGNNANCTNAGATNTTNNANNGGNNNTANTTACNCGATATTACGGAATNTATTCCGATNNAANTNAGTATATTTTNNNNGNCGAAAACAGATNGGTCATAGGTCTCAAATTGGTAGGTTCTTGGTTGGGAGTGTCGGGTCAAACTAAGCATCTAGAGAAATTGGGCGAATTTTTACTGGAAGGCACGAAGTTGGTGCTGAATTAAGAGGAGATTGCTTTAAATGGCTTTTCCCGCGAATGCGAAGTACGTCATTGTCGGTGCAGGCATCCACGGATTGAGTACGGCTTATCACCTGGCCCTCGAGCTGAAAAGAAAAGGTGAGGGCGATGGTTCCGATATNCTGATCATAGACAAAACCTCTGTTGCGGCAGGGGCCTCGGGGATTGCCTGCGGTGTAGTCCGTAACAACTACTACCAACCGGCAATGCGCGAACTGATGGCCCACAGTGTCAAGGTGTGGGAGAGTGANCCCGAAGCCTACAGTTACCATCCCGTGGGCTATATGCAGATCAGTCCTGAGGTGATGCGCGAGGATGTCTCGACCATCGCTGAGCAGCAAAAAGANATTGGATACGAGTCGGTCTTTATCGAAGGTGCNAGGGAATCTCATGACTACATGCGACGACTCTTCGATGACTGGCAGGCGCAGGGCATTACCTCTGTACTGCATGAAAAGCCCGGCGGCTATTCCAATAATACCCGGGCGATGTACGGCCTGGCAGGCAAAGCGGAAAGTGAAGGAGTACGGATCCTGACCGGAGCCACGGTGCAGGGCTTTGAACGCGGCAATGGCAGCGGTGCGATCACTGCCGTNGTTACTGATCGCGGTACCGTGGAATGCGATTACGTCGTGATTGCAGCAGGGCCGTGGGTAAAAAGTCTTTGGGAGATGCTTGAGTTGCCACGCGCGGTGAGTATCAAGGGCTTAGACGGTACGATGCATCACGATGTCCCCATGTGGGTTTTCTGGTCGCTTCAGGAAGGCACGCTCGGCGTCGACCCGAAGATTCAGCGCACCAATGACGGNGAGATGCCGNCGGTAATTCATGTCGACTCGGATGCGCCGCTAATCTCCGATNTAGACGGGTCAATGATTACTGAAGAGATGTGGGGTATCTACTACAAGCCCGATTTNCACTTCAATGGCATTCAGGGCGGGGCGGCGCCCTTTAAGGTNCCGACNGAGCCTGATAAAGTCGCCGTNGATCCTTACGGTCCGNATTCACCTGACTTTGTTGTGGGCGCTGAGTTCGCCCACATGTGGTGCTCGGCGCTCGCCCATTGCCAGAAGCGTTTTGAGGGCAAGACGCCGAAGTANAAGGACGAGCCGTCAGGGGGTATCGGGGCATTTACTCCAGACAGTTTCCCGGTATTTGATGTGTTTTGTGAAAACTGTTATGTGATCGCGGACTCAAACCACGGCTACAAGATGCTCGGCGTAGGCAAACTTGTGGCGGAAGAGATCGCCGGCGTGTCGAGTACTTTGCTCGAGCCTTTCCGGTTCTCAAGGTATGAGCAGGGGAGGTTACACCCCGTGTCGAACAGNCCATTTCCGTGGAGTTAGNGAGACNNAGNATTTGNNAAATATTTAGGGTGGCAGCGTCGAAANTTTNTATCGGAGTCGCGGCCGTTTCTGACGACCGAGAGAAGATAAAGAGGGAATTTGTGGTGCACGAGAGGACGAACCAGTAAAAGAACGCAGCGGCGAATGGGGCAATTCAGAAACCGATTGAAAACCTGANTAAGGAGGAGAACAACAATGACCGATCTTGAAGCCCATGTTAATCAATCAGGACGAGAGGACCTCGTCAAGCAGGTCAGGGAAAAAATAAACGAAACCGGCGTCGACTATATTTATTACCAATTTATTTCGGTCACTGGCCGTATCGTTGGCAAGGGTATTCCATCNGCGCATTGGGAACGCATCGCCGAAAAAGGCTTCCAGCTGGTATATGGCTCAACCGCCAACCTATTTGTTGACCGTCATGGCAACTATATTGGTTATGGTCCTGAATCCTCNGAGCTGGTTGGCATTCCAGACCCCGAAACCTTTTGCCAGTTGCCCTGGGACAAACGGGTCGGCCGTGTATTCTGTACTTTGTTTCGAAATCGTGAGGAGCGCGAGAATCCAGGTGGCGCGTTAACTTCGGATTGTCGTGGTAATTTGCGCCGCATTCACAATGCATTCCAGGACAAGCATGGGCTCGATATGCGTTGTGGTACCGAGCCTGAAATGATGTGGTTAAAGCGCGGTGAGGATGGCAAGCCAGACGGTGGCGTGACCAAGCCTAATTGTTATCACATTGACCAGTTCGAAGAGCTTCGCCCCACGTTCATGAAGGTTATCGAATATGCCCAGCAAATGGGTCTCGATATCATCCAGGGCGACCACGAAGATGCGCCCGGACAGCTTGAGCTGAATACGCAGTTTGATGACGTGTTGCGGAACGCAGATCGATTGACCACTTTTCGACAAATTTGTGCTCAGGTTGCCCGTGAAAATAACTTGATTGCTTGTTTCATGTCGAAACCGTTTATGGGGGTTTCGGCGAATGGTTGTCACCATAATATGTCGCTATGGCGNGGTGGCGAAGACGTGGTCAATATGCTCGGGTTTGATTCCCTATCTGGTATGGAAGGGGCTTTCAGCTACCGGGTCGGTGGTGAGAACACCTTTATGCCGGATCCATCGATTGATGAGCGTGCTCCTGGCCCGATTGGTTTGCAGTCTATCGGCGGTGTTATCAAGCATCTGGGTGCATTGACGTCAATCGGCTCTTCGACGGTTAATTCCTACCGCCGTCTATGGGATACCGGTTTCTGGGCGCCTATTTTTGCTGATTGGGGTTATCAGAACCGTACCTGCGCATTGCGTGTATCCGCGCCCGGTCGATTTGAGTATCGCTCGGTTGATTCAATGGTGAATCCATACCTGATGGGTTCGGGGTTGCTAAAAGCNTTTGATGACGGTATCGACAACAAACTTGATGCAGGTGAGGCCGAAGAGCGCAATATCTATGAAGCGATTGATGCGGGCAAAGATGTTAAGAAGTTGCCTATGTCGCTNGGCGAGGCNTTGGANGAATTGCGCAATGACGANGTCATTAAGTCCGCAATGCCTGGCGACATGTTCAGGGTGTTCGAGCATTACAAGCGTGACGAATGGGAGCGCTTTATGCACACCACTACTGAGTGGGATACGGAGACCTATTTGGATTGCTTGCCCTGATATACAAATGCGCCAACAGGGTGCCATCAAGCGCCCTGTCGGGTTCCCAATTTTCTACCTCAACAATTACTTTTACGGAGGTTAAGGTTCTATGTGCGGGATAGCCGGTTTAATTCACCGGGGTAAAAGCAGTAATGTCGGCCGTGAGCTGACGGGTATGCTGCAGTCGCTTAAGCATCGAGGCCCGGATTCGACTGGCTTCGCCCTATACGGCAACCCCAAGTCTGGAGAACATGTACTGCGATTCAAGGTTGCAGAACAAGAGGATATGCGCCATGGGTTCCAAATNCATGATCAGGTGATCGAACGTAGAGCCGAAGTTGATCGTCGGCTCGATGAACTGGGTGTGCGGCGGGTCAGCGAAGAAGAGGCGACAGAGTATGCGTTCCGCTACTGGATTTCCTTTGACGGCGACATGAAAAAACTTGCTGATTACATCGAAGATGTCGAGGGCGCTGAGATTTTGTCGATTGGTAATGCACTCGAATTGGTCAAGGATCTGGGAGATGCTGACGTGGTCTCCGGTCAGTACGGACTATCGGAATTTGACGGCACTCATGCCATCGGGCATACCCGGATGGCGACAGAGTCCGATGTCGATATCCGATCGGCGCACCCGTACTGGGCATACCCGTTTAACGATATTTCCGTAGTGCATAACGGCCAGCTGACCAATTACTGGGGATTTCGTCGGGAAATGGAACGCCGTGGCCACCGATTCATGTCCAACTGTGATTCCGAACTGATCGCGGTGTATCTTGCTGATCGCATGGAGCGGGGGGAAGAGCTTGAGGCAGCAATGCACCGGTCTGTTGATGAACTGGACGGGGTGTTTACCTATGTGGTTGCTACCGCGGACAAGTTGGGCATGGCCAAGGATGTGATGGCGGCAAAGCCCATGGTGCTCTATGAGAGCGATGACTTTGTGGCGTTGGCGTCGGAAGAAGTAGCGATCCGCAGCGTNTTTCCNCACGAAATTGATACTTACGATCCTTACGAAGGAGAGGTGATGGTATGGCAGAGTTAGACCAGGCCCATGAGTCCTATGAACTGGGCATGCATACTGAGCAGTTGAGTGGCAGAACTCAGCAAGTCTTTTTTTCAGCAGAAGCGTCNGACAATCTTGTCTACCCCTGGGCGCCTGAGGTGGACTTTGAGAAAAGTGGTGAGATCGATGCCCAATCATTGAGCCAGGAAGAGGTCAATGCGGAAATTCGACGCCTGATGTCCGACGGTGTTGGCACAATTACTGTCCGCAATCCNGGAGCAAAGCACTCGCTTGGNGTGGGTATTCTGAGCCGNCTGAATCTTCATTTTGACGGNAGTCTCGGCTATTTTGGCTGTGGTTTNCTNGACGGGCCCAACGTTACCGTGAGCGGNCGTGTNGGTTGGTCCTGTGGTGAGAACATGATGGCGGGGACCATTCTGATTAAGAAGAACGCGGGGTCGACTTTCGGTGCCGCCATTCGTGGTGGTGACCTCGTCTGTAAGGGTGATGTCGGCAGTCGAACCGGAATTGATCAGAAAGGCGGGACCATCATCGTCGGTGGACGCACAGGTGCATTTTCAGGATTCATGATGCAGCGCGGCCGCATGGTGATTTTAGGAGACGCGGGCAAGAACCTCGGCGATTCCATGTATGACGGTACGATTTATGTGGGCGGAAAGATTGCAGATCTCGGAGTCGATGCGGTCGAAGGCGAAATGACGGATCTAGATCGTGATTGGTTGACTCGTAAACTCGGCCAGTACGGTCTTGAAGCCCCCAATGGCGCCCAGAACATGACCAAGATTGTCTCCGGAAAGCAGCTTTGGAANTACGACAATCTTGAGCCNACGGAAAAGAAGCTNGTGCTTTAGGNCANGTTTGATTAAGGAAGAAAATATCATGGCAACAAAAAGAAATACCGACATTATTGGCAGCAGCTTCATGTTTACGCCGGAGGTAATAGACGATATCCACATCAAGGCGGAGCTTGGCCGTTATCGGATGCGCGGGTTCTCCCTCTTCAAGAAAATTCCAAGTTGGGATGACCTCACGTTTCTTCCCGGTACGCTGACCCGTTTTGTGATNGAGGGTTATCGCGAAAAATGCCTCACCAAAACCGTCATTGGCCCTCGCGCCAAGCGCCCGCTCGAACTCGATATTCCGATCTACATAACGGGCATGAGTTTTGGTGCNCTCTCCTATGAGGCAAAAACCGCTCTGGCCCGTGGTGCAACTATGGCCGGTACTGCTACCTGCTCTGGAGAAGGGGGTATGATTCCGGATGAGCGACGTTATTCGGAAAAATGGTTTTATCAGTGTATCCANTCACGCTACGGATTTAACCCTCACCACCTTCGTCTCGCAGACGGCTGCGAGTTTTTTATCGGCCAGGGTTGCAAAGTGGGTCTAGGCGGCCACCTGATGGGGCAGAAAGTCACCGACCAGGTCGCCGAGATGCGCTCGCTCCCGGCAGGNATCGATCAGCGTTCTCCTGCNCGCCANCCCGATTGGCTTGGCCCNGACGATCTGGCNCTCAAGATTNAGGANATCCGNGAGGCGACGAACTGGGAAATNCCGATTCAATTGAAACTGGGNGCTGCCCGGGTATACGACGACGTGCGNATGGCNGCNAAGACTGNNCCTGATTCGATTTATATAGATGGNATGGAAGGAGGNACNGGCGCTGGACCTCACCTNGCNACNGAGGAAACNGGNGTNCCNGGAATNGCNGCNATTCGCCAGGCCCGANGGGCGNTGGANGATGTCGGNAANTCNGGNGATATCTCNCTGGTGTATGCCGGGGGNATCCGCAANGGGGGNGATGTCGCGAAAGCNNTGGCGNTNGGNGCTGATGCNGTNGCNATCGGTCACTCNNCNATGATGGCNTTNAANTGCAATAAAGATATCCCNGAGGCCGANTTTGAGAAAGAAATGGGTGTTGAAGCGGGTCATTGTTATCACTGTCACACTGGGCGCTGCCCAGTGGGTATCGCAACGCAGGACCCCGAGNTACGTAAACGGCTCGACCCGGATGCCGCAGCAGAGAGGGTCTATAACTTCCTACATACGCTTGCGATCGAATGCCAGATGCTGGCTCGGGCCTGTGGCAAGACCAATGTCCATTCGCTGGAGCCGGAGGATCTTGCAGCCCTGACGATGGAGGCTTCGGCGTTGGCACAGGTACCGCTGGCCGGCTCACAGCACACTGTTGGTCGCCCTGACCTGACACGTTTCTGAGGATAAGCACATGGCATACGAAAAAGATATTGACCACTTCATTAAAGGCGACGGGCTTGATTCGGAACGCGAGCAGACCATCGGTCAGCACATAGGGTACCGGTACGATGTCAATCTANTNCCAGACTATGAGCGGTTGACTCCGCTGCTTAAGCGTTACATGGAGATAATGGGATGGACCGATCTCAATTGGCTCGAAGANGTCCATATGGGCTACGAGGACGGGAGACCCGCAGTATTCGATAGGAACATCAACGGCTGGGTAACNATCCCCGAGGAAATAGCGCTACCTGATAATCAGCAGGATCGGGACATGATTGCCCGTGAACTTCTAATCAAGTTTCAGATGTCGCCCAAGCATCCGATGGTGGCTCTGCGCAAAGCCTACGCGAAGTTCTGAGTATCCCATGAGATCTGACGGTGTCAGTTCCGGGTTGGGGCTGATGCCGTTACCGACTACCAACGGGTGGTTAGGCAGAGTTATCGCCTGATAGGGAGGTTCTCACGAGTGTAGAGGGCATTTGGTCTAGACTGCTACGGTCGTGATGTAGAAGGTAATGTGCGCGCAGGCCTCCACCTGCAACTTTATGCCTGAAATGCCGTCAGTTGCGCGGGGAGTCGGTGCCCGATGCTAAATGAGGGCTGGAAGATGAGGACGCGCCTGATGGGCTCGCGTGAGTTGCCAGGTCGTAATAGTAAGAAAATCTAATGGAAGTATGAGTTCAAATGTGACCCAGGGGATGGCGGCGGACTACCGAGACATCGACGGGAGAGCGGTCGCGTCGACGATGCTGTCGCAAGTAGCTCAGGATGTCAGCGCGCTGAACTCCTCGGGCTGGGCTCCGCGATTGGTATCGATTCGGATTGGAGATCATCCCGCGGTCAATCTCTACATCCGCAATCAGGAACGTGCCGCNAACNAGGTGGGAATCGACTTCGANCGGCGGAATTTTCCNACAGATATTTCAGAAGAAGACGTGCGAGCNGCGATCNCGCAACTGAACNTTGATCAGGACGTGACAGGNATTATTCTGCAGCGACCGGTTCCNAAACANTTNCCGATTCAGCAGTTGCAGTCCAGNATNGCGCCGCTNAAAGATGTAGAAGGAATGCATCCNNCGTCAATCGGCAACATTGTTTATCGAAATATTGAACTTGGGCCATGCACCGCTATGGCGGCAGTCGAACTGCTCAAGGAGACCGGGGTCACTTTGCCAGGATTGGAAGTCACGGTAATCGGGCATTCCGAAATTGTNGGAAAGCCTATTGCCTTTTTGCTAATGGCAGAGGGCGCAACCGTTACGGTGTGTCATCACATGACGCGGGAGGTTGCAGTGCACACCCGCAGAGCAGATGCCGTATTCGTTGCCGTGGGTAAACCAGGACTCCTTAAAGGAGAAATGCTCAAACCCGGATCGGTCGTGGTCGATATCGGTATTAANCAGATCGAGTCCGATGAGGGACACAGTCGCGTTGTGGGGGATTGCGACTATGATGCGTGTCGGGAAGTGGCAGGATGGATTACGCCTGTGCCNGGGGGAGTGGGACCGGTAACGGTTGCCGTCCTGATGCGCAATACCGTGGTGGCGGCTCGGCGCCTAAAGGCGTCCCGTTCAGATCAGTTTAAAAATCAACAATAACCTATTAAAGCCAGAGGAGAGTCATGGATAAAGTGCCCAGCGATATCGAGATTGCACGTGCGGCAGCGATACGCCCTATCGGAGAGATCGGGGATAAGTTGGAGATTCCGTCAGAGTCACTGCTGCCTTACGGCCCCACCAAGGCCAAGATCAGCAATCAGTTCATCGAGTCTTTGTCGAAACGATCCGATGGCAAGTTGATCCTGGTGACCGCGATCTCCCCAACCCCTGCCGGGGAAGGGAAGACCACCACCACCGTTGGTCTGGGTGACGGATTAAACCGGATTGGCAGGAAGACATTGATCTGCCTTCGCGAGCCTTCACTTGGCCCCTGTTTCGGCATGAAAGGTGGTGCTGCAGGCGGTGGTTACGCACAGGTAGTTCCAATGGAGGATATCAATCTTCACTTCACGGGAGATTTTCATGCGATCGGAGCCGCTCATAACCTTCTTTCTGCACTGGTAGAGAATCACATCTACTGGAGCAATGAGTTGGCGATTGATCAGCGCAGAGTGACCTGGCGCCGCGTTGTCGATATGAATGACCGNGCACTTCGCCANATCACTGTGGCACTCGGCGGTGTCGCTAATGGATTTCCCCGAGAAGGGGGTTTTGATATTACAGTCGCCTCGGAAATTATGGCGATCTTTTGTCTCGCAGAAGATCTCGCTGATCTGCAACGCCGGCTGGGTAACATCATTGTGGGATATACGCGTTCGCGAGAGCCGATTCATGCCCGTGACCTCAAAGCCGAGGGCCCCATGACAGCATTGCTGCGCGATGCCTTTATGCCAAACCTGGTTCAGACGCTTGAGAATAATCCAGCGATCATTCACGGTGGACCGTTCGCTAATATTGCCCANGGATGTAATTCGGTTCGAGCCACCAAAATGGCGCTGAAGCTTGCCGATTACGTGGTGACCGAGGCCGGTTTTGGTGCGGACCTTGGTGCGGAGAAGTTTTTCAATATTAAATGCCGCAAGGCCGGCCTCGAGCCTGATGCGGTTGTACTGGTTGCTACCGCCCGTGCCCTCAAAATGCATGGAGGGGTCGCGAAAGCGGACCTCAATACCGAAAGTGTCGGTGCTCTGCAAGATGGGCTGGAAAACTTGGGTCGGCATCTTCGAAACATTGGACAGTTCGGCGTGCCCGCCGTCGTAGCGATAAACAAATTCGTTTCTGATACCCNGGCTGAGATTGATGCGATACGGGTNTACTGNAAAGAGCTTGGTGTTGAGGTTTTTGAGTGCAGTCACTGGGCCGATGGCGGCGCGGGTACGGAAGAACTTGCACAACATGTCGCTACGCTCGCGGATTCCGGTGAGTCCCGGTTCCAGCCGCTCTATGATGACCATATGTCTTTGTGGGACAAGGCTCGCACCGTCGCACGATCAATCTACGGCGCTGATGACATCAGTGCTGATAACAAAGTGCGTGGCCAGTTTGCGGATTTTGAGGAACGTTACAGTCACTTCCCGGTTTGTATGGCGAAGACGCAGTACAGTTTCTCGACGGATCCCAGTCTTCTGGGCGCACCCAGCGGACACGTGGTCCCGATTCGAGAACTGCGCCTCTCCGCCGGTGCGGAATTCATCGTGGCGATTTGCGGCGAGATTATGACGATGCCGGGGCTGCCGAGGGTGCCTGCGGCCAACAATATCTTCGTTAACGAAGACGGTGAGATAGAAGGGCTGTTTTAGGAGTTTTCGCTGATCGGATCCATTTGAAAGGGAGCGTCCCAGGGCGCGAGTTCTGCATTGGTCGGGCCGCGCTCTGGATCCGCTGACTCGGCTTGAAGCGGGCTCGCGCGGTTGTCACTGCTTGGGATAGCTGGCTCTTCCTCCAAACAGTACGTGAATCACTTTAGACGGGTGTAAAACTCCAATAACCTGGCCCTCCCCATCGGTTACCGGAACAGGATTCTGTTCGCTAAGAACCGCTTCAGCGACNGTTTCGATAATTGCGTCTTTAGAGACCTTTAGGTCGCTGAGCGCTTCTGAACTATTTACAGGATCCATTACAGACTCAATCCTGAGCACCTTTTCCCTAGGCACATCTTCCGTAAACCTATGAACATACTCGGTTGCAGGATTGAGGACTATGTTAGCCGGGGTATCTAGTTGCTCAATGACGCCGTCTTTCATAATGGCGATCCGGTCCGCCAGCCGTAACGCCTCGTCGAAGTCATGGGTGACAAAAAGAATAGTTTTGTTCAGTACGCTCTGCAGTCGGAGGAACTCATTCTGCATCTCTTTTCGGATGAGGGGATCGAGGGCTGAGAAGGGCTCGTCAAGGAACCAGATGTCGGGCTCGACGGCGAGTGACCGGGCAATTCCGACACGTTGCTGTTGCCCCCCGGATAACTCTCGAGGGAAGTAGTTCTCGCGCCCCCGAAGCCCCACAAGTTCAACCATATCCATTGCTTTTTTAATACTTTCTTGTGTTCGGACACCTTTAACCTGTAAGGGGAAAGCTATATTCTCCAGCACTGTTTTGTGTGGCAGTAGCGCGAAACTCTGAAAGACCATACCCATCTTTTCTCGACGGATTTCGATCAACTGCTTGTTGGTCATCGCTAACAGATCCTGACCTTCTATAAAAATTCGTCCAGCGGTTGCATCTGTCAGGCGGGAGATGCAGCGTAGCAGCGTCGACTTGCCCGAACCTGACAGTCCCATAATGATGAGTTTTTCGCCCCTCGCGACATCGAAGGAGGCGTTGTTGACGCCGACGATGCAGCCAGCCTCTTGAAAAGCTTTTGTGTCTACGTTGCTGCCGTCTACTCCGGCGAGCATCTCTTTCGCTTTATCCCCAAAAATCTTAAANACAGAATCACACCGGATGACCGGTTGCTGATCTGTCGTAGGGCTTTCGTTGGAGGACATAATTGGATTCCCGATTAATCTCTTAGCACGTATTGACGAGAGCTTGGTGAGGGTGCATCAGTCGATTCCCAGAAGTTTCTTTCTTTCCTTCGCCCAAGTTTGAATCAAATTGTCGACTGCTAAGCACATGAAGGATACAAATATACCCAGTGTTAAACCAATNCCTGCTCCACCTTTTTTCGATAAAGCACCCATAATAATTTGGCCCAAATCAATGGTCCCAATTANTGCGCCAAGGATCACCATGAATAATGCAAATATGACTGTTTGATTTATGCCTAGCATTATGTGCGGAAGCGCAAGAGGTAGCTCGATATTGGTCCATCTTTGAAGTCGTGATACGCCTGACATTGTCGCNGCTTCATGCAGCGATATTGGAACGCTGTTTAAGCCTTCTACTGTATATCGGGTAGCCGGAATCACTGCATAGACAATNGCCGCGATCATGACGGATGTATCCGTGATACCAAAAAGCAGAATTACCGGTATNAAATAAATAAAGGACGGAAATGTTTGAAAAAAATCACAGACTGAAAGAATTGTTTTGCTCGCAAAACGGTTCTGGGCGCAAATGGAGCCAACGACTAATCCTAAAACAGCGGATATGAGTACCGCAAAAGTTGCCATATAGGCNGTGATTAATGCTCTGTCCCAATATTCAGAAAGGGCTATAAACAGGATCAGTCCCCCAACGACGATCGCTGATCTTACGCCGCCAACGATATACCCGGCTCCCATAACAAGAATGAACGTGGAGATAACAGGCATACCGAGATAGGCGTCTCTCATCGGCACAAGGACCGAGGTTATTAACCAGACATTGAATCCATTTAGATAGGGAAAAAAGGCTTCCCAAAACCAATCAATACCAGCATCTATAAAAGGAGAAATCGTAAAACCTTTGTCGAACGGAACGTAGTACAGGTAGTTGATACCGTCCTTAAAGTACAGCGCACCTATGTACGCTAAAAGAATTGCCAAAAGCGTTAGAAGGATAAATCCGATGTAAGGCCTATATCTTTGAAAGAAGTTCAAATCAGANAAATAATCTTTTTGTTTGTTTGCCCACGCCAAGGAATATTTATCGAGGATTACAGCAATTAAAACGACACACAGGCCAATTTCTGAGGCTTTTCCAATTTCCAGTGAATTCAAAGCAACTTTGAGATTGAAGCCCAAGCCCCTGGCTCCAATAAAAGCGGCAATAGTGGTCATCGCAAGACATTGCATAATGACCTGATTAACGCCAATCAGAATATCTGTTCTTGCTGTCGGGATTAAAACTCTGAACAGTAGCTGGAATTTACTGCACCCACTCATTAAACCGGAATCAACAATATCCGGAGAAATCTTTCTCAAGCCNAGAATGGTTAATCTGATCATCGGTGGGGTNGCAAAGATAATCGTGGCAACGGCGCCNGCATGATCTCCGACTCCAAACAGAACCATGACNGGAACCAGATAAGAAAAATGAGGCAGGGTCTGCATACAGTTCAATAGTGGCTCAAGTGCCGCCTCTACAGTTCTATTCAGGTATCCCCATATCCCGAAACCCAGTCCCAAAATGAAACAAATAGGCGCACATACGAGGACAAAAGATAGCGTCTCTAAAGAGGGTTCCCATTGCCCAAAAACACANAGATATCCGACCCCAATACCTGCAAGTAAGGCTAAGCGAATGCCTTGAAGTTGATAGCCCAAGATCGCCGCGCCAGCGACGACAGCGGTCCAGGGAAGAGCAGGCCAGTANAGCCATTTATTGGTGCTGAGCATTGCATCGCTGAAGAGCGCCCCAATAGTNTGCGTTCCTCCAAGAAAGAGTTCACGGATAAGAATAATGAGGAATAAAATCGCACTGCCAATNGCCCTAGTAATGATTCTGAAAACAGACTTTGGTTCGTACTCTTTCCANACTGGATCCCAGACATCAACGGCGAACCATTGAAACATCAAATTATCAAGAAGCGTATTGATCCAGGCTGGGATGTCTTTTAATAGGGGAGGCAATCTCCAGAAGTAACTGGCCTCAGAATGCGGGACTAAATGATAGGAAAACAAAAAAANGATCGCGAGCAGGCCAAACTGCATCGGTCTGGAATCTTTAAAATTATTCAGCACGTTCTTGATTTTTTTTAGATGAAACGAATAGGCCGTTTGCCTGTAATCACCGAGAGATCAGAACATTCAGGAATTGGATCTTTGGCCCATTAATTTATTGATCGACGGGGATTTCATCGGGATCACAAGACAACAACCATACGCTGATTTTTTCCAAAAGTCTTTCTCTTCTAGTGGTTTCCAAGATACTGGTCAGATTTACATTCAGTGCCAGAAANTTGTCCCCAGTCCCCTCTCACCAAATAAATAACAGTAGTGCGGCAAAAAAAATCCCCCCTGAAACAGGGAGGATTCTTAGTAAAACAACTTCTAACTTAATTTTTCCAGAGATCTATCTGAGCTCTGTGATTAGCGATAAACGCGGCCGCAGCATCTTCATGACTCATGCCTTTACTGTCAACGTTATCAGCCATCTCGCCGATTTGCGGGGCATTAAAAGACATTTTGGTATAGAACTTATATGCATCTGGGTGAGACAGCGGGAACTTGATATGCGCGGCTTTCTTAAGCCAACCTTTTGGAGAGCCACAGCCAGTAGTTTCCAATGTTCCGCCATTTTCTAGTCTGCATCCTTCGAAATAGGGAGGAAAGTCGATGAATGTGAAGCCCGCCGCGTCAGTAAAGTTTGGAGACCAGTTAAAGATAACGGTTCCACGACCTTCTTTCTTGGCAGCATCCAGCTCAGCCCATAGAGCATTAGCGGCGCCTGCAAACTTTACAGTCCACAAATCATCAATACCGAGGCCTTTAAGCCTGTTGGGCATTACGTCGCCGTGCCACTCTGCAGGACCTTCTAGCCAACGGCCTTTCCCACCTGAATCAGCGGTAGCGAAATTTTTCGCACAATCAGGGGATTTAAGTGCTTCCCAACTTGGGAGNCCAGGACATAACCCTTCATCNATTACCCAGTTTGGAATGCCCATTTCCTCAAAAGTCACTAAGTCATGACTGCCGGCATCAATTAGGCCNCCCTTGTCCATTGCTTCATAAAATGGGATAGCCATTGTTGATTCCCAGGTTTCATGAGCTACGTGAAGGTCGCCAATTCGGACAGCCTCATATCTTGATGCCGATTCNGCTGGAACCAACTCTACCGTGTGACCCATTTCTTGAAACACTTGAGCCATTACATGAGCCATAACAATTTGGCTCGACCAGTTTAATACTGGAATCCTGATTGGATCTGCAGCCTGGGTGACCGTAGAGGTTGAGGCGAGCGCCATCAGCGCGCCTACTGCCAACCCTTTTAACGTTTGTTTTTTCGTCATNTTGATCCTCCGTTGAAAAGATTATTTTTTATGAATCCTTGTTTAACCCCGAAAAGAGCCNCGAAACTCTGTNTCGACATAAGGCGTTAGTGTCCTGTCGTAACACCNAAGATTGCCTNNGGTTTCGTTATTAGACACCCTTATGGGTAGATAAACAACGGACCATGGAAACAAGTGTAGGCGACTTTATTTTCCGAGCCTATAACCAAAAATACACCAATCACCTGCTCTTGGTGTTAGAGGCCTCTTTCTCGTGAAAAATGCCTAAAAACCGCAATTATTGAATAATTTCAGACCGGGTAAGACTTGGTTTCTCGACGCGGCAACGCATTAATCACACGCCACTCAGGTCGGGGGCGCCGACGAAAAGCCGAGTAGGCCCTCGCTACGCACGNACCCGTTCTTTCTTGGGATCATAGAACGGGAAAGGCACAACCAGGGCGGGAATGCGCTTTTGTTGGCCATCGAGTTTACCGACCTCGACTTCGGTGCCTAGCGCTGCGTGGAGAGTATCGATGCGGCAAAGGGCAATATTCTTTTTCAATACGGGTGANCGCATTGCGCTAGTAACGACCCCAACCTGGGCTCGCCCGATGCGTACACAGTCTCCATGAGCTGCNGCCTCGTTACCCGCNAGTTCCAGACCCACCAATTGGCGTTGGGGGTTTGCCTTGCGCNGCTCAAGTGCCTCGCGCCCAATGAAGTCATCTTGCTTGGTCTTTAACGGGACGGTGAATCCGATACCGGCCTCNAATGGATCCGTTTGGTCGCAGAATTCGTAGCCTGCGAAAACAAGTCCTGCTTCGATCCTGACCATATCCAAGGCGTCGAGTCCGAGCGGTAGCAACCCATGAGGTTCTCCGGCCTGCCAGACCGCATCCCAGACCTGACAGGCATCCCTCGGGTGACAGAAAATCTCGTAACCCAGTTCTCCGGTGTATCCGGTGCGTGAGATCATGACCGGGAGGCCGTGCATGTCGCCAAGGCGTCCTACCGTAAATCGGAACCAGTCAAGTTCGTCTACGGCTGTTTGTGCCGGCGGAGTCCAGATAATTCCATTCAGGATCTCGCGGCTTTTTGGCCCCTGAACCGCAACGTTATGGATTTGCTCGGTCGACGATTTGACCAGCGCCTTTAGCCCGAGAGCNTGCGCCTGCTCGCGAAGCCATATCCCGCTGTAGTCATCACCACCAATCCAGCGGAAGTTATCAGGGCCCAGGCGCAGCGCGGTGCCATCATCAATCATCCCCCCGTGCGGGTAACACATGGCGCTATAGACGACTTGACCAACGGAGAGTCGTCGGATNTTGCGCGTCAGTACAGTCTGNAGCAGCGTTTCCGCATCGGGGCCGAGGACTTCGAACTTGCGCAGCGGAGAAAGGTCCATCATCACAGCGCGCTCCCGGCACGCCCAGTATTCCTCTATGGCGCCGGCGTTGTTGAATGCGGTCGGCAGCCAGTACCCTCGGTATTCACTGAAGTTGCGGGTGTGCTGTGAGGAGCGCGGGTGGAAGCCCGTCTCGCGGGTCAGTTGAGTTTCTGCGTCTGGGGTCATTCTGTATGCAATAGCCCGTGAAAAGGCTTTCTCCGGAGTGTAGATGCGAACATGTATATCTGTGGGGTTCCAGCCGTTTGCGGCACTGGTATCGTCGGGGCAGGCGGTGGATGCACACACCAGATCAGTCATGGCTTTCAGGAGTACATAGTCGCCTGGGCGTGACCAGGGTTCATCGAGAAAAAGGACGTTGTGGTCATCGATGCCGGTGTTGTAGAAGAAATTNACNGCCTCCCATCCNCGNCTNGGNCTGACNCCAAACGGNGCCATGATCGCGTTTAGATTGTCNGAGCAGTTGGGGTGGCCAAAGTAGCCCTGGTCTTCATAGTACCTGGCCGCGCAGGCAAGGCCGAAAGTGTCATGACGGCCACAGGTATCTTGNATCACCTCAACCATTGGCTCCATATCNCGGTCAAAATACTTCGAGTAAAGGCCGGGGCCCGGATAGGCNCTACCCATCAGNGTGCGGGTNGTGGTCATATCAATATGCCGCTCTTTTCCCTGNTCAAGTCCAGCCGCTGANAAAGCAAGAAAATCNGAACATTCCCGNCCCGCAACATCGATGATCTGGATGTATTCGCCCGCGTGCACCGTAAACTGAGCTGCAGTGCACTTGTCGACCCGAAGCTCCAGTCGCGGGTCGGCCAGAGGGTCCGGTAGCAGNGGTTCAGTGAGTTCACGACCCTTGGCACGAGCCACATNAGCCGTCAGCCCCGTGGGCGGTATCTGTTCGTCGATGAGCATCGCATCGCCANGTGCACAGACGATGCAGAGAAGATCCTCACGGGCCGTGTAGTGATGCGTTGAGCCCGCATCAGAATCGGATCCGAACAATNCGATTGCTTTTGCATCAGCCGCGTTGATATTCCGCTGTTTCAGTCCGGCAGCCACTTGTTGAGCGCTTGGTTCACTAGAAGCGAGAATCTTTTGAAAGCCTNTAGCTGCTTTNGGCCTGGTATCGCAAAGGCCTCCCGGGGCNGCNCGTCCATCAGTTGAAAAGGCAATCAGCTCACCCGGCTGCGCTCCTTCCGGGTCGGTAACAGTGATTGCGTCACCAGCAAAAAGTTCAAAAGTCGCCGAGCCGCAGGGCGGTACGGTATAGCGCTCGAGGTAGGGNTCAGCCCGCCATAGGCCGGGTTCTCGCGGATGCGTACTTTCAAGGATGATTCCAGCGGACATCCCAGCAANTCCTTAATGCACTCAACATGAGTTTAAAGTCAAAAGATAAAAAAAGGCGACCTGACAGTATCGGCCAGGTCGCCTCCCAAAGACAGCTTAAAAAACTGTAAATATTGACTTATTTATGCCTAGCCGTGCTCGCGCTCGTGCCTCTTCTCCGTTCTGGCTGCTGTGATAATTACTGCCAGCATCAAAGCAAGAAGAATCAAGAACCAGACTATGACTCCGGAGCCACCGGCATTATTGTAGACCGCTCCAGCGCCTTCCCAGGTGTCTATTGGGCTTGTATTNAATAGACCTGCCTGTGCCGTGGTGGTCATACCGAGCACTAGTGCGAGAGCCGACAGAACAGCAGTCGTTTTTTGCCTAATTGCATTCATAGTGTGTGCTCCTTAAGCGGATTTTTGAAAATCGGGATAGGCTTGTGTTTCGCCCTCGGTCGAATCGACACCTTTCTCCAAGATGGCNTCCGAGTATCGAAGCATCCCAGCCTTGTTCAGGATCCAGGAAAGGACATAACCCGGGACAAAACCAAGCAGGAAGAACGAGATTGCACCGACGAGTTGGCCGGTGAAGCTAATTGCCGGGATATCGGCTGATGGTGCGGGATAGCCACCAAGCAGGATACCGACGGACATTACGCCCCAGATCCCAACAAAGCCATGGACCGAAACCGCGCCCACTGCGTCGTCGATGCCCCAACTTGTCAGCATCTTGTGGCAGTACGGCATGATCAAGCCACCGACTGCGCCGACTACGAAGGCGGTGCCCGGGTACCATAGATCGATACCTGAAGCCACACTGATAATTCCGCAAAGGGCGCCGCCCATCATCCAGAACGCGTCCCGGGTTACCCACCAGGCCGCCATGATTCCACCCGCCATACCCATCAGGGTATTAAAGGCAAAGGCAGAAAGATTGGACTTGATTCCGTAGATGTTTATCCACCCAAGGTCTGCTGAAGTTCCAGCCATTGACGAGGGGTAGATGAGACAGGCNCCGAGGAAGCCAAAGAAGCCCAGGATNATAACCATTAGCCCGGCTGCTGCCATGGGACCGCTATGGCCTGCTACTTCATTAGTGGAGCCATCAGCATTGAACCTGCCTTGACGCGGCCCAAGATTGACCAGAACGCCTAGCGCGAAAAAGCCTGCGGCCATATGCACCACACCTGCGGCACAAACATCTCGGAATCCCCAGTCTGCGACCAGCCAACCACCAGTTGACCAACCCCAGCCAGCACCAACGATCCAGATAAATCCGCCGAATATGGTGACGAGAATGAGCCAACCACTCATCTTGATCCGCTCAATCACTGATCCCGAGACAATCGAAGCAGTGGTCATGGCAAATAGAGTGAACGCGGCCCAGAAGATGCCTGAGGCACCATCCTGGTGGTTCGGTCCCATGCCACCTTGATCACCCCATGGTACATAGTACTGCGCGAACTCATGATTCCAGTCAGGAATAAATATATTGCCACTCTGGTAGGCCCAGTAAGCCCACCAACCCACTACGAAAAACGCAGGAATCGTGAATGCGAACGCAAGAATATTCTTGACGCCCGTATGCATNACGTTCTTCGCTCGAGAGGCTCCCATTTCATACATCATGAAGCCGGCGTGGATGGCGATCATGATTGCGGTGGCCCACCAGTAATATCCTTCCATGGCGGTATCCGCGACAACATTGATCACGGCCATCAGTTCTTCAGGACTCATATCGCATGTCTCCCGTTCTGATTAATATTTGGGAGGACATATTTGGCGACAGCCCGGTGCCAAACATCAGTCTGAGGCTCAACANGCCCNCCCGCTTCGTTCGCACCGGCTTACAGGCCAGGTGCANCAAGACCACAACATCAGTCCAGATGGAAAACCAGTTTACTATAAAAAGAACACTGATATANCAATAAANTATTTAANTAAATACTATNTTTTCTATATAAAAAANATNCAAATNCTCTATAAATTAATGATTTANTTATTAAAATTTNATTNTTGAAATAAAACCATTTCTGGACATATTTAAACTCCACNGATCATCNCGAGTTNTGGTCNAGGTCTGGAGCAATACTTCAATTGCCCGCATAATCCCCGGCCTTATCAATTTNGGTGCNAGTATTCGANAAAAAACATGGCTAATGATCCANACCTCCAAGGCTTAAAAGATTCATTAATTCAAAGCGGGGTGAAGTACTGCCTTCCGAGCTATGTGGATATCCATGGGGTGTCCAAGTCTAAGTTCGTGCCGATTGCGCATTTCGATCGCATGATGAATGGCTCGGAACTTTGCACAGGAGCCGCGCTTGATGGGGTTCCTCAGGATGTCAGCGACGAAGAGGTATCGTCACGACCTGACCCCGAAAGCGTCATCATCCTTCCATGGCGAAAAGATGCCGCCTGGTTTGCCAGTGACCTCTGGTGTGAAGGCAAGCCGTTTGAGCCCTGCAGCCGAAACATCTTCAAAGGGGTTCTGACCCAGGCTGCAGAAATGGGTTTTACCTTCAACTTCGGCATTGAGCCTGAGTTCTTCTTACTCAAAGAGGGCGAGCACGGCGGTATCGCGCCGATAGGGCCTCGGGATAATCTGGCCAAGCCCGCCTATGATCTCCGCTCGACGCTAGATAGCCTAGAGTTGCTTGAAGAAATCGTCTCGACACTCAATGATCTTGGATACGACGTCTATTCCTATGATCACGAAGATGGGAACGGTCAGTTCGAGATCGACTTCATGTACTGCGACGGCCTCACCATGGCTGATCGCTTCGTTTTCTTCAGGCACCTCATCCAGGAATTAGCGCATCAAAGGGGCTTCTTCGCGAGTTTTATGCCCAAGCCGTTTTCGGATCGGGCAGGCAGCGGGGCGCACTACAACATGTCTCTGGCGGATATCGAGTCAGGGGTAAACCTCTTCGATTCAGATAACGATCCGCGTGGTTGTGGTATCACGGAGCTCGGGTATTGGTTCATCGGCGGGATCCTCAAGCACCTTCCGGCACTTTCTGCAGTGATCTCTCCGACCGTGAACAGTTACAAGCGCCTCATTAAGACCGGTAGCATGTCGGGTTTTACCTGGGCGCCGGTCTTTGCATGCTTTGGCGGCAATAACCGGACAAACTCCATTCGGGTGCCGCTTGGCGGTGGGCGGGTGGAACTGCGTGCTGCTGATATTTCAAATAATCCTTATCTGGGTGGTGCGATGGTGTTGGCGGCGGGCCTTGANGGGATTCAGGAGAAGATTGATCCGGGCGCACCCTATACCGAAAACATGTATCTCAAGTCCGAANCCGAACTTGAGCAGCTCGGTGTCAGTTATCTGCCGCGAAGTCTGGAAGAAGCGGTAGATGCCTTTGAAAAAGATGATCTTGGTCGCCAGGTCATGGGAGACCTTATGGCCAAGACCTACGCGGATTTCAAGCGGGCGGAATGGGATGAATANCAGACACACGTCAGCGACTGGGAGGTTAGCCGTTATTTGAAGTTATGGTGAGGTGCTCCNGTTCCTTAGTTTTGTCCCAGCGCTGCTGAGTGCGCNGCTGCGGGTCAATTCGAATACGGATCNCGGTCATGGCCGATGAGCAGGCAGCCAGTTTCNGTCCGTGAGTTGTGGTAACTGNCCGGGGGATAACTGACGAAATCGCCTTTTTTCAAAACGGTGCCGTCGCTCTCGATGAGNTCACCCTCGAGAATCAGATATTCCTCGTGTTTGGCATGTTCGTGAGGAATTGAAGCGGTGCCGGGTTCCATACGGATCACGTACCAGCCTGTGGCACGGTCACGGTCGTAACTGATATTAAGCAGATGTACGTTGTCTTGGACTTCCCCCTCAAGATCGTACGCCTCATAAGGGCTGTCGTATAGATTCACAATGCGGCGCGGTCCACGCCAGGAAATAGGCTTTTCTTTAGTCATTGATAACNCCTTGTTGAGGAGAGTCTTTATTTAGGCCGATCATCTTTTAGCCAGNGTTGNAAAACATATCTCATCATAATCCAGGGCGTTCATGTCCCATCGTTGATCTTNTTGATTTAACCATGCGATGATTATGGAATANTTTAAGGAACCGGGCTGGAAAGCCAGAACTAAGGTTTTGCCGCTGGGCTTTCTGAGCCGGGATTTCATAGAGTGATGTCAGCCAATTGGATTATTGACCCTGAGAGTCAGTTCCCGGTGAGGGTTGCGCAGACGATTTAACAGAGTATGGATTAAGGAGCGTTTTTCATGACTAAAAGAGTGGCAGTGATTGGAGCGGGTCCGAGCGGACTTGCGCAGTTGCGGGCATTTCAGTCTGCGAAGGAGAAGGGGACTGCAGTCCCGGAAGTGGTCTGCTTTGAACGCCAGTCAAACTGGGGCGGCATCTGGAACTACACCTGGCGCACCGGGACGGATGAGTATGGTGAGCCCGTGCACTGCAGCATGTACCGATATTTGTGGTCGAATGGNCCCAAGGAGTGCCTGGAGTTCGCGGATTACTCTTTTGAAGAACACTTTGGGCGTCCGATCGGTTCGTATCCTCCTCGTGCAGTGCTTTGGGACTACATNAAAGGCCGCGTTGAAAAGGCGGGCGTGCGCGACCAGATCCGTTTCTCCACTGCGGTGCGACAGGTTGAGTACAACGAAGACCGGAAGGTTTTTTCGGTCACGGCTCACAACCTACCCGAAGATCGGATGTATACCGAGGAGTTCGATCACGTCGTGGTGGCATCAGGTCATTTTTCCACGCCTAATGTNCCCCAGTTCGAAGGCCTGGAAACGTTCAATGGCCGGGTGATGCATGCGCACGACTTTCGGGATGCCCTTGAGTTTAAGGACAAAGATGTTCTTATCATTGGTACGAGTTATTCTGCTGAAGATATTGGTTCGCAGTGCTACAAATACGGAGCTCNCTCAATAACGGTAGCCCACCGCACCGCGCCCATGGGTTTTAACTGGCCGGGTAACTGGGAAGAGGTCCCTTTACTGACCCGGGTGGATAAAAATACCTGCCATTTCAAGGATGGCTCCAGTAAAGAAATTGATGCGATCATCATGTGCACAGGATATCTACATCACTTCCCTTTTCTGCCCGATGAACTTCGACTCCAAACAAATAACCGCTTATGGCCGCTGAATCTCTATAAGGGGATATTCTGGGAAGAAAACCCCCGCCTAATGTACCTCGGGATGCAGGATCAGTTTTATACCTTCAATATGTTTGACGCTCAGGCGTGGTACGCACGCGACTATATTATTGGCAGCATTAATCTGCCTGACGTTGACACTATGCGTAAGCACAGCCAGGCCTGGCGTGAACGGGAAGAAAAACTAGAGGATGATGAACAGATGATCTGGTTCCAGGGAGACTATGTGCANGAACTGATCGACGAGACCGACTANCCCAGCTTTGATGTNGAGGGAGTTAATAAAACATTCATCGAATGGGAGCACCACAAGCATGACAACATCATGACTTTTCGCAATCACTCCTATCCCTCTTTGATGACAGGTAATGCCCAACCCTTGCACCATACGGAGTGGCTNGAGGCAATGGATGACTCCATGGAGTCGTACCTGAAGTCCAGCTAAGGTAAAACTCAAAGGCAAGAAAAACTCGGCTTCGGCTGGACTTTNTCTCACCCAGAGGTTTCCTGCGGGGAAACATTATTTCCACCAGTTGAATTGTCCCGGTGAAAGGCGTACGCTCGCCTGCAGACAGACAACTCCATCAAAGGAAGAAAATTTATGTGCGGTATTGCGGGGGTAATGTATCGCGGAGCGGACAAAGAGTTCAGCACTGGCGAGGCGTTGATTCGGATGCTCGATGGCTGCCAGCACCGCGGTCCTGATTCAACGGGCTTTGCACTTTACGCACCCGAATCGTCAGGTCGGTTAAAGCTGCGCTTTTTTATTGATCCCGAGAGTGACGCAGACGATGAGGTGGCGATTGCCGCGATCCGTCAGCGTCTGCTGGATCTTGGCGCAGGGATCGAAGAAGAAGCGCGCGCCGGGGACAATTATCGTGTGACCGTTCGGTATGACGGAGACGTACAGAAACTTTCCTACGAGATGGAGCATGCGGCGAAGGTAATCTCGATCGGCACGAGCCTTGAGATCGTAAAAGATGTTGGCAGTGCNTACGATGTCGATGATCGTTACCAGGTGAATCAGTTTAATGGTACGCATGGCCTCGGGCACGTGCGTCTTGCCACCGAAAGTGACGTCAAGCCGGAGGCGGCTCATCCTTTCTGGGCAACAGGCTTTGCCGATGTGGCGATTGTGCATAACGGCCAGATCACCAATTACTGGAAGATGCGCCGCCGCCTCGAACAGCGGGGCTTTGAATTCACNACTGATAACGATAGCGAACTCATTGCGGTGTATCTCGCTGACAAACTTGCACAGGGCGTTAAGCTCCAGGATGCGCTGTCAACTTCGATCGATGACCTNGACGGCACTTTTTCTTTTCTGGTCTCGACCGGAGATGAGATCGGCTATGCCAAGGATCGCCTGGCCGCCAAGCCGATGATCATGTACGAGGATGATGACCTTGTCGCCATTGCGTCNGAAGAGGTATCGCTGAACCGGCTTTTCCCCGGCAAAGCGCTGAACACACGTGAACCTGCACCAGGAACTTACGCCACATGGTCTCGNTCGATTTAGCCGAGCTGAGCGTTCGCGAGGCGAATGCTCAGCTTCGGACACTGGGTGAAGCNGGTGAGGAAGTAGAAATTCTGAACCCGGACGCTCGCCACCACATNGGCGTGGGTCTGACCTCTCCTATCAGCGTCAACGTCAAGGGTTCCGCTGGTTATTTCTGTGCCGGGCTCACTGATCAGGCCTGCTTTCATGTCTCGCACAATGTTGGTTGGGGTGTTGGCGACAACATGTATAGCGGCTCGGTGGTGGTGGGTGGGAATGCAGGTGCGATTCCCGGTGTGGCGATCCGTGGCGCTGAAATCGTGATTAAAGGCAACATGGGGTCAAGGGCAGGACAGGTGATGAAAGCCGGCACTTTGTGCTGCGTCGGAAATGCGAACTTCATGGCCGGTTACATGATGTATGGCGGTCGGATCATCATCCTGGGGGATGCCGGCGAGAGGGTCGGCGAGGATATGTCGAGCGGGGAAATCTATGTTGCAGGCAATGTTGANGATCTCGGCTCAGATGCCATGCTGACCGATGTTGATGCAAAGGAAATCGAGAGTGTTTATGAATTTCTTGATCGCTACGGCATCAAGGCGCCTAAAGGGTTTTCCAAGATCGTTAACGCAGGTAAGAAGCTCCGCTACGGCACTCCGGAAACGCCCATGCGGAGCATCCCCTTTAACACCTTCTCGGGTAGTTCCGCGTATTGGAACCCGAAGGTGCAGGAAGACATCGCTATCAAAGCGCAAAGTGGCCGGTATCGGATTCGCGGTTATGGCGGCGCGCGCCCTTTGCCGCACCTCAGCGACATTGGATTTCGCAAAGACCTCGCGAAAGCTGGTGATGATCGNGATGTCGTTTCAAAGGTCCACATGCAAACTGAGATCGGNGGTATCAATGGGGCGCGGCCCCTAAAACTCAGTATGCCCGTGATGATTGCGCCTATGAGTTATGGGGCACTCAGNCGGTCAACAAAATATGCGATCGCCATGGGGTCGGCAATGTCCGGCATTGCCGAGAACACCGGCGAAGGCGGTATGAGCGACGCGCAGNGAGATGCTGCCGGTCAATTGATTTTTCAGTGTCTTGGTGGACGACTGGGCTGGAATATTCATGACATGCGCCGGGCTGATGCCTTGGAGATTTACATCTCCCAGGGGGCGAAGCCGGGCCTCGGTGGACAGTTGATGGCCAAAAAAGTGACTCCGGAACTCGCCGAGATTCGTGGCATTCCCTCCGGTATCGATTTGCGCTCACCGTCGCGTCATCCCGATATTCTTGGGGCGGATGATCTCGTAATCAAGGTTGAAGAGTTTCGTGAAGCGACTGGGTATGAAGTGCCAGTCAGTGTGAAGTTAGGTGCCGGAAGNATTCGAGACGATATCAAAATCGCNTCCAAGGATGGNTTCGATTTTGTGGAACTCGATGGTATGCAGGGCTCNACNGGTGCNGGNAGTGCNGAGGTNATCGACAATGTCGGAATCCCNACATTGCCAGCCATTATTGAGGCACTNGAGGCGCTTGAAGAGATCGACGCCCGAGACAAAATCCAACTGGTATTAATGGGAGGTATTCGCGACGGCGTCGATGCAGTGAAAGCTTTGTGCCTTGGTGCGGATGCAGTTGCGTTCGGGACATCGGTGATTGTGGCGGGCGGGTGCATCTCATGCATGCAGTGCCACATCGGCACGTGTGTCACCGGAATCGCTACTCAGGATCCCGAACACGAAAAGCGTTACCAGCCCGAGGTGGAAGCGAGCAATATTCACCGATTCCTGGAAAGCGTGCGCTGGCAGATTGCAGCGATTACCCAGGCACTTGGCTACAATGACGTCACCAGTCTTAATCGCAATGACCTCGTAGCCTTAACCCCCGAGGCGGCCGATATCACAGGACTGCCTTATGAACCTCCAATGACGGGCGCTTCGCAGGAGCGGATGGGGGTGTTGTCATGAGCGTTTACGGTCTTGAGCGAATCAGTGTNCCGGTGTCGCCACCCGGGTTTTCAGATGACACCACGGACCCGCATTTTGTGCCNGCCCCGTGCCAGGTAGCCTGTCCGATTGGAACTGATGCACCGTCTTATATTGGCTACATCTGGGAAAAACAGTATGCCGAGGCGTTTGAAGCGATAACCGCCACCAATCCTTTCAGCTCGATCTGTGGGCGTGTGTGTGACGCACCTTGTGAGCCTGCGTGTAGGCGTGAGAGCAGTGACGGTGCCGTACAGATTCGAAATCTGAAGCGCTTTGTCATGGACAAGCTTGGGACTGATCTTCCGAAGACCCNGTTTGCTGTTTGCCGCAAGGAGTCCGTTGGCATTGTGGGGTCGGGGCCCGCAGGACTCACTGCTGCGTTCGAGCTNTGCAAAGCCGGCTTTTCGGTATCTGTTTATGAGATGACCGACCGATTGGGAGGCACCATGGTCTGGGGTATCCCTCAGTTTCGTCTCCCCTCGGGGATTATTGAAGAGGATATTCAGCGTCTTCAGCATCAGTGCCCGGGACTTACCGTTCATCTCAACACAGCGCTGGGTCGNGAGGTCTCTCTCGATCAACTGAAAGAGCGACACGATTCCGTTTTGTTGACGATCGGCTCATGGTGGGGAAAACCAATGGGGATTCCTGGAGAGGAGCACCCCAATGTGGAAGATGGGGTGAGCTTCCTGAGGCGGATCAACGCTGGAGAGCGTCCGCAGATGCCGGAAACTGTTGTCGTTGTGGGCGGGGGTGATGTCGCAATGGACGCGTGTAGAGCAGCCTTGCGTCTGCCGGGTTGCAAGACGGTAAAAGTTGTGTACCGACGTNGTCCGGATGAAATTCCGGCGCGCAAGATCGAATTGCATCACGCGCAAAAAGAAGGCATCGAGTTTGTCTACAACACCATGCAGACGGGCATCGCTGATCTGGGTGACAGCCTTACGATGCAGTGCGTACGCACGGAAGCGGGACCGCCTGATGAAGACGGGCGCCGCTCACCCGTTGTCGTTGACGGCAGCGCCTTTGAGATTCCGTGCGGTATGGTGATCGCCGCCGTAGGGCAAAAAGGGGCCAACGAGGCTCTGGATGTCGCAGGCCTAATGGATGTTGATCGTGTTCNTACTGATTTCGCNACCATGCGCACCCATGATCCGAAAGTCTTTGCNGCGGGTGACGGGGCTTTTGGCGGTTCTACCATTGTTATGGCGATGCAGCATGGNCAGCGGGCTGCCTACTATATTCGTGCCGCACTGGAGAGCATCGACTCACCCATTCCGTATCGCACGCCGTATCGTACCCGGCGTGTTCCCGTNGCCCAGGATCTCAAATGGGAGCAATTCGCTCTTGAAGAGCCCATATTTCACGGCGTTGGAAAAGAGCCCGCGAGCTTCCCGGAAATTGAAGACACCTATGATGAGGCGACTGCGTTGCGGGAAGCCGCCCGATGTTACCGGTGCGATGCCGAGACCGGTTCGACCGACTACTCAGTTCANCATCGGGAAGATCTTTTTTCCATGGCGCGNACTCACCCCAAAGATGTTGATAAGCACCAGGCNATGCTGCAAAAGCGTCTTAGCCCTNGGGATAATCCTTANCCTCTNGANCGTCCTGCNTCTTTGGACGATCTGGTTTTTCTNCCGGCCAATCTCTCACGCCTGGTCATTGATCCTTATCGGGAGGCGTGTCGTATCGATATCGACCTTGGACCGAATCTCAACCTGAAGCAGCCATTTCTTNTCAGCGGTCTGGATGATGCGCCTGAGGAGATCAGGCAGGCGGCGTGGCGAGCAGCAGCCGAAAANGGGACGGGAGTGATCAGTAGGTGTTCGCCAGACGGGAAGTTGCACTGGTTCCAGATTCTTGAGCCTGGAGACTCGAGCAATAGTAGCGCAGCTGGTATTGTTCAGCGATGGCACAAGTCATTGATCAAGGAAGATTCGTTTAAAGACAGCCGTGGACTCAAAGGCCTTGGCCTCGCCGACGTTGAAGATATTGATGATGCCGTGGACTTTGCGCTTTCTCAAGAATATGACTTTCTAATGCTGGATAGCACTGGCAACTTTGGCGCGTGGCGCGAAGAGTTGGAAGCCCAACCGCGGTTTGATCTGCTTTCTGAAACCGTCGCGGCGTTGCGACAACGCAAAAAAGAGGAGGTGCTGACACTCATCTTTGCAGGGGGCGTGCGGTCCGGTACGGATGCAGCGCGTCTTATTGCCATGGGCGCAAGCATTGTGACTTATGGTGTGACCTCGGCGATCGCGATGGGTGGCGAGATCCATGATGGCGGGATCCGCTGGCAATCCGANAGGACCCCTGAGGAGCGTGCTGATGGTTTAAAAGCCATATTGAATGCCAATGCGGGCGAGGCATCNATGATGGCNCGGTGCACCGGCAAAACGCGGCTTCATAATCTTGAACCGGAAGACCTTCGAAGCGTTACGTTGGCAACCAGTTCCACTACGCGGGTCCCCGTNCCGGGGCATAACGTTACCGGGCAACACGGCGCGTTATGAGTCGAAAATCCGTAGGGCATTCTCTGGAGGTCGTCGAAAAAGATCCGCCTGCATCGGGGCCGGAGCGGGGTAACCGTCTTGAGGATGCGATTGGCAGACAGGTGAGGGTCTATCGNACGCAACTCGGCATGACCATCGCCAACCTGGCGCGTCAATCGGATCTGTCGCCGGGTATGCTCTCGAAAATCGAGAACGGACAGACATCGCCTTCACTCACGACGCTGCAATCATTGGCTGGCGCACTTAATGTTCCTGTCACCGCTCTTTTCAGGAAATACGAGCAGGATCGGGAGGCATCTTTTGTAAAGGCGGGAAAGGGCCTGGTTATCGACCGGCGCGGTACCCGTGCCGGTCATCAATATCACCTGCTCGGCCACTCGGTGGGTGATCGGACCCCCCGAGTTGAGCCATACCTGATTGTGATTTCAGAGCCATCGGATGTTTTTCCGTTGTTCCAACACGACGGAGTCGAGTTTATTTACATATTGGAGGGGGAGATGGTTTACCGGCACGGATCCCGTGTTTATGAGATGAGTCGAGGTGATTCTCTTTACTTTGATGCAGATGCCCCACATGGTCCTGAAGAGCTTAATCAACTGCCGATTCGTTTTCTTTCGTTCATCGTGGAGCCGGATGGAAAATCATGAGNACCTGGGGTGTGCTGCGAGCNTTCAGCGTTAGGGTTTGCACGATCGCTTCGGCTATGCCATCACACTTTATGACCTCGGCGGTCCGCAAGAAGCTAAAGCACAACTCTGTCTGTTAACGATAAAGTCCCTAATATCATCAGGGTGTTGAGCATGCTGATCGATTGCTCCTCCGAAAATGAATGATTATTTAGACATAAAAAGTTATGCTGAACTACGGTTTACCCGGTGATAGAAGGGCTCCACTTTTGCCAGTTATTAGATCGGGTGATTAACCCCAAGAACCAGGGTAACTGAAAACATCAAGCATGAAATTTCTGATTTTTCAGCACATTAGTTGCGAGCATCCCGGGATCTTCCGTACATTTTTTGAAGAGGGAGGTATTTCGTGGCATGCGGTTCAACTCGATGCNGGAGACGCCATCCCGGACCTTAAGGACTTTGATGCTCTGTGGGTGATGGGCGGTCCCATGGATGTTTGGGATACCGATACGTGCCCCTGGCTTGTTGCGGAAAAGGAGGCCATTCGTACCTGGGTACAGGATCTTAAAAAACCCTACCTTGGACTTTGTCTTGGTCACCAGCTACTGGCGGATGCGCTGGACGGTAAATGTGAAGTACAGGATACCCCAGAGATCGGTATTCTGGATGTACACCTGACGGATGCCGCTCACAATGACCCCCTTATGCAGGGCTTGACGCCGCAAATGAAGTGTTTGCAGTGGCATTCCGTGGCAGTTACGCAACCCCCGACCGGGGCCGAGTTGCTTGCAAGTTCACCCGACTGCACCTGGCAGGCAATGCGGGTCGGCAAGCACGCTTGGGGAATTCAGTTCCATGTTGAATTGCAGGATCAAACCATCAGCGAGTGGAACGAGGTTCCGGCCTATGCTGCAGCCCTGGATAAGGTCAAGGGTCCGGGAGCGCTAAAAGTCATGGAGGACGAGGCGCTTCAGTATATGCCGCAGTTCAAGGACAACGCGCGCCTACTGTTCGACAATTTCTGTCAGTCGATGGGCTAGGGGTCACCTTTACCAGGCGTCCAGTTTTTGGGTGCAAGTTCAAAGTCATTAAAGGTGAAAGCTGGCGCTACGGTACAGCCGATCAGGGACCATTCTCCGGTTGAATGCATTGAAAACCAGGTACCTTTAGGAACGATGTGATGATAGCCATGTTGATCTTCGATCCTTCGCCCTAGGGTTTGCTCCTGGATTAAAACGCCGTCTGACGACCACAGCACCGTAAGTGGATCCCCATCATAAAAGTGGAGGATTTCATCCTTTGTGAGGCGGTGCCAGTGCGATCTGTCACCTGCTTCAAGGAGGTAGAAGATCAGGCTGACGCTGTTTGCTGCATCGCGGAACGTTTCAACAAAATGACCGCCTTCCGGGTGTGGCGTCATGTTCAGTGAGGCAATGATGGATGCGGGTTCGCTCATGGTGGTATGTCGCCATAGGTGCTGAGATTTAGTACTCGACAGCATAACCAAAGAATCGTGATTCCTCTATGATGAGGTCAGACCACCGGGTTCTTGGGCTTAAGGAAGGTCAGGTGCTGTGACATACTGACGCAAGGGATTAAAGACAGCGTTGGAGGATCCTTGGCCGAATCACTTAACCCGACTTTCCTGAATCTGCTACTAAGCGCACTGCCGGAGTCAGCGGTTTTACGCTCGCCCGATGAACGTCGTCCATACGAATGCGATGGCCTTTCCGGGTACCGGAGGCTTCCCGGCGTGGTGGTTTTGCCAGACACCCTGGAGCAGGTCCGATCAGTGATGGAACTGTGTCAGGCATATTCGGTTCCTGTGGTGGCAAGGGGCGCCGGGACCGGTCTTTCGGGTGGCGCGACGCCTCATCCCGAAGGTGTACTGCTCAGTATGGCGCGGTTTAATCGGATACTCTCGGTTGACCGCCTAGCGTGTACCGCGCGGGTTCAGCCGGGCGTTCGCAATCTTGCTATCAGTGAGGCGGTCGCCGCGCACGGCCTTTATTACGCCCCGGATCCTTCATCCCAGGTTGCCTGCACAATCGGTGGCAACGTGGCTGAGAATGCAGGGGGAGTGCACTGCCTCAAGTACGGGCTCACGGTACATAATGTCCTTGCTGCTGAGGTAGTCCTGATGGATGGCGAGGTGATCGAGATCGGTGGCGAGACGCTGGATCAGCCGGGTTATGACATGATGGCAGCTTTTATCGGCTCGGAGGGCATGTTGGGGGTGGTGACTGAAATCACCGTTCGGCTATTGCCAATTCCGCCGACTGCCAAAGTGCTGATGGCGGCTTTTGAGAGCGTTGAGGAAGCGGCCTCGGCAGTTGCTGGCATTATTGCGGCGGGCATAATTCCTGCAGGCCTGGAAATGATGGATACCCCAGCCATCATTGCCGCAGAGGATTTTGTTCAGGCAGGCTACCCGCGAGACGCTGCTGCAATTTTGCTCTGCGAACTGGATGGCACACAGCCTGAGGTTGATGCCGAGATGGGAGCGGTCTCGGCGCTGCTCTTTGCAAGTGGCGCGCGCTCCGTGAATATTGCTCGGGATGAAAGCGAGCGCGAGCGGTTCTGGTCAGGTCGAAAGAATGCATTTCCGGCGATAGGGAGAATCTCACCTGACTATTACTGTATAGATGGCACGATTCCCCGTCGTGTTCTGGGCGAGGTGCTCAAGGGTATTTCGCAACTCGCTTCTGAGTACGGGTTACGGGTTGCGAATGTATTTCATGCCGGCGACGGTAATCTGCATCCCCTCATTCTCTACGACTCTGGAAAGCCGGGAGAGTTTGAGCGTACCGAAGCATTGGGCGCCAAGATCCTGCAGTTGTGTGTACGCGTTGGGGGCACCATCACCGGCGAGCATGGCGTGGGTCTGGAGAAAATCGATCAGATGTGCGTGCAGTTTGATAAGGCTGAGCTAGCGCAGTTTCATGCGCTGAAGGCAGTTTTTGATCCGGATGGTCTGCTTAATCCCGGCAAAGC
>NHDO01000008.1 GCA_002171735.1 Proteobacteria bacterium TMED61 | reverse complement strand
TTTACCGCGTCCTTGTGCAGTCGCCGTAAGCGGTTGTTGACGGGCAGTCGCGGGGCCGGGCAAGCGGGTAGTGCCAATCTCGCCACCCGAGTTATTGCAAACTTATTGTTCGCAGTTCATCGATGCCGGACTGATTGGAGTAAAGAATCGTGCTGTTAATGACAATGATATCTGTGACCCAAGCCTAAACTTAAAAAAGCCGATGCTTTTTAGTTGAGAGACTCAACTAGGTGATAACACGCAGCGACTACTTGGGGTCAGCGCAGATCTAACCTGGCGGGTACTTCATCCCTTTACAGCAAACATCGTTGGCGCTGGGTTGCTGTGCCAGGGTGTTACAGCCAGACAGAACGGCAGTTGGGAGAATAATGAGTATGGCGTTTGTAATCCCGCGGGTAACTTNCATCTCAGCGTTTTCCAGAGCATACCCATCCTGCGGGCTTNGAAGCGGGGTTGCCAGAACANCGTACCGAATCGCTNGTTACTGGGGTGGCGGTGNCTTTGCATCCNGCGAGAAAAAACAGCACTAGACTGCCANAGAGCATCCGGANGGCACGGAGTCGCTTTTGTGATTTAAGTTTCTTCANNGTNNNCCTTGTNATCGCTTCGCCGGGGNCCCCAGGGTAGGNAGGTTTTGACAAACTGGCCATGGNTGTCCCATTCTCTCGGTCTTGGGTGGTCTCAGCANGGAATTCAGCCGCCTAAATCAGTTCCTCCATATGGAGGGGTGTCACGATATAGTCTATTCACTATGTGGAGAGTCCCAAGAGCGTGTCTGATNAGCCTCGGACTGATGTTCTACGCCGGGNTGGCGTGGAGTTTGCCTGAATGCAAGGTGCCCCAGAACCTTAATGCTGANGATGAGGCNAACTACTGCATGATCCATGCCTTCCGTACCGCCTGCNTGCTGGACCTGGGATACGACCTTGATAAAGAAGACTGGACTGTGATGCGCTCACACTACGACGGCTGCACGGTAAAGGGTTGTGAGCAGTTTCTGGAAGAAACCGGTGCTCTTTCAGAAGCGCTGTTTGAGAAAGCGTGTAATTTTGTTGAGTTCGACCGACGCTGAGCGGTACAACANTCCNGAGTTTTAACTTCGGAGATAGGAAGCGCCGTTGACGTCAATGATGGCGCCGGTCGAGAACTCCGCTCCGGCCGAAGCCAGAAATAGAACCGCATGGGCGACTTCTTCGGGTTTTGCGACCCGCCCNAGCGGGCTCTGGCATCGCACGGCATCTCCGCCGGGTCCCTCGAGGACTGTGCTCGCCATATCCGTTNCGACGAATCCCGGGGCTACGGCACCGACAAAGATGCCGAGGGGTGCCAGTTGCTGGGCAAGAGATTGGGTGAGCGCGTTAAGGCCGGCTTTGCTGGCGCCATAGGCAGGGCAGCGCGGTTCTCCGCGAAAGGCGCCGCGCGAACTGACATTCACGATTCGTCCACCGCCGGACTGACGCATATGCTGCACCGCGTGCCAGCAGAGGTTGGCGGGTCCCGTGAGATTGACGGTGAGTGTGCGCTGCCAATGATGTTGCCAATCCTCGTACGACACCTCGTCTACGGGATGCGCTTCAAAGATACCGGCATTGTTGACGAGAATGTCGAGACCACCAAGATNGGTCACTGTTTTGGTAACGAGCTGTGACACCGNNTCGGGATCGGCAACATCGCCGGCACATAGTGTATGGCCGGTTCCGGGCAGTTCAGCCAGGGTTGTTTCCGCAGCGCTTTGGTTGGTCTGGTAGTGCACTGCCACCCTAGCACCGGCGCCCGCGAACTGAAGGGCGACCGCGCGACCGATTCCGCGTGAGGCTCCCGTGACCAGGACTCTTTTTTCATCAAAGCGCATCGGCTAAGAGTAGCTCAGATGATTATCCAGGAGAAGTGGGCCGGCCCGCTTTTCGTGCGGTCAGCCATCCGGCCGTAATGATTGCAACGACGCCGAGGGTAGCAGGACCATCAAGCGTATCTCCCCAGAACAGGTAACCCAGAATCACGGCGAAAGGTATGGCGCTGAAGAAAAAAGGCGCNATAAAGGTGATCTCACCGAGGCGCACCGCCATAATCATCAGTGGAAAGGCCGCACTCACCAGCAGTGCAGACACCAGGATGCCTACGGTCATTTTCCAGCCGAAAGACTGCCACTCAAAAATGCTGACGATTCCGGCGCCGGNCGCGACAACCAGCACAGTAATGAAGGCGATCTGCAGCGGGTGGGCCGAGGGCTCAATAAAGCGGGTCGAGACTTCTCGCAGGGCNCTCGCGACTGCNGCCGCGAGCGGCAGGAAGAGCAGCACGCTCCACTCNGCCCCCCAGGGTNTGGTGACACACAGCACTCCAGCAAACCCGATCAGTACCGACATCCATCGCCATAGCGAGTTGGTTTCTCGCAGGAGGATGATGCCGAGCAGGGTAACCATGATTGGCGAGGTCCAAGCAAGCGCTGCGGCGGTGGGCAGCGCAATGAACTGCAACCCGAAGAGCCATAATCCTGTCGACATCAATTCGCAGCCCCCCCGTACCAGCAGCCAGGGTTGCTTGAAACTCGGAACCGGGATGCGCTGGTTATTGAAGATAAGCGCGGTGCCGAGAATCACCAGAATCACCAGGGCCCGGACAAAAATGAATTGCGATGGCGCGATCTCGTTGAGCAGTCCCTTGACCAGTGCATCGCTAGCGGTAACGGCGGCCATGGCAAGCACCACTGCGCCAGCGGCTCGGGCGTTGTCTTGAGTGGGTCCAATCATGATGGCGGTTTACTCTAAGGGCGAAACGGGTATCGTGGTTATTTGCCTGAGACGCGGTCGATCATGATGGCGTCCTCGTCCTGGGCCTCGTAGAATGGTCCGCAGTCATTGCGAAAAATACAGGGGAAGCGACATGAGTGACAACGTGTCTACAGAGGAATTAAGTGACGAGGAACTGGATGCTCAGCTTCGCGAGGTGGCAGACAAGGTCATTGATCTTGCCAATCAACAAGCCCAGCGATTCCACAAGGAGAATGTCAGTCAGGGCCTGATGTACGGGACCGCACGGTTCAATGCTTTCGTTGTGGCTTCCCACGCTGATGACATCGTTGCTTACGACGAGGGCCGTGATCGGGCTATCGAGTACTTTGTCGGCCAGTACCGCGANATGCTGATCAGCAATCTCGANGACTACCGAAGCAGCTTTGAAGACCTCAAATATTCACATCTGATGAGCCGACGGCCCAACTGATNCTGTTCGTGGCGGGANGACNGGCGCTTCACGGGTCAAAGATCAAGATCTAGCNTCGGNTCANAATCAGAGTAAANAAAATGCTNAAAAATTTAATATGCGTGATGGGAATGATGCTGACGTCGTTNCCGGCATCTATCAGTGCCGCACAGNTGGTGCCGGATGCCACTGATACTGAATTGATGCAGAGCGTGATCAGCCTCCAACTCGATGCTTTTGCCCGGGATGACGCCACAACTGCCTATGCCCAGGCTTCGCCGGTTATCCAGGCCAAGTTTCAAAGCAAAGAGATCTTCATGGCGATGGTTCGACAGGGCTACCCCGTACTCATTCAGCCTCAGCGCGTCGAGTTTCTTGGCGGCAAGGAAACTCCTGATGGCCCGGTCTTCGGTGTGCAGGTATATGCCCGGGACGGCAGTTCCTGGATCGCCGCCTATCAGATGGTGCGCGATGACACCCAGACCTGGCGTATCAACGGTTGTCAGTTGATGCGTGTGGCAGGTCAGCAGATATAGTGCTCAGTCGTTTTCGCGCCGGGTGTGCACCGAGCAGGGCGCATCTGGACCTTTGTCGATCACGGAAAAGACGATTGGCTGACAGCACACTTCACAGTCCTCCACATACTCCGCCTCATGCTCGCTGGGGTCCACCAGCGCTGTGAACGCCTCACCACAGTATGGGCACTCGACGAGATGTTCTTCGAGGTTCATGATCAGGATATTCTGACCGATTTAGCGCAAAATAAAAGAAGGATAGATATTAAGTCCTGCGCAGATAAGAAGTNACCAGGAAATCATAAATNTNAGATGCTTACCACGACNCCCGGACAGCGTNTCAGAACANGCTATANCGATGAGCTTACACCGCTGTACCAAAATTCAAAGGAGAACCTGAGTGAATTACACCGAGATGACTTGCGAAGCCTGCCGCGCAGGTGCGCCGCCGGCAACCGAGGGTGAACTCGAGGNATTTCTTGAGCAAAGCCCCAACTGGCAACGGCTGGTAATTGATGATGAGCCAAGGCTGAGACGGGCCTACACTTTTGGCAACTTCGTTTCGGCGCTGGCCTTCACCAACGCCATTGGCGAGATTGCCGAAGCCGAAGGTCATCATCCGGCGCTTTTGACCGAATGGGGCAGGGTGACNGTCGATTGGTGGACACACAAGATCGGNNACATTCACCTNAATGATNTGATCCTCGCCGCCCGCAGTGATGCGGTCTACGCGGCAAACGTGTAAACCGGGCAGCCGCCTTGGACCGCACGGAGCGCTTCTACACGATTGATCGCCTGCTGCGTTCCCATCAGGGAACGACGCTGCGGGGGATGATGGAAGAAATGGAAGTCTCCCGGGCCACGGTGCGCCGCGATCTTGAGTACATGCGCGATCGCCTGGCGGCGCCGATACTCTGGGACAACGAGACCCGCTGTTACCGTTATGAAAGTGACGCTGCGGGTGAGGACCGCTATGCGCTGCCTGGGCTGTGGTTCAACGCCTCNGAAGTGCATGCCCTGNTGACCATGGAGCACCTGTCTCTCCAGTTTGCAGCCGGGTCTACTGGAACCTCACATCGAGCCGCTGCGAAGTCGCATCCGGCGGCTNCTTGATACGGGTGATCACCCTGCCGAAGAGGTGGCCCGTCGGATCCGGGTGTTGCATATGGCTGCCCGTCAGGCAGATAGTGAGGTATTCGGTGTGATCTCGCATGCGCTGCTGCGTCGTCAGCGGCTTGAACTGGAGCATCTCAATCGCCGGAACGGGGAGGTGACGCGCCGTACGGTCTCGCCGCAGCGCCTAGCGCATTACCGTGACAACTGGTATCTCGACAGTTGGTGTCACCTCAGGAAAGGGCTTAGAAGCTTTGCGGTCGATGCGATTCAGGCTGCAGAGAGTGTTGAGCAGTCAAAAGCAAAGGATGTCACTGAGTTGGAGCTTGAGAAGGTTCTGGGGACGGGTTATGGCATCTTCGCGGGGGAGCACACTAAAGAAGCGGTGTTGAGGTTTTCGGCGGAGGCGGCCCGGTGGGTGGCCCGCGAGAAATGGCACTCACGACAAGAGGGCGAATTCAATGAAGACGGCAGTTACACCCTGACCATTCCCTATGCCGACGAGACGGAACTTGTGATGGATATCATGCGTCACGGAGCCGATGTCGAGGTGCTTGCGCCTGATACCCTGCGACAGGCCGTGCACCGACGGCTCAGTGACGCCGCGGCGCAATACCGTAGTTGAAGGTTTGCAGTCAGGCGGACATTCGGGGGCAGGCACGTCCGGTAATTTCCGGGGCATCGCTTGGATGCTGCTGACCGGGATACTGTTCGTTGGTGTGACCGTCACGGTGCGCTATCTCGGCACTACTATGAATCCAGTTCAGGCGGCTTTTATCCGCTACTTCTTGGGTTTGCTCATGCTCCTGCCGTTGTTATCCCGCGCAGGGATCATGTCTCTGGATCGCGAGCGTCTGGGGTTTCATGCGCTCCGTGGTCTGGTGCACGGCGGCGCTGTGATGCTGTGGTTCCTCGCGATGAGCCGCATTCCCATCGCGGAAGTGACCGCCTTGGGCTTCACGACACCTATCTTTGTCACTATCGGGGCTGCCGTATTCTTAAGTGAGCGACTGAAGGCTTATCGCATCGTGGCGGTGGTGCTAGGTTTTATCGGGGCGCTGCTGATTCTGCGTCCGGGACTGCGAGTTATTGATATTGGCGCCCTGGCCCAATTGGGCGCCGCACCGCTTTTCGCCTGCTCTTACCTGATGGCGAAATCCGCGACCCGTAAGGAATCGAGCTCGATGATTGTCGTTCTGCTTTCGGTGTTCTGTACANTGACCCTGGCNTTGCCGGCACTGCTGGTCTGGCGNGCACCGACCATCGAAGAATTGACGCTGCTGGGATTGACAGCGTTGCTTGCAACGTCGGGCCACTACTGCATGACCCGTGCCTTGGAGGCTGCCGAGGTCTCCGCCGTCCAGCCATTCACTTTTCTGCAACTGGTGTGGGCGACAATCCTCGGACTGGTGCTGTTTGATGAAACTCCCGACCTTTGGATCTGGCTCGGCGGTGCGGTGATTGTCGGTTCGGCAACGTGGATGGCCCATCAGGAAGTCCGTTCAATCCGCCGCGCTCGCCAGACGCGGTAGACTGAGAGCCTGACTGCTTGTAAAAGTGCCATGAAGCCATATCGCCCGCTTTCCAGTCTCTCTACCCACGAGGTCACCAACGTACCACCCCATATGGGTGATCAGGACCTCTGGGCTGATGANCGCGTATTGCGCGAATGGTTTTCGTTTTGCCGGGGTGANCATCACGNGGACCANATGGCCAAAGTNGGGCGCGTCACTGGTCTGGATGACACCTTTGAAAAAGCCCGGCAGGCCAATCAGTTTGTCCCGCAGTTGCAGGCTTTNGATCGCTACGGCATGCGCATTAACTCGGTTGAGTTCCACCCGGCGTACCATGACTTGATGCACTTGGCGGTATCCCATCAGTTGCACAACTTCGCTTGGCACCACGAAGGCAACGCGGGCCATCTTGGACAGGCTGTGCTGACCTATATGTTCAGCCAGCCCGAGGGCGGGGTAATGTGTCCCATGGCGATGACCTATTCAGCGGTTCCGAGTCTTCGCAGCACTCCGCTTATCGAAACAGACTGGTTGCCACGGGTTCTCTCCAATACCTACGACCGGCGGGATATCCCGGTCACCGAAAAAACCGGTGCCTTGGTCGGTATGTTCATGACCGAAAAGCAGGGTGGTTCAGATGTACGCACCAATTCCACCCAAGCGGTGCCGGCAGGAGAAGGCAACGGCCCGGGCGCGGAGTACCTGCTGACGGGTCACAAGTTTTTCTGTTCAGCGCCCATGTGTGATGCTTTTCTGGTACTGGCAAAAACCGGGGAACAGGCGGTCTCGTGTTTTCTGGTGCCCCGCTGGCGGCCCGACGGGGGACGCAACAACCTGGCGATTCAGCGTATCAAGGATAAGCTCGGCAACCGTTCCAACGCTTCGACTGAGATTGAATTTGAACAAACCTATGGTCTGATGGTGGGTGAGGAGGGTCGTGGGGTCAGAACCATCATTGATATGGTGGCGGGTAACCGCATTTACTGCGCCATGTCTTCGGCGGGAATGATGCGTCAGGCGCTGGTACAGGCGCTGCACCATACTACGCATCGCCGGGCGTTTGGTGAACGCCTGATTGACCAACCGCTGATGCGCAATGTCCTTGCCGATATGGCCCTTGAGACTGAAGCGGCGTTGGCACTCGGGCTACGGGTCGCAAGCGCAATGGATCACTCTGATGACCCCCATGAGACCGCGATTGCGCGCCTTGGCACAGCAGTCGCCAAGTACTGGAATACCCGCCGTTGCCCCTATCTGGTCTTCGAAGCCATGGAGTGTCACGGGGGTCCGGGTTATATCGAGGACAGCATCATGCCCAGGCTCTACCGCGAAGCCCCGGTGAATTCCATCTGGGAAGGGTCGGGCAACGTGATGGGGCTCGATGTGTTGCGTGCAATCGGTCGCGAGCCCGAGGTGATTGCTGCGTTGATGGCTGAACTTGAAAAAGGCCGCGGCAGCGATGATTATCTTGATCGCGCAATCGATGAGCTTGCGTGCGAGCTTCGTCAGCCCGAAAACATCGAGGCTGGCATGCGCACTATTGCCGAAATGATGGCACTGACCCTGCAGGGGTCTTTGCTTGTCCGGTATGCACCCACGGCAGTGGCGCAGGCGTTCTGCCGGTCGCGACTGGGTTCGCATTATCGTGGTGCTTTTGGCACCTTGCCGAGGGACTGTGACTTCTCGGCCTTGATCAGCCGGGCGACCCGGGGGAGCCACGCGTAAGGACGTACCCGTGGTTGTGCCAGGCAACTGCGGCGCGCAGTGGGCTCACCTGGTGAGACGTCCTCAGGCCATAATCGCGCGAATGGATTTTCTGGTCATTACTGTCCGCTGAGCGGTCGCCCATGCTGCATCTGCACCACGCCAATCGCCTGGAAGATCTTGCCGAGAAGCTTCGGCGCAATCTCGAAACGCCGCTCAGTGAAGTTCTCACCCCGGAGATCATCGCTGTTCCAGGCACGGCGATCAGCGAGTGGCTGACGATTCGCCTCGCCGCTGAAACCGGTATCAGTGCCAACATCCGCTGGCTGCTGCCGGCAAGACTCCTCTGGCAGATCTTTCGAGACACCCTGGACGAAGTACCTGACAGTAACGCTTTTTCAGCGGACGCCCTGGCTTGGCGTGTGTTGCCGGCACTGGATGACTCTACATTCACATCACGGCATTCGGCGTTGTCACGCTACCTCAAGGACAGCAACGAACTGCACCGCTGGCAACTCGCGCGGCAGATGGGTCGCCTTTATGAACAGTATCTGGTGTTTCGACCCGATTGGGTTATCGACTGGGAGCGCGGTGATGCCGCACACTGGCAGGGGGCGCTATGGCAACGCCTCATCAGCGAGGGGGATACGCGCCATTGGCTGAGATGGCGCAATCAGTTGTTTGATCGCCTGAAGGCCAGGTCGATAAGTGACGGTGCGCTGCCCGAGCGGCTTTCACTCTTTGCCCTTACCGGATTGTCGCCAGCATTTCTCGAACTCATCTCCACAGTAGCTCGGCATACCGAGGTGCACCTTTACCACCTCAACTTCAGCGGAGGGTACTGGGGTGAGATTATCAGTGACCGGGAACGCGCGCGGCTGCTGGCTACTCATGGCGAAGAAGCGGACGCCTATCTGGATCAGGGCAACCGCCTGCTGGCGTCGATGGGCCGGCTTGGTCGTGAAACGCTCGTACAGCTGATCGGTTTGGAAGCTAACGAGTCGGAAAACTATCAGGTGCCCGGGCGGAGCACGCTGCTCGGCGTGATCCAGTCGGACATCGTGGAACTTCTTGACAGTCGTCAAGCGCCGCCGCCGGAGCTTGCCGCTGATGACCGTTCAATCGAGGCGCACGTCTGCCATGGTCCGATGCGTGAAGTCGAGGTGCTGCACGACCGCCTGCTCGATGTGTTCGAGCGTGACCCAAGTCTTACCCCGGCGGATGTCCGGGTGTTCATCCCGAGGCTCGGTGACTATGCCCCGCTGATTGAATCCGTGTTCGGCTCTGCAACCGGGTCCAGACACATTCCCTTCGCTCTCGCCGAACATGCCCTTACCGAGCAAAGTGCTTTGGTGCAGGGCTTTCTTGCTCTGCTGCGGTTGCCTCAGGGTCGGCTTGATGCCCGGGAGGTCAGCGCGCTGCTGGATCTTCCGATGCTGCGACGACGATTTGCCCTTACGGAAACTGATGTGGAGCAAATCTTGACCTGGATAGAGGCCCTCGGTATTCATTGGGGCGTGGACGCCGAAGATCTTCAGTCGATGGCGCTTTCGGTCAATCCCGTGCACACCTGGCGCAGCGGCACCGATCGCTTGCTGCTTGGGTTTGCGCTGGGTGACACGGGTTCTGTTTACGAAGGATACATTCCGGTGCTGCCTGGAGATTCGTCACTCGCCGAGACGGCCGGACGCTGGCGTGGATTTCTAGAACAACTGATTGCGCTTCGGCAGACTTTGTCCGAGCCATATCCTTTGTCGCGCTGGATAGCGATTTGCCATCAGATTCTGGATCGCTTCTTTACTCCGGACGACGCCGAGATGGATAACATGGTGCGGCTTCGCCAGCGCCTCGCCGGGCTTGCGAGTGACGGTCTGGTTGCCGGGTTTTCTGCCCCGTTGTCTTTGCCGGTGTTGCGCGATGCCGTGGAGCGGCGTATTGGGGATGCGGTCGGTGGGCGTTTCATGAGTGGTGGCGTAACCTTTGCGACGTTGGCGCATGGCCGTTCCGTGCCGGCGCGGCTGACCTGTCTTTTAGGGATGAATGGCGACCATTTCCCCGGTCGGGAAAGCGCATATGGACTCGACCGCATGCGTCTTGAGCCCCGGATGGGTGACCGACACCGCCGGGATGAGGATCGGCAGGCATTTTTAGAAGTCTTGAGCAGCGCCCGTTCGGCGCTCTATATCAGTTATACCGGTGCCAGCGCCCGCGACGACAGTGTGCAGCCGCCTTCCATCGTCGTCAGTGAACTGCTGGAAGAGATTGATGCCCTGACAGGAGATCCTAATCGGTCTGCGGCATTGACCGTGCATCATCCGCTGCAGCCTTTCAGCAGACGGTACTTTGATGGCTCGTCAGGACTTTTCAGTTATGCCGAGGAGATGCTGCCTCCGGAAGCAGCTGTGGGCCGGGAAACACCGCCGCTTTTTGAAGTGGCGCTTGATGCGCCAGATCCGGGGGACCTTCCGCTGGATCGGTTGGTCGATTTTTTGGCTAATCCAGCCAGGGCGCTCCTTAAGGGTCGTCTCAATATCTCGCTCGAGTCGGGCGCTGCCCTTATGCCGGTCCGTGAACCCATGGCCCTTGATGCCCGCGGCCGCCGTGCGCTCGAGCGGGCTGCGCTTGCGGCGCAGATCTCCAAAGAGGAGGCCGGGATTTTTATCGAGCGGTCCCGTCTCGGCGGCGAGCTGCCATCCGGTACCCCAGGCGTGCTTGCCGCACAGCGGGCGTGGACTGAGGCAGCCCCGGTGATGGTGCATCTTGCCCCGTTGCTAGACGGGGAACGCGGAAAAACTGTTGCGGTCGAAACCGAACTGGGAGGCTGGCGGCTTAATGCGGTGCTCGAGAACGTGGGGCCGAAAGGACAGGTCCTGTGGTCGGTTGATGCGCTGAGCCCGTGGGTCATGCTGCGGGCGTGGTGTGCCCATCTTCTGCTGAATTCCGATGCCGGTGCACCTTCGCACCATACCCATCTGGTTGATGTTGAGGGCATCGTCAGTTTTTTGCCGGAAGAGGACGCGGCGTCAACACTGCATGAACTTGTTGGTCTTTACCGCGAAGGACTTTGCCGGCCGTTGCCGTTTTTTCCAAGAAGTGCCTGGGCTTATGTGTCGGCGGCTAAAACGCCGCTTGCCAACGCCTACAGAACCTGGGCGGGATCCGAACACGCCTCGGCCGTGGGTGAGTCAGCTGATCCGTTTTTTGCCTTGGCGTTTCGCGACCGACTCGATACGGTACTCGACAGCGAATTCGAATCGCTCGCGTCACTGGTTTTCGGTACGCCAGCACAAAGGGTGCAGGAGGCGCGCGGATGAGTATCCGATCGCTCGATCCTTTTGCGGTCCCGCTCGAGGGTGTCAATCTGGTGGAGGCGGCTGCCGGCACGGGCAAAACCTGGACCATCACAGCACTTTATTTGCGCTTGCTGCTTGAGCAGGATTTGCCGGTTGGCAAAATTCTGGTGGTGACCTATACGCGGGCCGCTACCGGTGAACTGCGTCAACGTCTTCGCGATGCTCTTGTTCGTGTGCTTGAGGCTTTTGAAAGCCCCGGTGTCTGTGCTGATCCAATGATCGGGCCGCTCCTCGCCGCAGGCCATGATGAACGGACGTCGGTCCGCAAATTTCGCCGTGCCCTGGCTGACTTTGATCAGGCAGCGGTCTTCACAATTCATGCGTTCTGTGAGCGCGTACTCAGCGACAGCGCATTTCAGAGTGGCATGTCGCTTAACACTGAACTGACGCCCAACGATGAGTCTTTGTTGGCAGAGGTGTTTGACGATCTGTGGCGAAAAGAGATCTATCCCGCTAGCGCCTGCTGGGTGAATTGGCTTTCAAGCAAGGAGAAACTGCGCAGCGCCGATGATCTTCGCAAGCGCCTGAGCCCGCTTGTAGGCAAGCCCTTTATCGGCATATCGACTCCGCCGGATGCAGGAGATCTTGCCAAACGCGAGAGTGCGCTCACTGATGCTTTTCGTGATGCGGCTGATTGCTGGACCGAGCATCGGGATGAAATCAGTGCGCTGCTGATCGATTCGGCGTCAGGGCTTAACCGTAACCGGTACCGGCTGGCCAGCATGCCGGCGTGGATCCGTGAGTTTGACGCCATCTTTTCGCATTCATTTGCGGACACCGGAAGATTGGATACGTTTCAAGGCGTGAGGAAACTCACCTGCACGACTTTGTCGGGACCTGGCGCAGTCAAAAAAGGGGCATCGGTGCCAGATCATGTGTTCTTTGAACAACTGGACACCCTGGTGTCGCAGCTTGATGCCTATGAGGAGGCTGCACGGTCACGTTTGATTAACTGGCTTCATGAGATGCGACTTCGCGCCGTTGCCGGACAGCGGGAGCTCAAGGCGCAGCGGGGGGTGCAGGCCTACGATGATCTGCTACTGAACCTGAACACGGCGCTTTCTGCGGACAGTTCCGGCGCACTTGTCGCTCGTTTGCGTACTGACTACCCGGCGGCGTTACTGGATGAATTTCAGGATACCGACCCTGTGCAGTATCAGATCTTCAAGACCATCTATGGCAATGGTAAGCAGCCGGTCTTCATGGTCGGTGATCCTAAACAGGCGATCTATTCATTCCGCGGGGCGGATATTTTTGCCTATCTCAAGGCGCGACAAAACGCGACAGCGTGCTACACCCTGGATACCAATCACCGCGCCACCGCAGATCTTGTCACCGCGGTCAATACCCTCTTTTCCTCACGCGGACGGGAAAACAGTTTTGTCTATGACGCCATTCCGTTTGCAGACGCTGTTTCGGCGGGCAGCACATCTGCGCTAAATGACCCGCACTGCAGCGCATCGATGGTGGTCTGGACGCTGGCGCGTGGGGAATCGGATCGCCTCGTTACCAAAGGCGTCGCCCGGGCCGAGGGTAGTGTGGCGGTCGCTAACGAGATCAGGCGTCTTTACGATGCTGGTACCACGCTCGGCGACGAACCACTTCGCCCACAGGATATCGCCGTGCTGGTGCGCAATCATTTTGAGGGCATCGCAGTGCAGCACGCACTCGGCGCCTCCGGGATACCGAGCGTGCGTCAGGGCCACGAAAGTGTGTTTGACACCTTTGAAGCGATGGAGCTTGAGCGTGTTCTTCAGGCTGTCGCCCAGCCACGCCGGGAGCCTCTGCTACGTGCGGCACTGGTGACTGACCTGATGGGGCTAGATGTCTCGGAACTGCTTGCCCTAGAAGCGAATTCGAGCGGGTGGGATGCCTGGTTTGCGCGTTTTCACCGTTGGCATGAACGCTGGCGGCGAAATGGTTTCATGCGAATGTTTGGTGAGCTAACGTCCGAGTGCAAAGTGCTGCCGCGCGTGGCAGGTCTCGCTGGCGGTGAGCGACGCCTGACCAACCTCTTGCATCTTGCTGAGTGTGTTGCTGCTGGTGCTTCCCATCATATGGATATCCCGGCCGCGCTGAATTGGTTTTCCACCATGCGCCAGGAGCCGTCGACGGTGGAAGAGTCGACCCTGCTCCGACTGGAAAGCGACGACAACCGCGTGCGGATTGTGACGATGCATGCAAGCAAGGGCCTGCAGTATCCCGTGGTTTTCGTCCCCTTTGCCTGGGAAGGCACGCTGAGAACCCAGCAGGCCTCAAGTGTGTTGTTTCATGACGCGTCGGCCGAAGACAGTCTTTGGGCTGATTTCGGTTCGGAGCAGTTCGCGACTCACCAGGCGTGTGCCAAAGAAGAGGAGCTTGCCGAGAATCTGCGGCTTTTGTATGTTGCGCTGACCCGGGCGCAAAGCCGTTGCTATCTTGCTTATGGGGTGGTGAATGGAGCGGCTACCTCCGCGCTTTCCTGGTTGCTGCACCGTCCGGCGCAACAAAAAGAGGAAAACGACACGGGTCTCGTTGATCGTCTTGCAAGCCATTTCAAGACTCTTTCGGATGAAGACCTTGATGATGCGCTTAAGGCGCTCTCAAAGGCGTCGGGCGGTGTGATTGAGATACAGCGCCTGCCCGAGCAGGTGCCCGCGGCTGATGAGGCAGGCCAGGGAAAACCACAAAGGCTCAAGGCCCGACAGGCGTCGCGTCAGCTCAGTCGCAGTTGGCAGATGGGCAGTTTCAGTTCACTGTCGACCGGGCACGACAGTACGCTGCCTGACTATGATCCACAGATGCAGCCCGGCCCATCGGATGGCGAGCGGGATTTTTTCTCGTTTCCGCGAGGTGCCCGGGCAGGCACCTGCCTGCACCGGATTTTTGAGCTCATCGACTTTCGCGATGATTCAGTTGCCGGGCACGGCGACACCGTTCAGCAGGTATTGGGCGAGTATGGTTTCGATGATCACTGGACGCCTGTGATCAACAACATGCTGCAGCAGGTGCTTACTGTCCCGCTCAATGATCAAGGATTACACCTCGGTATGCTGGCCAGGCGAGACCGGGTCGATGAGATGGCCTTTTGTTATCCGGTCGATGGACTCGATGGCATTCGGTGGCGCGATGTGCTGTCCCGGCATGCAAAAGGGCTGCATTTCGCGGTTGAGGCGGCACTTGATCGCGACGGCTTTGAGGCGTTGACGGGATTTATGCGCGGCTTTATCGATCTGGTGTTTGTCCATGACGGAAGATTTTTTTTGGCCGACTACAAGTCGAATTACCTTGGGCCGAATTTTTCTGACTATGGCACCAAGGCGCTTGATACCGCGATGCATCAGTCGGCCTACACCCTGCAGTACCTCATCTACAGCGTGGCGCTGCACCGATGGCTGCGGTCACGGATAGACGGCTATCAGTACGAGCAGCACTTTGGCGGCGTGTATTATCTTTTTCTGCGGGGGATGCATCCCGTACATTCCGGTAGCGGTGTCTTCTTCGACCGGCCACAAGGTTCCCTGATCGCGGATCTGGATGCATTGGTGGGAGATAGCACGTGAGCGACGTCATCACTGCGCTGCAAAGGGCGCGCCGCGCCGGCAATGTGTCGGAAATGGCGCTGCACTTTGCCGGCCTGCTGGATCGACTGGACCCTAAGGCACATCCGTCTGTTGTGCTCGCGGGTGCGCTTGCGAGCGAACGTGCGCTGTCGGGCGATGTCTGCGTTGATCTTGCCAGCGTGGCCGGTGGTCCCGCTTTTGAAGGTGAAGACGACGGAGCGCTGGCAGGGCCGGAGCTTGAACCCTGGCGGCAGGCGCTTCGGGATGGTGCTCTGGTCAGCGACGGCGACCGGACAAGACCTCTTGTCCTGACAGATGACGGGCACCTGTATCTTTACCGCTACCACGAACTCGAGCGCCGATTGGCTGACCTGATCACTCGGCGCGCCGGGCATATCAGCGATACAGTCGATCAGAGCCAGTTGAACGATGCCCTCGATGCATTGTTTTCTGATGATCCGGGGTCGGCAGATCAGCGCGCAGCGGCAGCGCAGGCGGTAGATCAGCAGTTGCTGGTGATCAGCGGGGGACCGGGCACCGGCAAAACGGCGACCGTTGTGCGCATCCTGGCGCTTGTGCACCGGTTGGCATTGGCGCGTCCCGAGCGGATTCTGCTGTGCGCCCCAACAGGCAAGGCCGCAGCCCGTCTGCGTGAGGTGCTTGCGGGCGCGGCGGATATGCTCCCGGAAGATCTGCAGCGGGTGCCCCAGGCGACGACGGTGCATCGGTTGTTGGGCTCGCGGCCCGGACAGCGTCTCCGTTACGATGCAACGCGCCCTCTGCCCTGCGACCTTTTGATTCTCGACGAGGCATCAATGGTCGATCTTTCGTTGATGACGAGCCTTTTTGATGCTGTACCTGACGATGCGCGTCTTATACTTCTGGGTGATCGGAATCAGTTGTCGTCAGTGGAGGCGGGTGCCGTTCTTGGCGACATCTGCTGTGCTGCCGATCACGGCGCGCTGCCGCACTGTCTTGTGACGCTCAAGCACAATTGGCGCTTTCCGACGGAAAGCGCTCTCGGCGCTCTGGCAAGTGCCGTAAAAGACGCACAGGTCGCCCAGACGACGACGCTCCTCGAAAACCCGGATCATGCGGCGTTGCAACTCATTGCCGTGTCGGATACCGCTGGACTTGATACTCTGCTAATGGAACGCGTGACCCCGATGTTTGCCGAACTTCAGAGAATGGTGTTGGACGGCGCGGATACCGAAACCCTTTTTGCCAAGCGTGATGAGATGATGGTGCTCTGCGCCCATCGGCGTGGACCGCGAGGAGTGAGTGATATCAATGGGCGCATCCAGAGCAGTCTGCGCGGCTCAGCGAGAGCGTCATCAGATGGCCAGATCCTTCCCGGTATGCCGCTGATGGTGATGCGCAACGATCCGGTGCTCGGGCTCTACAACGGAGACGTCGGCATCGTTGTGCCGGATCGCGAGACGCCGGGCCGTCTGCAGGCGGTCTTTCAGGATACCCAGGGCGAGATCCGGGCGATTAGCCTCGGCCGGTTACCGGAACATGCGCCGGCCTTTGCCTTTACTGTCCACAAGGCGCAGGGCTCACAGGCGCCTGCGATCACGCTGATCCTGCCCGAAAACGTGTCGCCGATACTGTCTCGTGAACTCGTTTACACCGGGGTCACCCGCGCTGAGCAATCGCTCGAGATCTGGGGTAGCCGGGAAGTGCTGGCCGCTGCAATGGCACGCAGTGCCAGGCGGCCAACCGGTCTTGCCGACCGTCTGCAAAGGAGTATGGCGCTTTGTCCCTGACAAGATACCGCATCGGTGAGCAGGCAGGCGCTCCGACCGTCACCGACGACATGATGCTGCTGACCACGCTGTATGGGCTACTGGTTGGAATTTTGCTAGCGTTTTTTGCAAAGCGGTTGCGCCAGCGCTGGATGGTGTTTTGGGGTGGCGGGTTGGCGGTGTTAAGTTTCGGCTATCTAACGGCAGACTGGGTCGGTTGGATTTAGATGCTGGCCGGCCGTGTTTCTGAAACGTGTGTCGCCGATTACAATATTGCCGTCTTTACGTCAGTCCAATGATTCCTCTACACGACGATAATCCCACTCGCATCACGCCGGTCGTGACGATTGCGCTGATTGGCCTTTGCGTCATGGCCTTTCTCTGGCAGTTGTCATTGGGGCCACAGCAGGAAGCCGCCATCTATGCGCTCGGCGTAATCCCGGCGGTCATTCTTGATCACGCGCAACTGGTCTCGGAGCTTGAGTGGGTGGATCCGATGCTGACGCCATTTACGTCGATGTTCCTGCACGGCGGATTCATGCATCTGGGCGGCAACTTGTTGTACCTGTGGATCTTTGGCAACAACATTGAAGACGTCATGGGACACGGCCGCTTCATCGTCTTTTACCTTGTCTGCGGCGTGGCCGCGGTGTTTGCCCAGGCGCTTCCCGACCCCGGGTCGACCATCCCGATGATCGGGGCGAGTGGTGCAATCTCGGGTGTACTGGGCGCTTACTTGTTGCTCTTTCCCCATGCCCGGGTGCTGGTGGCTATCCCGCTCGGTTTTTATATCCACACCATGTCACTCAGAGCCGGTATCGTATTGGGAATATGGTTCGCTATACAGATTTTCAGTTCGCTGGCTGCCGGCGATGGTCCTGGGGTAGCATGGTTTGCCCACATCGGTGGGTTCGTGGCGGGGATGGCGTTGATTCCTTTATTCAAATATCCGCATGTGCGGCTCTTCGCGCCCGCCCGCACCGGCGGCCGCTGGCACCGGCGCGGCCGCAGGCGCTGATCCCGTGACGGCAAAGGCTCCTCAGTATCTTTTTGATCCGGCAGACAAGCCGGCTCTGCCGCTGCACGAGGTGCCCCTGGTCGTCGCGACTGATGACAGTGTCCGCGGTTACGGCTGCCTGGTGGAGGATCCCGATGACATTGACATTGAGATCGTCCGCTGGCCGGCGACGGGTTGGCGGCAGGTCGATGAGGACACTGGAGACGAGGCCGGCTGGGTAGAGGGAATTTTCCATGGCGAGTGGCAGGGTGATGTTCTCTTCGGGCGCAACGAGGCGGTGTCGGGACACTATGTACTCGGCTGGACGACCACTGATCCTGCCGCAGCAAGTACCGATACAGCATCAACTCAACGCGAACGGGTTGTGTTGTGGCACCTTAATTACCATCCGGACGGGGGTCAGCTGTTTTTTCCCAAAGACAACAATCCCTTCGTGGTGCCGGTGGCGTTACCGGGGGATGACCTCACACCGCAGCAGGTGATCGCGTTTTGGTGTGATGGTAGCCGGGGTTTGTACATCCACCCCGGTGTCTGGCACGACGGTATCTTTCCGATCGCAGACCGCCAGCGCTTCCTCGACCGGCAGGGCAGGGTCCATGCGCGAGTAAGTTGTGATCTGGCGTCTGAGTTCGGCCTTTATCTGTCTGTACCAATGGCGAGCCCCTGAGCTGTCGATCAGGAGTTCTTTTTCTTGCCTGGACTGAGGGACAGGTACACGCCCACACCAATGATGAGCACAATACCGGCGATCGCCCACCGGTTGGGGAGGTCCCCGAACAGCCAGTAACCGAGCAGAACCTGCATGATAATCTCGGTATAAAGAAAAGGTGCCAGCAAAGAGGCCTCGGCGTATTGAAAGGCCCGGATGAGCAGCAGGTGACCGCTGGCACCGATCAAGCCCAGTGCTACCATCATGGCAAAATCGGCGGGAGAAGGCGTCACCCAAACCAAAGGAACCACCGCGCTCATCACAACAAATCCCCCCACCCCTTGCCAGGCCAGCATGACGAGCGGCGGTGTATTGCCGCTGAGATGCCGGGTTGAGAGAAAGTACAACGCAAAGAAAAAAGCGGCGGCTAATGCCAATAGGCTGGCCCACTGGAAGTTGCCGAACCCCGGCTGGACGATCAGCAGTACACCACCAAGGCCGGCCACCGAGGCGACCAACCGTCCGGGAGGCACCTTTTCGTTCAGCAGCACTCCCGACAGGATGACGATAATGACAGCATCAAAAAAGATAAGCGCAATGGCGTCCGCGAGCGGGATGGTGCGAATCGCGGCAAAGAAGCAGATTGTGGCGCCCATCAGGAAAAGCCCACGCCCGACCTGCATCATCGGTGCGGGCGCGGCCAGCACGGCACCCCGGTAGCGCCAAAGCGCAATCGGCAGCACCAGCAGAAAATGAAAGAAAAACCGGGCCCACACGAGTTGCAGCACCGGATAATGGCTGCTGAGCAGTTTGGCCAGCGCATCCATGAAGGGCACAACCAACATCGCACCGATCATCAGTGTAATGCCGCGGTTTCGCTGCGAGAAGAGAGTAGAGGTCATGGTGACGGCTTTTCAGGGGTGTCGGGATATTCTGGCGCAAACAACCTGGTGTCGGCAGGTATCATTGTGATACCGGGTCGGTTAGCCGATCGCGTCGGCTGTAACAGTCACGGTCGGGTAGCCTCTGGGTTAAATGCAGATCCTGGGTATTATGGATAACAGTCAATACGTTCCTGGGGCAGTGACCGCTGTGGTCACGACCTATGAACCCGACTTGCAAACGCTCGAGGCCCAGTTTGTTCGGCTTGCTGGTCAGATCGATGCGCTGCTAGTGATTGACAACGGTTCCGCCAATGCAGCGAAGGTTGCGCAACTCGTTTCCCAATTTTCTTTCGCCCAATTCTGCGGGGTGGGTGAAAACCGGGGTTTGGGGTGGGCGCATAACGAGGGCCTGCGTCGGGCGCTGGCTGAAGGCGCCGATGCGGTACTGCTGCTGGATCAGGATAGCCTGCCGAGTGAGAACATGGTGGTGGCACTTCGCCAGGCGCTCTTGCAGCAGCGCGAACGGGGTGTGCGTACCGCCGCGGTCGGAGCCCGGTATCTCGGAACAGACCAGGGTCATCCTTCTTATTTCGTGCAGTTCGGCCGGCTGCATTTCCGGCGGTGTTTCTGTCCCGCTGGACATGCGGGCGAATTGATTCGCGCCGATATGCTGATTTCTTCCGGCACGCTTTTTTCTCGCGAAGCGCTCGAGTCTGTGGGCCTGATGGATGAAGAGCTTTTTATCGATCATCTGGACACCGAGTGGTTTTTGCGGGCGGGCGCTGAAGGCTGGCAGTCATTCGGCGTGTGCGATGCGCTGATGGATCATGGCCTTGGGGATCGAACCGTGCGTGTATGGCTTGGCCGATGGCGCTATCTCCCGGTGCATCAGCCTTTCCGCTATTATTACGTGTACCGCAACAGCCTGCTCTTATGGCAGCGCGACTATCCAAGCCGGCGCTGGAAGCATACTGATATGCTGCGTCTGGCTAAGATGTTCTTCGTCTTTGCATTTTTCGCCGGCCAGCGTCTTAAAAATTTTGCCATGATGTGCCGTGGGATACGTGATGGGCTAGCGGGAAAGACTGGCCGGTTGGATCAGGATTTGCTGCCTTAGTGCAATCCCCGCAAAATAGCGCAGTCGAATAGCATCGCCGAACGCATCCGCCCGGCAGGGTTTACCAAACAATCATCTTTGCGTCCATGCAGGTTTCGTTTCTAATCCCCGTTTACAACACCGACCCGGCGGTCTTAACGCTGTGCGTCAACAGTGCGCTGAAAGCTGCTGCCGATCATCACCAGGTGGTGATGGTGGATGATGCGTCCGACAATGCACAAACTCTTGATTTTTTAGATCGCTGTAAATTAGCCGGACTTGCCAACCTGAAGCTTGTTCACGCCAGTGCAAATGCGGGGGTGTCACATGCGCTTAATCTTGCCGCCGCGGAAGCGTCGGGCGATTTACTGGCGCCGGTTGATCACGATGATGTGGTGGTGAGCCAGGGCTTTTCACAGACGCTGCGCTGTTTGAGTTATCACCACGCGTCGTGGGTTTACTCCGACGAGATTCAGGTCGATGCCAACGGGTTTCTGATCCGTCGTATGTACAAACCCGATTGGAGTCCGCAACTGCTTCGGTCCCTGATGTATATCAATCACCTGCAGGTCTTCTCGCGTGATCTTTTCGACAAGGTTGGCGGATACCGCGAAGGTTTTGAGGGCAGCCAGGATCACGACCTCGCGCTTCGCATGAGTGAACAGGCCGAGCCGGTCCACGCCGAGACCATCGCCTATCACTGGCGGATTCTGAATCAGACACAGTCACGCTCAGGCGAGCAGTTGTCTTCGCAGACGATAGACCATAGTCAGCAGGCATTGCGTGAGCACTTCGCCCGTCGTGGTCAGGAGGTATCTGTCGAACCGGTTCAGTTGCGTCGGCATCCTGATAGCGAACCGGAGCCGATCGGGGTGTACCGCTCACGTCTACAGCCGGCGCGTTTGGCCGCGGTCTCAATCGTGATCCCCTGCCGCCTCGGTACCCGGAAGGTTGTGAATGGAACCGAACTGATCCTGCTGGAGCACTGTTTGCATGCTCTGCGTGAGTCAGTACCATCCGCTGTCGGCCTACAGGACGCACATGCCAGCGTAGAGATTGTGCTGGTGCTGAACCACGAGGACGACGCTAGTGAGGCGAAGTCCCTGATCGACCGGTTCGGTTTTGATGGGGTCGTGGCCTGTGATCAGCCGGGCTTTGATTTTGCGCGCAAATGTAATCTTGGTGCACAGATGGCGCAGGGGGATATGTTGGTATTCCTTAATGACGATACCGACATGCAGACTCCAGGCTGGATCAGCGATGTTGCGTCGCTGCTTGAGGAAGATGACGTTGCCTGTGTGGGTGGCATGCTGCAAAACGCTGACCGGACGGTCCAGTCCTGTGGCGACAATGTTGGACGTGACTCGGCAGTGCACTATGCACCCGACCCCAATGCTGGCAATGTTGGTGACACGATGCATCGCTACCTCGCAGACCACGAGACCACTTCGATCAGCGGCGCCTTCTTATGTTGCCGCCGGTCGACTTTTGAGACTCTGGACGGATTTTCTGAAGCCTTTCCCAACAGTTTCCAGGATGTGGATTTCTGTCTGCGCGCCCGTGCCCGGGGTATGCGCTGTATCACCGCCCCCGGCATCCGGCTTTTGCACTTTGAATCAGCGACGCGCGATGCCAAGGTGGATTTCGACACCCTGAGTGCGTTGCGTTCTTTTCATGGGCCAGGCCTTGCGGGCAAGGATCCTTACGCTTTTTGGCGTTACCAGCCGATCTACTTTTCGATTTTTTCCTACAATGGACTCAAGCTTCGCGCTTTTATTCTGGCTCGGGTTTTTGTGCGTGCCGCGCGACGGATTGAAAAAGCATTGACCACTCGCCCGCGCTGCTGGCGGGGCGTGCTGAAGAAAAGCGAGTACCGGGTACGCTAACAGCCTGCCCGGACGACAACAGATAAAAGAGCAAAGGAGAGATTGATGACTCGTGATCCACGCTATGACGTGCTGTTCGAGCCCGTGGCTATCGGGCCGGTCACCGCACGAAACCGTTTCTACCAGGTACCTCATTGCAACGGGATGGGTCATACCATGCCCAACAGCGTGGCGGGCATGCGTGCGATGAAAGCTGAGGGTGGCTGGGCGGTGGTGGCAACAGAGGAGTGTGATATCCATGCCTCGACTGATGTGATGCCCTACCGGGAGGCAAGGCTGTGGGATCAGGGAGACCAGGACCGCCTGGCACTGATGACCGAGCGGGTACACGAGTATGGCGCGCTGGCCGCAGTCGAACTGGTGCACAGCGGCCATAACGTTTCCAACCGCTACTCACGGTTACCGGTAATGGGTGTCTCTGACATTGGGGTTAACAGTTTTGATCCGGTGCAGGCCTGTGCCATGACCCGCCGGGATATTGCTGATGTCAGGCGCTGGCATCGCCAGGCGGCTATCCGTGCCCGCGACGCAGGTTTCGACATTGTCTATGTTTACGCAGGTCATGACCTCTCCCTGCCGATGCACTTCATCAGCCGCCGGCATAATCGGCGAACCGATGAATACGGCGGTTCATTGGAGAACCGGGTGCGTCTGACTCGGGAACTGCTGGAAGATACCAAGGAAGCGGTTGGTGACCGCTGTGGGGTAGCGATCCGCTTTGCGGTTGACGAAATGCTGGGGGACGAGGGCATTGCCAGTGGTGCGGAGGGTCGGGAAGTGGTCGAGATGCTCGCCGAATTGCCCGACCTGTGGGATGTCAACGTCAGTGACTGGGCCAACGACTCAGTGACCGCACGCTTCGGTGAAGAGGGTGATCAGGAATCCTACGTGGCGTTCGTAAAACAAGTGACCAGCAAGCCTGTGGTCGGTGTCGGACGGTTTACTTCGGCTGACGCCATGGTCTCTCAGATCAAACGCGGCATTCTGGATATGATCGGGGCCGCGCGCCCCTCCATTGCCGACCCCTTTCTGCCCCGCAAGATTGAGGAAGGTCGCATTGAAGATATCCGCGAATGTATCGGCTGCAACATCTGTGTGAGCGGCGACTGGACGCAGTCACCGATCCGCTGTACTCAAAATCCCACCATGGGTGAAGAATGGCGCCGGGGCTGGCATCCGGAGATCATCGAGCAACGCGGGGAAAGCAAAAAGGTGCTGGTGGTGGGCGCGGGGCCGGCAGGGCTTGAAGCGGCAATGAGTCTGGGCCAGCGCGGATATGAAGTGGCTCTCGCCGACAGCGGTGATGGCGGCGGCCGGGCGGCACTTGAGTCCGGGCTGCCCGGGCTTTCGAGTTATAAACGGGTCAGTGATTACCGCCTTGGACAGATCGCAAAACTCACCAACGTGAGTTTCTTTCCGGGTAGTGAGATGGATCGGGAAACTGTTCTGGAGTTCGGTGCCGACCAGGTGCTGATTGCAACCGGGTCCAGCTGGCGGGCTGATGGCCTGGGTCGGGCAACGCACGCACCAATCCCGGGAATCGCGGATCACGCACAGTGCTTCACCCCGGATGACATCATGGCGGGACAGTTGCCGAGTGCCGATGCCGTTCTGGTCTACGACGATGACCATTACTATATGGGTGGGGTGATTGCACAACTGTTGGCCGACAGCGGCAAGGCGGTAACCCTGGTGACGCCGGGTCCCGAAGTGTCCTGTTGGACACAGAACACCATGGAACAGCACCGCATCGAAAAGGCTTTACTCGATCGTGGTGTGACGTTGATCGCAAAACATACTCTTAGCGGTGTCGCTTCGGACTCAGTGAGTTTTGCCTGCAACACGACGGACCGAGCGCTTTCGATCGAGGCGCCCGGGCTGGTAATGGTGACTTTGCGTGCGCCTATGAGCAGCCTTTACTTTTCGCTAGCTGGAGAGGCGCAGGAACAAATAGATGAACTGCCCTTCGGGCTTTTGCGCATCGGCGACTGTATGGCGCCCAATACCATCGCGGCCGCAGTCTATGACGGCCACCGCGCCGCCCGGGAGATGGACAACTGGCCGGATCCCGACAGCGTGCCCTTTAAGCGCGAACAATCCGTTATTGATCGGCTCTGAGGGTCCCGGCTATTCGAGATCGTTAGCCTGATCTCTTTGTCGAAGCGCCGGGTCGCGCTCGGCCGGGTCGCCATACCCACCACCGCCGGGCAGTTCCATCAGCAGGTGCTCGCCGGGAGGAATGATCTGTTTGCCTTTGGTTTTTAGTTTTTTGCCGCTGGCGAGACGGACCGTACCCGCCACGCCGTCGGCGCCCCCGTGGCGCCCCCGCGCCGGATGATCTACGCGGTCAAAGAGTGCATAGATGGCGAAGGGCGCACCCTCTGCATGTGAGACTTCAATCACCTGTCCGTGCCCACCGCGATATTGGCCATCCCCACCGGAGCCTTCGCGCAGTTCCTTTTGGTGAAATATCACCGGCGCGATGGATTCGGTAATTTCGACCGGAGTATTGCGTACGCCCGATGGAAAGGCGGTTGCGGAAAGTCCGTCCCGCCAGGGGCGCGCTCCGGTACCGCCAGAGTGAAAAATGGTGACTGAAAATGGCGTGGCATCACCGTAATCCGCGCCGTCTAGAAGACCGGGTCCACCCGTCATCATCGGATTCCACAGGCTCGAACTGCCTTCGGCCGGGGCCTTTCCCGGCAGGGCTTTTTCCAGGCACCCGAGCACCACATCTGGCAGCATCTGGCCGATAACGTGACGCACGGCCACCGCGTGTGGCCGTGGTGCGTTGAGGATGCACCCTTTTGGCGCGATGACCTGGATCGGCTCCAGCGACCCGGCGTTGTTGGGAATCGCGGAGGCCACGACACAGCGCACCCCAAAGGACGCGTAGGCCTGCGTATAACTGAGTGGCACGTTAATCCCGAAAGGTGAGACGGCGGAGGTCCCGGCGAAGTCAACGTCTATACCGTGTTCGCTGATGGTGAGGCTCGCTTTCAGCGTGACAGGTTCACCATAACCGTCCACAATCATTTCGTGATCCCAGGTGCCCTGCGGCAGGCCCGCGACTTCATCGAGAACTGCGCGGCGGGATCGGGAGATGATGTGTTCGCTGATTTCTTCAAGATCGTTTAACGCAAACTCCTGCATCATTTCCACGAGCCGGCTGCAGCCGACGGCGTTGCCCACCGTCAGCGAATACAGGTCGCCAATGACCTGATCAGGCTCACGCACATTGGCACGCACGATTGCCATTACGGCCTCAGACGGCTCGCCCCGCTCAAACAGCGGCAGGATCGGTATACACAGCCCCTCTTCAAAGACCTGGCCAGCGTCGGGTCCAAAGCCCCGCCCACCGATATCGACCACGTGGACCGTGGAGGCGAGAAGCCCCACGAGATGGTCGTTGATAAATGCCGGGGTGACCACGGTGAAATCAAAAAGATGGCCGGTGCCAAGCCAGGGATCATTAGTCACGTACACATCGCCTGGTCGCATACGTTCCAGCGGTATCTCTTCAAGAAAATAGCCGACCGAGGTTGCCATGGCGTTGACATGACCCGGCGTGCCGGTAACGGCTTGGGCCAGCATGCGACCGTAGAGATCAAAGATGCCGGCGGAAAGATCCCCGGCCTCCCGTACGGTGGTTGAGAAGGCCGTGCGGATCAGTGCCTGGGCCTGTTCCTCAACGATACTGATTAGCCGGTTCCAGATAACCTGGCGCTGAATGGCGCTGGAAGTGGCAGAGGCTTGTGGATTCTCTGATGCCTCGGTACCGGCGGTGGCTATAAGGTCACCATAAGGGTTTGCGGTAAGCGTCCATCCCGAGGGGGCCACCAGGGTAGTTTGGTCTTCGGTAATGATGGCAGGGCCTGCAACGGGGTTTGCAGCCGAGACACCTTCCCGGGCAATGACTATGCATTCCGCCGGTTGATCAGTGCCCGGCATCCAGACCATCCGTTGGCTGGGGTCGCGGGGAGACTCGGTCGGAACCTGTTCGACCTGCGCCCGGATCTCTTCACTCACCGGTGCCGAGGCCGTCAGTGACCAGGTCAGGATTTCCAGAGGCACCCCGGGGATACCCTGGCCATACTGAGTCCGGTAGGCCTTATCAAAGGTTTCTGCAATCGTTTTGTGGTCGTCGGCGGTTAACAACCGATCTGGAAGTTGAATCTTTATTTCGTGGCCCTGGCCTGCGTAGCGGATAAAGGCATGTCGAACCATCGATATGGACGCATTGTCGGCACCGAGCCGTACGGTTGCGCTTGCTTCCTCTTCCATTTCTTGAAACAGGGCATTGATGGCATCCGGGTCAAGGTGGGTCAGCAGGGTGAAGCGGCTGCGCACGACTTCAAAGGCCACCGGCGCAAGCAAAAACCCGACGGCGGATCCGACACCCGCATCCCGCGGGATGATGACCCGGCCGATGCCGAGCTTGCGGGCCACCGAGATCGCGTGCAGCGGCGCGCCGCCGCCAAAGGCAATCAGGGTGCGTTCAGCCACATCCAGCCCTTTTTCAACCGCATGCACACGTGCTGCGCTGGCCATGTTTTCGTCAACAATTTCGATGATTGCCTGAGCGCCACCCGCCGCATCAGTTTTGAGCGCATCACCCACCGCTGCTTGAATGGCCTGCTGTGCCGCCGCTGGATCAAGCGGTATGTGACCGCCTGCGAATTCATCTGCGTCCAGTCTGCACAGCACGAGGTTGGCATCCGTGACGGCCGCCCCCTTGCCCCCTCGGCCGTAGCATGCAGGCCCGGGCTCAGCACCGGCGCTCTCTGGTCCTACGGCAACCCGGCCGAGTTCATCGACGCTCGCCAGTGAACCACCCCCGGCGCCGATCTCGACCATATCGACAACAGGAATCTTGATCGGCATCCCGCTGCCTTTCATGAAGCGATGCGCCCGGTCGACCTCAAAGGTCCGCGACAGCGGCAGGGTGCAGTCATCAATCAGGCAGATCTTTGCGGTGGTGCCACCCATATCAAAGGACAGCACCGACGACTCACCTAGGGTGCGCGCGATATGAGCCGCGAGGATGGCGCCACCGGCAGGACCCGACTCGACCAGGCGTACCGGAAAGGCCGCCGCCGTGTCGATGGTGACCTGGTGTCCTCCCGAGGTCATCAGCAGGCAGGCACAATTGAAGCCGTCACTGACCAGACGCTCTCGGACCTCAACCAGGTAACTCGCCATCAGCGGTTGAACATACGCATTGGCACAGGTGGTACTCTGGCGTTCATATTCGCGAATTTCGGGGCAGACTTCGCTCGATAGTGATATGGCGATGTCGGGTAAATGCTTTTGCAGCAGGACCCGGATGCGTTGCTCGTGGATCGGGTTGGCGTAAGCATGCAGCAGGCCCACTGCAACGCTTTGTATTTGCGCTTCGCGAATGCGCTCAACGAGATCTTCAACCGAGGCCTCATTGAGGGGTCTAAGAATCTGTCCCCGGTAATCGATCCGCTCCGGCACCGTCCAGCGGTGTTTCCGCGGCACCAGCGGCGGGTGACGATCAGCGTCAAAGTTGTACTGGTCGAAACGGTTCTCATAACCGATCTCAAGAGAATCACGATGCCCCTCGGTCACGATCAGCGCGGTTTTCGCTCCACGGCGTTCAATCAGTGCATTGGTGGCGAGCGTAGTCCCGTGGGTGATGAGCGCTACATCGGCGGGGGCGATACCCGACTGTGAGAGCAGTTGCGAAACCCCGTCCATGAATCCTTCGGCTGGATTGCGTGTCGTCGTGAGGACCTTGGCGGTATAGCGGTCGGCACCCATCTGCAGGACCGCATCGGTAAAGGTCCCACCGATATCAATCGCAATCCGTGGTGCGCTGCTCATGCTGTTCAACGACGGTCGGTGAAATCGGCCAGCAATTTTGGTTCGCTGCCGGTCATGTTTTGCGCTTACGAATATATGCCGGCACGGGAATGCCGCGTTTCAAGCGGGGATCAGGCTGGGGCTTGCCGCTTTTGAGCTTCAGCGGAATGACGCCAGCCCAGGCATCGCTTTCATAGTCAGACTTCTCGTCGCTGGGTGGGCCCTCACTGATCTTGACCGATGCTTCCTCAAGGCCAAAGCGTACGACAGTCGTCGCTGCCAGTTCCTTCGGCCGGGATGCGCGGATGTCGGTAGTGCGTCCGGGGATCAGATGTTCAGTGAAGGCATCCAGCGCAATTTTCTTGTCTTCTCCGGTGACCTTTTCTCCACTACCGAGAATGACGACCGAGCGGTAGTTCATCGAAGAGTTGAAAGCGGAGCGTGCCACCACGATCCCATCGAGTAGCGTTACGGTGATGCACGCCGGGTTTCCCGCTGCCAGCAGTTTCAACATCCGGCTGACCCGGCTGCCGTGTAGGTATGCGTGATTGCCGATGCGCGCAATGGCGGTTGGGATCACAAAGGGTTGACCGTCATCGACAAACCCGACATGACACACCGTGGCTTCGTCGAGAATAGCATTGACGCTGGACCGGTCATAGCGCGCCAGTTCACGCAGGCGTCGGACTTTGGAGCGGGTAGAAGGTGCCGAAGGACGGGTCATTGATCGAAGTCGATGATTGGGATCGCGTGAGCACGCTATGGCGTGTCAGAACTGGTCCTTGAGTTCACGGGTTCGGGCAAATACATCAACCAGGGGCTGGCCGATCAGGCCGATGGTTTGCTGCAGGTGCTCGCTGTCCGGACGCAAAAAGGGGTTGGTCCTTTTCTCGAGTCCTATGGTTGTGGGCACCGTCGGCTCGTCCCGTTGCCGGGCAGCATCGATTTGATCGCTGCGGGCGACAAGATCAGCGTTATTCGGTTCCACTGACAGGGCGAAGCGGGCATTGGCCTGGGTGTACTCGTGGGCACAGTAGATCTGGGTCTCGTCCGGCCAGGACAAGATTTTCTGCAGCGAAGCCCACATCTGTTGTGGTGTGCCTTCGAAAAGCCGGCCGCAGCCGAGCGCAAACAGGGTATCGCCGACAAAACCGATATTGGCCGGCAGGCAGTGGTAAACGATATGGCCACGGGTATGTCCAGGTGTATCGTGAACCGTAAACGGCCAGGCTCCCAGACTGACCGTATCCCCTTCGGCAACAGTGCGGTCGATGCCGGGAATCCTCTGCGCATCCGCGGCCGGCCCGATGATCTGACACCCAGTTTGCGATTTCAGTTGCAGGTTGCCCCCGGCATGATCGTCGTGGTGATGGGTATTGAAGATAAAGTCCAGTTGCCAGCCCTTCGCATCAAGCGCCTCCCGAATCGGTACTACTTCGGGCGTATCAATCGCTGCAGTCAGTCCGCTGTCAGTATCGTGGACCAGATAACCATAGTTGTCGGAAAGGCAGGGAAACTGGTGGACTTCAAGGGTATTCATTGAATTCAGGCCTTGCTGTGGCCGCTGATCTTTGCATGCAGCGGTTTGGTCGCGTCAAAAATTGATTTCTGCTCTGCGCTGGCTTCGCCCTGGTAGTCACGTTTCCAGTCATCATAGGTCATACCGTAGACGGTCTCGCGTGCAAGGTCGTAGTCCATCTCAACGCCTTCTTCGTTCGCAGCCGCGAGATACCATTTGGAAAGGCAGTTGCGGCAAAAGCCGGCAAGGTTCATCAGATCGATATTCTGCACATCGGTTCGCTGGCGCAGGTGTGTTACCAGTCCGCGAAACGCGGCTGCCTCAAGTCGGGTACGGGTCGCTTCGTCCATGGGTTCTCCGGAATCGCTCGAATGTTCGCCTGCGGCAAAGAGATATACCGCCTGCGTCGCTCATCGGTTGGCACAAACTGAGATGATAACAGTCACCCACACTTTTCGGAACGAAGGGCAGCAGCGTTGACAGTGCCGGTACAATGTAATCCTAAGTACTGCTCAGGTCAGGAGCGCTATCATTTCGGTTCGTACGGTTTTCATATGACCTCTTTATTCAGCGTGCCACACTGGCTAGTGGTTTAGAGATTCAGGCCATCCCCATGGTGAAATATTGCGGACTCATGTCGCTCGTAGTGGCGTTGATACTGGTCGGCTGTGCCAGTTCCTCGACCAGCGGTATTGAACTGACCGTTTCCAGGGGTGATGCAACAGGTGTCTATAAGGGCACTTACACCGGCACGATCTCACTGACTTCAACCGCCGATGTGGTCGCGCTGGGTTCAGCGACGGATCAGCGTACCGAGAGTGTTTCAGTCGAGGTCACGCGAGATGGCCTGGCCTTTTTGTCCGTTCGCGATGTCACCATTACGGGAGTCGTCGACAACACGGGAAATTGGGGGCTGCAGGCGTCGGTCGATGACCTGCGTTCGCTGCTGAGTGCGACGAATATATCCCGTCTTAATGATGCAGGCTGTTCTTTCGGGGCTAAGGCCGCCCGTATTCAAGGGGTGATTACCCCACCGGACATGACTGCGGAGGTCAGCGGCACACTGAAATGTAAAAGGGCTGAAGTTACGGTGGCGACGCTGACAACCGCCGGCACCCTGGCCGCGAGTCGTTAGGTATCGATGGATAGTTTATTTGCGGGTTGCGGTTATGTGGGTCGCCAGGTGGCCCTGCGCGAGCTGGCGGCCGGGGGTGCAGTGGCGGCGATCGTTCGCACGGCTGAAAGCGCGGAACGTTTGAACCGAGAGGGCATCGCAGCTGTGAGTGCCGATCTTGAAAACGAGAGCACCGGTACAGGCGTGCTGCGCGGGCGGGTCCTCTACTGGTTTGTGCCGCCTCAGCCAGAGGGTGATCAGGACCGGCGGCTGCGCTGCTTTATTCAGTGCGCGGTTGAGTCTGGAGAACGACCTTCTCGGGTCGTGCTGATCAGCACCACTGGGGTTTATGGAGATTGTCAGGGCGAATGGGTGACCGAGGATCGCGCCCTCGCACCGCAGACGGGCCGGGCACGTCGGAGAGTCGATGCCGAGCAGGTTATGCGTACTTGGTGTCAGAGGCACGATATTCCGATCGTGGCGCTTCGGGTTCCGGGAATCTATGGCGCAGGAAAACTTCCTTTGAAACGTTTGCGCGAAGGTTTGCCAGTGTTGGCGCCCGAGTTAGCGCCCTGGAGCAACCGGGTACATGTGGAAGACTTGATCAGCGTCTGTCTTGCCGCCGCCCGTATTGAGCATCCCCTGCCGGTCTATAACGTCAGCGATGGCCACCCGTCGACCATGACAGATTTTTTCTTTAGCGTTGCGGACATGACCGGTCTGCCCCGTCCGCCGGTTGTCGATAAGCAGGAAGCCACTGCTGCTCTGAGTACGGAGATGCGTTCCTATCTCGCTGAATCCAAGAGAATCGATAACACCCGGATGCGCGAACATCTCGGGGTAGACGTGCGTTACCCCGATCTGGCGTCAGGATTGTCCGTGCTCGTCGGGGGATGACGCCCGGGCTGCAGGAATCCGCGCCAGAAGAGCCCAAACAGCAGTGGTGCGCTGATGGCGATCAGGATGAATCGCCAGGTATGCATCACGCTGATAAAGGCTGTATCGGCGTTTAACGAAACTGCGATCAGTCCCATTTCGACGAGACCCCCCGGCACCAGCGCCAGCAGCAGCGAAAGCGAGTCGATTTTGAGTACAGGTGCCATCAGTTCGGCAATGATCAGTGCACCCACCAGCATGACGACCGTGGATCCCAGCGATGTCACGACGGTACGCAGTACATGGCGTCCACGCAGGTTGGCAAACTGTGTGCCAATCGAAGTACCGATGACAATCTGGACCGCAATGACCACAAATGGCGGTAGGACAACTGTGATCAGCCCAAAGATATAGGCGGCAGCACACAACAGCATAGGCCCAAGAATTTCACCAAACGGTATCCGGATAGCGCGGGCGCCGAAAAACCCGATAACGGCGCAGCCTCCCCAGATCAACCAGTCGCGCCAGTGCGGTACCGCAATGAACTCAGAAAGCACGATGGGGGGAGGTGTAAGGTCAACCCCTTGTACGAATGTCAGATAGATAGGCACCGAGGACACGACACAGAAGATCCGGATCACATGCGCAATCGGTATCAACTGGTTGTCCCCGCCGGCCTCTTCTCCGGCGATGGTCATCGGCCCTAAACCCCCGAGCATGCTTGAAAAGTAGGCGGTCGGGAGGTTCATCCGACCAAAGCGACGAAAGACGCCCAGGGAGACCCCGGTCATGAGGACGACATAGACACTGACCAACAGCATGGCTAGCGACCACAGGCCCAACTGGGAAAGCTTATCGGCAGTGAAACAGCTGCCCAGAATCAGACCCATGATGGCGATCATCGCTTTTCTGAGACGAATGGAGCGACGGAAGGGCAGTCCGCCCACGGCGCCCGCTGACACCACCAGCATGGATCCCAGCATCCACGGAAGCGGCAGCGAAAGCCAGAAGAACGCGGCTCCGCCAAGACCCCCAGCGATCAGTGACAGCACGACCCGGACACGGTGTACGGCGGTATTAAAGTACGGGGTGTCCATTACCCGAAAGTGGCCAGAAAACCCGTTCGACATGCGGTAGCTGTGCTATGCCGAATCCAGCAGGCAGTCACAATGGTGACCACACTTCAGCGTTCGTAGGACTCTCTTCGGGACGCCTCGGAAAGCGCAATCAGGTACTCAAGTGGATCTGGCAGGATGGCCATTCTTGCCTTCTCCAGAGATTCGCATCCAGCATAACTCACGGCCGACCGGAGGTGGCCGCGGATCCGGTGCAAAATGTCGACGACACTGCCGCGATAGGGTACCTGGATTTCCTGACCCTCCGGCGGAGTTGCCAGGGCAGCATCGACGGCATCTGAGTCCTCTGAATCGTAAAGTGATTCCATCACCGCTTCCGGAGAGGTCATGCCGCGGTAGATCTTTTTCTTGGTATGTGTGGCCGGATCCTCAATCACCCGCCCGGGGGCTTCGTCCGTACCGGACAGCGCACTGCCGAGCATCACTGTGTCTGCGCCACAGGCAAGTGCCAGGAAGATATCCTTGTCGTATCGAACGCCCCCATCGGCCATGATGCTGATCTCACCGCCGACTTCACACCAGGCTTCCCGGATTGCCTGAAGTTGCGGTACTCCGGCGGCGGTTTCCAGCCGTGTTCGGCAACCCCGTCCCGGGCCAACCCCGACTTTTACAGCATCTGCCCCCAGTTCACACATAAATCGCGCGCCGGCACCGGTCGCAACGTTGCCGCAGATGAGTGGCACCTGAGGGAACTCGGCGCGCAGACGCTCGATACCCTGCTGCATGACCAGCGAGTGACCGTGGGCGATATCAACAAAGAGGGAGTCGGCTCCTGCATCAAGTAATGCCTGACCGCGTTCCATGAAGTCGCCGGCACAACCGACGGCAGCCCCGGTCAGCAGCCGACCCTTGGCATCCTTGCTTGCGAAGGGTCGCTCGCGCAGGAAGCGCACATCCTTGCGGGTAATCAGCCCCTGAATCCGGCCTTCGTTATCCACCAGGGGCAGTCGCTCTATTCTGCCTTCGAACATAATCTTTGCGGCGTCATCCGTGGCGACGTCAGGCCCGGCCGTTTTCAATTGCGCCATGGGCGTCATGAAATTCTCTACCGCCTCGTTATCATGTGAGCGGTCCCAGGGAATATCCCTACGGGTCAGTACACCCGCGAGAATCGCAGTGGCCGGCGCGGTCTCGATCAGGATCCCGTTGATTTTGTGTCGCCGGGCGAACACACGCGCTTCGCCGATGGTAGAACCCACTGGCAGCGTCCGCGGTTGCTCGATCACGGCACTGTGGCTGCGTTTAACCCCCGCTACGGTCTCGCACTGGCGTTCAATGCTCTGTCCCCTGTGGATGACACCCAACCCACCTTCGAGAGCCATCGTTTGGGCCATGTCGCCCCCGGTAACGCTGTCCATATTGGAAGAGACAATCGGCAGTTCCAGGGCCAGTGCGTCGGTCAGTTGCGAGCGCAGCGCAATGGCGGCGCGGGTCGACGTGATGCCTTTATGAGGTCGGAACAGAAAGTCATCAAAGGTCTTGCCGATCCAGGCAGGATCGAGAGAGGGGTTATTCATAGGCGCATCGATGGTGACGGCCTAAACGACCGGTCACAGCTTTGGGTCAGGGTCAGATCATAAGACCCTGGCCCTTGGGGCTCAAGCGCGTTTTAGGCAGCCGCCGGATGCCAGCCAGCGTCCGCCCAGAGCTGGCCGCTGACGGCAGAGTTGCGGATCATGAAGCAGATCGCATCGGCGATTTCTTCGGGACGGATCAGGCGTCCCAGTTGAGTATCGGGAAGAATTTGTTGTTCAACATAGCCCTCGGGCATCCCCTGCAGCAGCGGCGTATCCACAAATCCTGGATGGATAACCCCGGTGCGCACACCATGAAACATTGCTTCTTTCATCAGTGTGGAGACGGCGCCTGCCAGGCCGGCCTTGGTGCTCGCGTACGAGACCTGCCCACGGTTACCCTGAGAAGAGACCGAGCCAATGAAAATAATCGTGCCTTGTACTTTTTCGTCGGGATGCCATTTCTTAAGATTCTGGCGGTTCCGATCCACTGCAATGCGTGCGATCGTTTCCATCGCCCAGTAGACCGGGTGGATCAGATTGACCTCAAGCACCTGGCGAAAAACATCAGCAGGATAAATGTTGGCTTCGCCGGTATCGCGCTCGATTTTTACAGCAAGCCTGTCCCTGAAAATGCCTGCCGATGGGATCATGATCTGGACAATGCCATGATGATGAGAGGTTTCGTCGAACACCCGCGCACGAAACTCGGCATCCGTCACGTCACCAGCAAATGCGAGGGCCAGTTCCCGGCCCGCCGACTCGTTGATCTGCTGGGCAAGTTCAACTACCGCGGTTTCGCTGAGGTCGACCAGGGCAATGCCTTTGACCCCCTGGTTGATAAGCTCCAGAGTTGTAGCGCGGCCAATGCCGCTCGCGGCGCCTGTGACAATTCCGACTTTATCTTGAATCTGCATGCAGGCCTCCGGGGACCGTTGGCGCGACAAGCCAGATGCACGCCCACGCGTCATTTCAATCCATTATGTTGCATCGCATCATAGGAATTGTCAACTAAGGTCCTCCCGAGATAATCATACAAATACTTTTAAAAAATAATAAAATTCTTAAAAGAATCGATTCGTTTTGTAGAACCTGCGGCACCGCAACATGTCAACGGAGGCAAAAATTTTGACTAAAGTGCGACCCGGATGGCGAGCCCGATCAGGATCAGCCCGAACAGGCGATCAAGAAAGCGCGCCCGGGCCCGAAGGCGGTCGAGAATGGCGGAGTGGGACAGCAACAAAGCGACGATGATGTACCACAAGGCATCGATCCCCCCCGCGGTTAGAGCCATGATGACCTTTTCCCCGATCCCAGCTTCCGGGCGGACAAATTGGCTGAAGAGTGCCAGGAAAAAAAGCGCGATCTTGGGATTGAGGATGGCAATCAGAAATCCGTCCCGTGCGGCTGAGGCGCTTGGATTGTTGTTGGCGCTCTGCAGGGTTTCGGCTGCCCCTGCCGTACTGCGCAGGCTGCGGATACCGAGATAAACCAGTATGGCTGCGCCGGCGTAGCGCATTCCGTTAAAGAGGGCGGGTTGCTGGGTAATCAACAGGCCGATGCCCCCGGCGGTGAGGCCGGCCCAGATGACAATCCCGAAGCCGTGAGCAATTCCGGTAATGACGCCCTGGAGCCGCCCGCCCGAAAGCGTGTTCTGGACTACTACTGCAAGACTTGGACCGGGCGACATCGCTCCGAAAATACAGATCAGCGACATGGAGAGCCAGAGCGACAGCGGCATTAAGAATTACCCCGGGGGACAAGGACCTAGAATATCTGCTTCGCCCGAAGGCCGCCATGGGTTTTTCTTACAGTATGCCGACCGTCACGCTAACTCTTTATACGCGCAAAGACTGCCACCTTTGTGAAGATATGCATTATCAGTTGCAGGAACTGCAGCGTGATTATCGTTTTGAGATCGACCTGCGCGACGTTGATGCCCACCCGGACTGGACGTCAGCCTATAGCGATAAAGTGCCCTTGCTGCTCGCCGGCAGTGACGAGATCTGCCGATATTTTCTCGATCTTGAAGCGTTGAAAGAGCATGTTTTGTCTTAGCATCCCACTGGAATCTCAGCAATTGATAAAAATTAAAAGTCATATAAAACAATTAACTAGAAAATAATTAGGGAAATTACATAAATAGTAATAGACTATTTTTTCCTGCGGGTAAGCAGGGGCCTCCCTAATGATGTTTGCTGCGAATCCTAAGTTCTTTTTCGATACCGTCTGCCCGCTCGGCATTTTGCGCCGTTCGGCAATGGCGGGACTGGTTCTGATCTGTCTAGGGTCCTGCTCTGACAGTGGACCATCGAGCTCAAGCGGTGCCGAGCAGCTGGGCGTCACCAAGGTGTCGTCGCCCGAGTCCCCCACACCCGAGCTTAAGGATCTAACTCCCAGCCAGGCAACCTCGGTGCTTCGTGCATGGGGGTTTGCGGGCAAGATCACCGTGGTGGATAACGGCAAGTGCGCCAGTGGTAATCGTCCCGGAAAAACCTATCGGCAGGAGCCCGCGGTGAATGAGATGACCCAAGATCTAGGGGAAGTGGTCATCTACGCGGGATGCTTTGATATCTCGTTTTCAGTATCGACCGGCGGCAGCATCAAAGTTATTACGGATGATCCAGCAGAACGCACCGATCTTGCCCACCGGTTTAATCTCAAAGCCTACAACAGTCTTGATTTCACCGTGGTGACCCAATCGAACTACAGCCTCGTCAGCGTTTTGGTCAACGGCACCAAGATAACGCGCAGGGCCAACCAGTGGTATCGACTGCCCGAACTTACCTCGGATCAGAATGTAAGTATTGTGTTCTCTGAGGATCCAGCACCGGCACCCGATTTAGCACCGGCACCCGATCCAGCACCGGCAGCTACCTACACGATTACGGCAACACTATTGGGGGGAGACTGTACGGTTTCACCCTCAGGTCCGGTGACGGTTAACGAGGGTGCGAATCAGGACTTTGATATCACGGTCAATTCAGGCGTGGTCCAGTTTCTTGAGGTGGACGGCGGGGTTGAAGCCTGTAATCAATTCGGCTGCACTTATTCCTTCAACAACGTTGTCGCAGACCACACGCTCGACGTGCTCTGTAACTGAGCTGGTCGGGACGCTCTTCAGCTAGCCTTGCGGGCGGCTGACTGAAGCCAGCAGACTTTAGGATGTAACAGGCGGCTACGCACGATAACCTCCATACCTAAGTAGCGGCGGAGTTTGTCCGGGTTAGGGTGTGTATCCAATTCAGCCCGCAGCACAGCGAGATGCGTGTCACTGATATAAAGAACATTTGGCCTGAAGTGGTGGGTCTGCTGGTAGCCCCGCCAAACCTGGTATATGAAACTTAACACAGCGTTCTCGGTAGTGCTGGCGGGTCAAAGGCTGGCGAGTCGCCTGCGTTTAAACTCTGCCAGTGCTATTCGCCGCTCATGAATCAGATCGTGATATTGATTGATGAGGCGTTTCTCGTAGGCGCTGTCTCCGTCAAACCCCATCTCTGCCAGCCGGGTTTCTAGAATCCCGATCTCCGAAAGCAGCCGTCCGTAACAGGGCTTGTCGTTATCCTGGGCGATGCAAGGTGTCTGGGTCATGTTGTTGGCATTGCTTTTCGGTACCGATTGGCCAGAATCTTAGGCAGATTCTGTTACAGGATCGTGACTACTAGGATGTCCCCACAAGAGAATAAGAGTCAAAGAAAAATGACAATTGCGAAAGCGGGAGCCAGGTCATAGCCGTCCTCTGGTCCCGCCGACACGCGGGCAGGTACTATGAGGTGCGTGGTGCCGGATCAAGTCTGCGTTTATATACCGACGGTGTTCTTCATAGTCAGTTTAGTCCCCGACGGGTGGTCACAGGGAGCATTTGGGATCTTTTGTGGCTGGGACTTTATTTTGATGCTCGTCCTGAACCTTCGCGGGTACTCCTATTGGGTCTTGGCGCGGGCACCGTCGTGCTGCAACTGCAGGCATTGTTTCCAAGTGCCCGGTTCACTGCCATCGAACAGGACCCGATCCATATCGAAGTGGCCGGAACCCATTTCGGCGTCGATAAGGCCAGAACCCAGATCCATTGTCAGGATGCCGTCGAGTTTGTTGCGCGCTACCGAGGCCCACGATTTGATCTCGTGATCGACGATCTTTTTATTGGGAGCGCGGGAATTCCAAGACGCGCAGTGCGCTGTGATCATAGATGGCTGCGCCAACTAAAGCACTGTCTGGATCCAAACGGTATCCTGAGCATCAACTTTGCAGATTACGCGGAACTCAGATGTTCGGCGCTGGTGGATTGCCTGAAGACCCCAAACGGTTTTAAAAGTGGCTTTGGCTTGAGAAGCCCCGCAACAGAAAATGTGATCGCCACATTGCTGCCATTTGCAGCGCAAAGCGCGGATCTGCGTGCCCACCTGGCGGCAACCCCCGAACTGGGATCGTTTCTGAAAAACAAACAGCTTCGTTTCCAGATTCGCCGTATTGATCACGGTTCCTAGCGGTTTTTCAGTTAGCATAGCCCCAGTCTGGAGGTACGGTTAGACTTCACTGTCGCACGGAAGTGCGCTTTCTCAGCATCTCTCCCCAACCACTATTTTGGAACCCGCCGTATGAGTAACGATAACTCCCCACAGAACATAGCGATCTTCTGTGACTTTGAGAACATCGCGCTTGGCGTGCGTGATTTCAGTGATAAACCCTTCAACATGAAACTGGTGCTGGAAAGGTTACTGCTGAAGGGCAATATCGTGGTCAAAAAAGCTTATTCAGACTGGGATCGTTACCAGAGCTTCAAGGCCTCGATGCATGAAGCGGCGTTCGAATTGATTGAAATCCCCCATGTCCGCCAGTCAGGCAAGAACTCCGCGGACATCCGTATGGTCGTTGACGCTTTGGATCTTTGTTACACCAAGTCTCACGTGAACACCTTCGTAATTCTGAGTGGCGACTCGGATTTTTCACCCCTGGTCAGCAAGCTTCGGGAAAACAACAAATATGTGGTGGGAGTCGGTGTCAAGAGTTCCACATCTGATCTCCTGACATCCAATTGCGATGAATTTATCTTCTACGATGATCTTGCCGGACGTGTCGGCCCCACGCGCAAAAAAAAGGCCAAGGCGCCAAGCAAGAAGAAAAAGTCGGCAATGAGCGAGGATGAAAAGCGCCGTCAGGACGCGATTGATATGGTGATGGCGACGCTGGATGATATTTTCGAAGAGCGCGGTGATGGCACGCAGGTTTGGGGCTCGATGATCAAGCAGACATTGAAACGCCGCCAGCCGGGGTTCAGTGAGCGCTATCATGGGTTCCCCTCGTTTGGAGCGCTACTCGAAGAAGCCGCCAGCCGGGGACTCTTGGCATTGCAGCACGATGAAAAGTCCGGGGGTTACATCGTAACGGGTACATCCTCAGAGAGATAAACTCGCGTTGCGGTCGATCGCGAACTTGCCGGACCAGGCTTGAAAAAAAGATGCAGGGTTTTATCCCACCCGATCCCGAGACAGATGTCTCGCAGGAACACTGGGCCGTAATTTATATGCCGGGGCGCAACCGTCAGCGCTATCCCGCGAACTGTGTGCGGCTCGTGGAATCGGAAGAGGAGGCGCGTGTCCGGGGCCGACCCGCACAGCGTCTTTTTCCCGCCAGAGTGCTTGGTCCCTCGAAGTCTTCTGAAGGGCAGGAGGTGTACTACCTCGTGGAGTGGTTGGCACCACAATAAATCATCAAGCGCGCGACTTCAGTGTTGCTAGTGCAGCAAGGGCCTGCTTGCGGCCAACATCGGGTTCAACCAACGGCTTCGGATAGTTATCGCCGAGTTTGATGCCGGCGTCGGTCAGCACCTCCACGGGTGCAAGCCAGGGCGCATGAAGGTAACGGTCGGGTAGTTTCGCAAGTTCTGGCACCCATTGGCGGACGTATCCGCCTTGCGCATCAAACTTCTGTCCCTGCAGGATCGGGTTGAAGATTCTGAAATAGGGCGCGGCGTCTGCGCCGCAACCCGCTACCCACTGCCACCCTGCTGCATTGTTGCCAAGATCAGCGTCCACCAGGGTATCCCAGAACCAGGTTTCGCCATGATGCCAGTGAACCAGCAGGTGTTTGACGAGTACCGAGGCGGCGACCATGCGTACCCGGTTATGCATCCAGCCGGTGTGCCAAAGCTGACGCATCCCAGCATCTACGATAGGAAATCCGGTCTGGCCAGTCTGCCAGGCTTTCAAGAGTTGTGGCGCATCCCGCCATGGGAAGTCTGCAAATTCAGGACGGAAGGGTTTCTCAGGCAGGCTGGGAAAATGCACCAGCAGGTGCGCGCTGAATTCGCGCCAGCCGACTTCCCGCTGGAAAGCCGCCACCCCTTGATCGGGTTCGCGTCCCGAAGCAGAGAAAGCTGCGTAGGCCTGCGCTGCGCTGATGTTGCCAAAATGCAGATAGGGCGACAGTCGCGAGGTCGCATCTTCAGCGGGGAAGTTGCGATGGGTGTTGTAACGAGGCGCTTTCTCCACAAATTTGTGGAGCAGAGCCTGCCCGGCGGCCTCTCCGGGTTGCCAGGTTTCCTTCAGTCCTGCCGCCCAGTTGGAATGGGTCGGCAGTAGACCCCAGTCATCAAGGACATCGCCGTCCGGAAGGTCAGTCGAGAACTCGGGCGATACTGGGCCGGTGGGCGCGCGCATTTTGGAACCGTTGGCCAGACAGTGTTTCCAGAATGGCGTAAAGACACGAAAGGGCGCGCCGCTGCGATTTTGGATCATCTCAGGCGCAAAGAGTAAATTGCCCGCAAAACCTTCTGAGCCAATCCCATGCGCCTCAAGAGTAGATGCCAGGGCCGTCTCATCGCGGCGGCAGTGAGGCTCGACAGCACGGCTCCAGTAAACAGCACTCGCCCCGACTTCAAGGGCAAGCTCTGTGATGATGCTGACCGGATCACCGTGCTTGAGCAACAGGTCCCCACCCTGTTCGCGGATGCGCTGACCGATTTCTGACAGGCTATGGTAGAGCCACCAGCGGCTCGCACCGCCTGGTCGCCACGGACGCGTATCGCGGGTGTCCAGCACATAACAGGGGATCACCTTTCTTTTGCTTGCCTCGGCAGCCGCGAGGGCTGGGTGGTCGCTAAGTCGTTGATCCTGGCGTAGCCAAATAATAATGGGATGTTTCAAGGGCACTGTTATCCAAATTCTGTAGTTTCAATCTCGCTTCGCTAACTTCTCCCAAACTACCACAGCATGGAGCATTCACAGTGGAGATGAGAAACTACGAGTTTAAAGACCATACGCGAAAGAAATGTTAAGCAACCCCTTCATACAGGCTGCCCTCTGGTGCGCACTGTTGTCGCTGCTGGCTTGGGCCATCAGTCTTGCGAAGCAGGATGCCAGTGTTGCCGATGTTTTCTGGCCATGGATGAGTGTCGGCAGTGGCGCCATATACCTTCTCAGTGCCTCGCCGCCTTCGCCCATTGCCTGGGTAACACTCGCCGGGATCACGGTAGCCGCCCTTCGACTGTCGGTTATGGTGAAATCACGGATCGCCCGTGGCGGTGAAGACAGGCGCTATACCGAGATCCGCTCGAGTTGGGGCAGGGGCTTCGGACTGAAAAGCCTGCCGGGAATCTTTATGCTTCAGGGTG